>CBDUNF010000027.1:0-25238 GCA_965368515.1 uncultured bacterium
GTGGCGAAATCGAGGGTGCGTTCAGTCCCAACGCGAAATGGATCGCCGCAGGTGACGCCGACGCTGTTCATATGTTCAGCGTCGATGACCCTACCGATGAGCCGACATGGACATTCGCGTCCGCCGTGGAGGGCGTCGAGCTGCGAACGATCGGATTCGATTCGACATCGAGTCAACTCGTCGTGGCGGCATCGTGGACTTCAGCTGCGGTGGTGCCCCCAGAAATAGCTCGGGAGCAGCTGGGACTGTACGGGTTGGCGCACGATGATGGGTCCGTAGTCTCCTTCCACCCATATCCGGCTCCCGAGGAGTGCTATGTGTTTTCCGTGTCGCAGAGCCCGCCGACCGTCGATTTCGACGTGCCTTTCGCACTACACGTCGGCAAACCCGGAACCACTCCAGGTGCCGCTCAATGCGCAGGGAATGTGTACATGTGGGATCTGAGAAACGATACCGTCAGTTTCCTGTCGGCGTTCTCGGAAGGTGTTTTTCGGCCAACGGGGGCGACCATGAGCGCCGACGGAAGTTTGATCGCCTTGGGCGAGGACGCCACACGGGTCGTCGACCTTGCTTCGGGGGAGGTGGCTCTCACGTTTCCGGAGTTCCCTGCCAACGCAGTGCTCAACCGCGACGGCAGTCGCCTGTTGGCAGGCTTTGGCCGGCCTGGGTTTGCAGATCTTGTCCTTATCGACACGAGCACGGGCGATGTGCTCACGAAATTCCAGACGGAGAATGAGGTGTTCACCGTTGGCTTCCTCCCAGACGAGTCTGGGATCTTCACCGCAGGGTTTGATAGCACTATCCGCATCTTCTCCGTGGAAGGTGCCGAGTTGACGCGGCTGCTCGGGCCGACGGCTTTTGCAAAGAAGGTACAGGTGGACGCTTCGGGCGAGCGTCTCGCGAGTTTCTCGGACGCGTCAGACATTCGTGTGTGGGATACGGGTGATATCGGATATGAGGTCGAGCGGCTGACGCTGTCGAGTCCGCGCCCTCTCTTCAACTATCGGCTAGGCACATATGTCGGTGGCGACCGTGTTGCGATCAGGCATCTGGGCGGCAGCGAGGTGTTCGATGCTTCGACGTTCGAGTCCATTCATCTTCACGACGACCTGGAGGGCCAAGACGCAGCCCTTTCGCCGGACGGGCGATTCATGGCGGGACAGATCGTTCTGGCGAGGGACGTGGCGTTGCCTGCCGAGCTAGTGGTGGCTGATGGGCCCGTCGTTGCTGACGTGTGGGGATCTGTGGCGATCGTAGAGGCCGACTCCGGTTCGGTGGTCAGGGCGTTACCGGGCCTTTGCGACGTATGGAGTTGGTGGTCGACGGCCGAGCCGACGCCGGTCGGCGATTGTGCAGCTGGTCCTTGGTCGCCATATTCGGACTTCAGTCGGGCGATAGAGTGGTCGCCAGACGGGACCATGCTTGTCTTCGAAGGCTCCAGCCATGGCTATCTCGTATGGGACGCGTTGACCGGGGATCTGCTTCATGAGCACCAGCCGCCCGCCGACTACGACCCCTGGTGGTTCGCTCCTGCGTTCTCTCCGGATAGTCGCTACGTGTTGTATGGCAATAAGGCGGGTGATCTCGGGCGCTTCGAGATGATCGTTGTAGACACCACGAGCTGGGACAGCGTCGCTCGAATCGATATGCCCGATGTCTGGGACGTCATCGAGTTCACCGACGACGGGTTGACAATGGTGGTTGGGTTCCAGGACGGATTCGTACGGTTCTACGACACTACGACCTGGACGGAGAATGGAGCGCCGATCGAAGCGCAGGGCTTCATCTCCAGTATCTCAGTTTCCGAGGACGGCAGTCGCGCGGCATTGAGTGACGGGAACGGATACTTCACCGTCTACGACATCGAGACTCGAGGAGCGATCGAGGAGTACCGCTATGGCGTTCGAATGCAGGATGTCGAGTATCTCAATGACGATCAGCGTATTCTCTTGGTCCCTCGCTACCAAAGCCCCTTTGTCATCTCAACCGATACCAGCGAACTCGTATCGTTGGCGAGACCGAGACTTACCCGGACATACACACGAGACGAATGCGCAACCTATGACCTCGACCCTTGTCCCACATTGGACGAGGTTCGCGCCGGCCTCTAGATCGGCGACGACAACACCGCTGATCTCGAGCACTACCGAGCGACTGACGACCCTACGAAACGAGCGTCCCCGGAGGGGACTGGTTGTGCATCAACCAGCTTCGAGCGAAGGTTCGAGGCCTAGGCGGGCGTCGGGGCCGGACGCAGAGACAGGATCTACGTGCGGGCGATTGATCTCTGCTGGCTCTTTGCGGCCAGGAGATAGCGTGGGCTAGCTTCTGCGGATGTCTTTTCGTGTCAGCCAAACGCCAGATGGAGTACTCGTCCGGTTGTCCGGCTGGGATATGGCCATGATTTGGCGCCGGACGACTCTGTTCCCATTTGAGGCGATCATCGATGTGTGCGTCGTCACACGAGGAGAGCTCGAACCGCTCGTCGATCATCGGGTTGTCGGTGTCGGCACCCACGATGGCAAGCTCCGTCCGGGGAAGCGGAGAGTCGGCACGATGCTGGGGCGGGGGACGGTTGGCAAACAGTTCTGGGCCGTACCGTTCAGCGGGCCCGAGTTGCAGCTTCTAGTTCTGGAACTCGACGGGCACCAATTCGCAAGAGCGGTCCTAAACATCGACGATCCAGAGGCTTGCCGATTGGCCGTTGCCGACGCCCTCGGGCGGTAGCAGCAGCATTGTCCCCCTACCGAGCTTGTCGACGGCAGCCAGATTCCGGCGACACCGTCTTCCCGTCCCGACGGCAAACGGGAGCTCCCGGCAAGGCTATTTTGGTGTGGCGTCGCAATGTCGGATCAAGTGGTGGGCAGCAATGAACGAGCGCAATTCGAAGAACAAAAGCCAGAGCGCCAGGCGGGCCGCCGCAATGGGCAAGGTATACGCAGGTCTTCTCAAGGATCGACGCAATCTTCGGCGAGCCGCCAGACACGCCGGTGCCCCGAAGCTGAAGCAGAGGCTGCGAAGGCTGGCCTTTCGCCGCGCTACCGATTCCCGGGAGCTTGCAGATTCTGTAGCAATCGAGACGGCCGCCGCGGACGACGTCGTCGAGTCGTACCGGCGTGACATTGGTCGCGCCAATGAGGTCGGCACCGTCGCTGCATGTCTCCGTTCGAATCGACAACTCAGGGTCGCCATTGAGCGGGCACTGGAAACCAAGCCTCCAGACCGTGTGGCGCAGAGACTGAAACGGCTGCGCGACAGCGCAAGCGAGGAAGCGGGCCTTCTCGAGGCTCGGCTGCGCGAAATCGCGGTCCAGGGCTTTCCCGGTTCGCCGCCGGTTGTCGAGTAGAGGTGGAACGCATCAGCGCTGGTGGTGAGCGGTGACCGTGCAGAACGACGAGTTGTTGTCCCGGAAGCGGTGGTCGCAACTCCGGGCATTGTGGGAGAGGATCGGTGAAAGCCTGTTCTTCGTCCCTTCCTTGTTCCTGATCGGCGCAATCATCCTGTCGCAGTCGGCTATCGCTGTGGATCGAGCACTCGGCTCGGATGACTTACCGCTTCTGCTCTCGACCACGGTCGACAGCAGTCGAGTGCTGCTCAGCGTCATTGCAGGCGGGACAATCACCGCGGCGTCGGTGGTCTTCTCGCTCACGCTGGTTGCTGTCCAACTGGCTTCGACTCAGTTCTCTCCGCGCATCCTCGGTGCCTTTCTGGGCGACCGCGTCCAGCAGATCATCATCGGTCTGGTGCTGGGCACATTCCTCTACTGCTTGTTGGTGCTTCATGTGGTGCGTGCCCCCATAGACGGAGGCGGGGATCCGCTCATACCGAGTCTCTCAGTAGCCCTCGCCCTGGTTCTGGGTGTGTTCGCCCTGGTTGCAGTGATTGCATCGATCAACCGCACCGCCCAGAGCCTGCGCGTGGAGACGGTTGCCGCCAAGGTCACGGCGGAATCGATCGCCGCAATCGAGGACCAGTTCGGCAGCGAGGGCCCCGTCCTTTCAGCCACCGTGCCGGTTGTCTCGGGAGACACAGCCGACGTGACGCCTCCTGACGACGCGGTCGTAGTCATCGCCCCTCGCTCAGGTTGGATCCAAGACATCAATCTGGAGCAGCTTCTCGGATGTGTCGGCGAGGGGAGTCATGTCCTGGTGCACCGGTCCGTCGGCAACTACGTGTTGCGTGGGCAACTGCTCGCCTCGGTATGGCCCGAGAAGGATGATCCCGACCGCGTGGAGAGAGAGGCGGCGGGTGGCTTCGTGATCGCCCGGCAACGAAGCCGACGGGGTGACGCTGCTTTTGGCATAACCCAACTCGTAGATATTGCGGTGAGGGCTCTCTCTCCCGGAGTCAACGATCCCAAAACCGCTGAAGAGATGGTGCATCATTTGGGCGAGATCTTGGTGGAGCTTGCAGTCAGAGATCTACCACCGAGGCATTCTGAGATCGATGGGCGCACGATCATCCGGGCTGCAGAGCTTGCCCATCGTGACTACGTGGAACTGGCTGTCGAACCGATTCGCAGATTCGCTCGCACCGACCCTCAGGTATTGGCCTCGGTCGTCAGGACCCTCGCTACGGCCACAGCGGTCGCAAAGCGACGCCGGGCGGATGCTGCGGTCGCTGCGTTTGATGAGCAGATCGAACTGATTCTCCGTGACACTTCAGCGCTGACGAGCCAGACAGACCGGGACATGGTCGTTCGCACCGCCGAGGCGGTACGTGCAGGCATGTAGAACTACTACTCGAGCCTCCACCCAGAAGTGGGTCCCCAGAGCGGGGACCCACTTCGCATAGCTGGATTGCCTTCCTAAGCGGGTCGTCCGACCCGCAGCCCCTAGCTACAACCTGTTGTTCCGCCACAACCAAGGCAGACGTAACAGCTGCCATTGCGGACGGTGATGGCTCCGCAGGTGTCGCAGATGGGTGCATCACCCATCTTGTCGGCCATGGACGCCTGCATCGCCTGCTGCTGCACCGCCGCCGCTGTGGCTAGACCGCCGCCGTTGGTGGCCGGGGCCGCCTGTACCGGGCTGGTCGAGATCGCCCCACTGTTGCGGTACGAATCCTGCGACATCTCTATGACGCCCGATCCGCCGCTCACCGGAGCAACTACCTCGGCATCTGCGAACTCGGCCGCTTCGACGGTTGCGTTGACGGCTTCCTCGGCTGCGGCGTCCCGTAGGTCGAGCTGGATACCGGCATCGACGGCCAGACCCTTGGGTGGCTCGGGCAGCTCATGGCTGCGATCCGGCGGCACCTGGGCCAACTCGTCCTGGTGCAGATATTCCACGCCGAGCGCCCGGAACACATAGTCGATGAGCGAGTTCGCCATCTTGATGTTCGGATGTCCCTCGACCATGCCACGGGGCTCGAACGTCTGGAACGTGAACGTCTCGACATACTCCTCGAGCGGGACGCCGTACTGGAGGCCCTTGCTCACCGCGATGGCGAAGCAAGACAGGATGCCGCGCAGCGTGGCGCCTTCCTTGGCGAGGTCGATGAACAGCTCGCCGAGTGTGCCGTCTTCGTACTCGCCGGTTCGGACGAATACCTTATGTCCACCAACTCGGGCTTCCTGGGTGTAGCCACGACGCCGTGCGGGGAGTAGGAAGCGGGGCCGCTTCATGTCCTCGTAGGCCTTGGTGGGGGAGACGCCGGGCTTGATGGTTTCATGCCAGGGCACCCGACCGTGCGACACCAACTCGATCTCTTCGGCGAGAGCGTCTTCGAGCTCGGCCGGCTCATCATCGGCGTAGCCATCATCGGACTGCGACGACAGTGGCTGCGAAGCCTTCGAACCGTCGCGGTAGATGGCGACTGCCTTGAGACCGAGCTCCCAGGAGGTCTTGTACGACTCAGCGATGTCCTCACGAGTGACCTCGTTGGGCATGTTGATCGTCTTGGAGATGGCTCCCGAGATGAACGGTTGTGCCGCCGCCATCATGTTGATGTGGCCGTTGTGGTGGATGAACCGCTTGCCAAAGCGCCCGTTGCGGTTGGCAGTGTCGAATACGGGCAGATGCTCGTCACGGAGGTGCGGTGCGCCCTCGATGGTCTGGCGCCCACAGATGTAGTCGTTGGCCTCGAGGATTTCGGCATCGGTGAAGCCGAGCGCCTTGAGCATCGAGAACTCCGGAGATGTGTACTGCTCAGGAGTGAACCCGAGTCGCTTCATGACATTCTCGCCGAGCGTCCAGTGGTTGAACGCAAAGCCGATCTCGAATACACCGGGCAGGATCGCCTCGATCTTGTCGAGGTCGTCTGCGTTGAAGCCCTTTGCGATGAGGGTCGCCATGTTGATGTGTGGCGAACGAGCCAGCGAGTTGGTGCCGACGACGTACTCGATGATCCGCTGGATGTTGTTGTCCGAATAGCCGAGGCGCTTTAGGGCCGGAGCTATCGACTGGTTGGCGATCTTGAAGTAGCCGCCACCCGCCAGCTTCTTGAACTTCACGAGAGCAAAGTCGGGCTCGACTCCGGTCGTGTCGCAATCCATCAGCAGGCCGATGGTCCCCGTCGGGGCCAGCACCGAGACCTGAGCATTGCGATAGCCGTGCTGCTCACCCCAGGTGAGCGCGGTGTCCCACGCCGTCCGTGCGGCCTCCAACATGTCGAGGGGAGTGAGACCGCTGTTGATGCCCATTACGAAGTGGCTAACGCCCTCGAAGTCGCCCTTGTCCTTGTTGTAGGCAGCACGGCGATGGTTGCGGATTACCCGCAGCATCGAGTCACGGTTCAGTTCGTACTTCGGGAACGGACCGAGAACGCCCGCCATCTCTGCCGAAGTGGCATACGAATACCCGGTGAGTATCGCGGTTAGCGCACCGGCGATCGCCCGGCCGTGATCGGAGTCGTAGGGGATACCCATGCGCATGAGCAGCGACCCGAGGTTGGCGTAGCCAAGACCCAGAGTGCGATAGTCGTAGCTGCCGATGGCGATTTCCTTCGAGGGGAATTGAGCCATCGTCACCGAGATCTCGAGCACGATGGTCCACAGTCGCACTGCATGGCGATATGACTCGATATTGAACGAGCCGGTGTGGTCGTCGTAGAACTTGCCCAGGTTGAGGCTGGCCAGATTGCACGCCGTGTTGTCCAGGAACATGTATTCGCTACACGGGTTGGATGCCCGAATCTCGCCCTCGGCGGGGGAGGTGTGCCACTCGTTGATGGTCCCATGGAACTGCAGGCCCGGATCGGCGGACTGCCAGGCTGCGTCGGCGATCTGGCTCCACAGATCCCGAGCCCGGACGGTCTTCATGACCGAGCGGTCGGTGCGTGACAGAAGATCCCATTCCTGATCGTGCAGCACCGCAGTGAGGAAGGGGTTGGAGAGACGAACCGAGTTGTTGGAGTTCTGCCCGGCGACGGTGGCATAGGCCTCGCCGTTGAAGTCGGCCGAGTAACCGCCGGCGACGAGCGCCCGCACCTTCTTTTCTTCCTCTGCCTTCCAGCGGATGAACGTTTCGATGTCGGGATGGTCGATATCGACGATGACCATTTTGGCGGCCCGCCGGGTTGTGCCCCCGGACTTGATGGCGCCGGCGGCCCGGTCACCCACCTTGAGGAATGACATCAAACCGGAGGACTTGCCGCCACCCGAAAGGGGCTCTCCTTCGGCGCGGATGTTGGAGAAGTTGGCACCGGATCCTGCGCCCATCTTGAACAGGCGAGCCTCGCGAACCCACAGGTCCATGATGCCGCCCTCATTCACGAGATCGTCATCGACCGAGTTGATGAAGCAAGCGTGCGGGGCGGGTCGGCTATAGGCGTCATCGGAGGCGGTGACCTCCTCGGTGGCGGGGTCGACAAACCAGAAGCCCTGTTCGGTGCCCGTGATGCCGTACTCGTGATGCAGGCCGGTGTTGAACCATTGCGGTGAGTTGGGGGCCGCCATCTGATGAAGGAGCATGTAGGCCATCTCGTCCTGGAACGCCTCGGCGTCGGTCTCCGATGCGAAATAACCGTTGGTTTCGCCCCACCAGCGCCATGTCGAGGCAAGACGCTTGATGACCTGACGAGCCGAGGTCTCAGAACCTGTGACGGCGTTGCCGTCGTCGTCGACGATTGCATTGCCTGCATCGTCGAGTTGGGGGACACCGGCCTTGCGGAAATACTTCGACACCATGATGTCGGCAGCGACCTGCGACCACTGGGCCGGAATCTCGGCTCCCAGCATCTCGAAAACGACCGAACCGTCGGGGTTGGTGATCCGGGAGTCCCTACTACTCCACTCCACCGTTTCGTATACATCTTGACCCTCGGTTGTAAACCGCCGCTCGATGGTCAATCCCTGGCCCATGCTGTCACCCTTCCCGCCACGTCCCCGAGACGTGTACTTATCCACATATTTATCAACAGGCACAACATCTTGTGTCTTGCTCCTCAGGTCAGACCCAATATGTTGCGCAGGGGAAGTCGATTGTAGTTACACAGGTGTAACTACGCAAGAGTCATTAGAGGCGCGTAGTCTTCGCCTGTGTTGTGGGGGAAGAAGGTCCATTTTTAGCTGCTCTCCGGTGTCTAGAGCAAGCTGATCGGCTGCAAATCTTTCGCGAAAGAACCCTGGTTTTCGCGCTGGCGCAATGTTCCAGGCGTGCCACGCAGGGCAAGACGGAGTTCGGCTTTGCCAAACGTCCAGCCGGTGGATGAGCTACCGGAGGCCGGCGAAAAGGTCGTCTTCGGTGTCGGCGCAGGCGATCGAGGAAGCGATGCGGGCGAACGCCTCCATCCCCAGAACCTCTTTTTCGACAGAGTCGGGGATGTTGAGCAGGAACCAATCTTCAGGGATCTGGGTCCGGTGTGCTTTCCAGGCGGCCTCTTTTTGCTTCCAGCGGTCCCGGACATCGATCCATGCGGTTACCTGGTCATCAGGGAACCCGGCGGCCGCTTGCCGTTCGTGGGTGGACTTGTCGATGGTGCCCTGCTCCAATCGGGCATCGGCGAACGCCCGTACCCGGGAGCGAGGCCACGCGGTCCAATACAGCTTCGCCGGTGCCCACTCCGCCTCTCCATCTTCGAGGGGATAGCGGCCGAGGTCGCGGGCGGCGTAGAACGCAGCGAGACCAACCCGGTGCACCTGTATGTGGTCGGGGTGGCCGTATCCGCCGAACGGGTCATAGATGGTCATCACCTCGGGCTGATACTTGCGGATCAGTTTGACCATCCTGCCCACCGCTTCATCGAAGTCGGCGGCCCAGAAGCAATCAGGATGCTTGTTGGACGGTTCGCCCATCATCCCGGAGTCGCGATAGCCGAGGAACTCGTGCCCCTTGACCCCGAGGATCTCGAGTGCCGCTGCGATCTCTTCCGCACGCACCTCGGGAAGACGTTGTTTGATCTCGTCGGCGTTTTCGTAGTTGTGTACCTCACCCTCGGCGCCATCGGTGGCCGTGATGACGACGACCTGTTCACCAGCGGCGGCGTATTTGGCGAGAGTTCCTCCAGTTGAGGTGACCTCGTCGTCGGGATGAGCATGAAAAGCGAGTAATCCTGGCATGTCGAGTGAGATTAACGGCTCGGAGAACAGCCGACGCCGCACGGCCGGCGACCCCCAGCCGGAGATAGGGGTTGATCCCCCTGTCTGATCTCGCCAGGCGGCGCGATGCTGGCGGAGAAAGGAGAAATCATGATTGATCTCAACCAGCAGCTCGAGAGGTGGCTCGACGACGAGATCATCACCCACGATCAGGCGGACCGCATGCGCAGGTCGGTCGCGACGGCACCGTCACAGGAACGTGAGCGCCGGATCCCTCTTGTAACCGAGATCCTCGGCTACGTCGGGGCGGCACTTGCGTTCTTCGCCGTTGCGTTCCTCGTCGCGGACTCCTGGGAGGAGCTCGGCGATTGGGCTCAAGCCGGTCTGTTCGCCGCCTTGACCGGCATCTTGCTGGCCGGCGGATACGCGCTCATCAGCGCAGCCGATCCTGCTTTGCTGCGGCTGTCGAGTGTGCTGTGGGGTGGCGCAGTCCTCGGCCTCGGTGGAACGCTGTTTGTGCTGTTGGACACGATCGCCGGCTATGACCCTGATGCGGTCTGGGTGGCGATCGGGGCGGCCGCGACCGTGCTTGGCGTGGTGTTGTTGCACCGCCACCACTCGGTTCTGCAGCATGTCGTTCTGTTCGGTGCCGTGGTGACTGCGGTAGCGGCCACCGTGGCTCTTTTCCAGGACTCGGAGGGCGTTGTCCACGGGATTGCCGTGTGGGCAGTTGGACTGGCATGGATCGTGGCGACTCGACGCAGACTGCTGCGGCCCCTGCCTGTCGGCATGACTCTTGGTACCTTCTCGATGCTCCTTGGGGCGCAGATGGTCATGGATGGTTCCGACATCTCCGCCCTCGGCCTGATGCTCGGGCTCGCTACGGCCGGGTTGCTGGCAACGATGGGTGTGGTCCTACGTGAGAAGTTCACCATCATCCTGGGCGGCGTCGGCATCTTCTGGTTCGTACCGCAGACCATGTTCCACTACCTCGGGGAAGAAGCGGGCGGCCTGGTGGGAGTGTTCATCAGTGGCCTGATGCTGATCGGTCTTGCCGTCTGGACGGGCCGGCATCGCAGCGCAGCCTGACCTGCCGTCCTAAGTGCGCGCAGGCGCCGGGGCGCGCAAGCGGCCGAGCGTGCCGGCCCACATCCACCTGGCGAGCAGCACAAACTGGTTGCCGAAGATGACGAGCCCACAGATAACCGAAACCGCGATCGACATGCGAAGCGGGATCCAGCCGCTGTAGAAGCCGGTAACCGCAGTGGTGACCAGCCAGGTTGTGGTCAATACGAAGCCCACCGAGTACACGAGACCCGAGAAGACCAGCAGTGGTGACGAGCGCTCGAGATCGTTCGCAATGAGGCCGGGAACGAACAGCGGTGTCAGCGCAACCGTCGCCATCGACTCGTAGGCCGCCACGCTCACATCGAACACCGCAGTGGAAGTCCATACGCCCGCCCACGAGATGATGCTGGCGCTGACCATCATCAGCGCAAACTTGCGACGACCGAAAACGATGAGGGTTCGCATGAACACCCGGGTCACCAGTAGCCACGACGCAACACCGATTGCACCTAGGAAGATCAGGTTCAGCGGGCTCGTAGTCAGCATTGCGAGGTAGGCGGCCCCGACGTACCCGGCCGATCGGAAGCCGTAGTTGTACTGCAACGCCCATGCGGCTGCAGCGGACAACAGCACCGACATTGGGATCCACTCCGGTGGGAATGCCAGTACCCCGAATCCGGCGAGACCGGCGCCGGCCTGAGCCTCGGGGAAGAACATGATCGCCAGCGTCATGGGCACTGCGACCAGCGCAGACGACATGCCGACAGCCTTCATCGTGCGCTTGATACCCTGCCGTCCGAAATCGTGTGCGATCAGCGCCGGGACGAGATAGCCAACGCCCACCAACAGCGGGATGTTGGACTCCCACAGGTAGCCGGTGGCAGGACTGATCTTGAGTAGGACCACCTGTACCGAAGCTGAGATGATCATGATCGTCGAGAACTTGTTGCGGCCATCGAGTAGCAATCGTTTCCGCAGAACGTGGTTGACCATCCAGTAGGAGAACAGGGCGTTCGCCAGCGTGATGAGAAGAATGAGTGGTTGCAGCACGAATACTGCGACGTACCCGGGGACGACGATGCTGCCCGAGGTGATGTGGAAGCGCTCGTAGACGATGACCGACGCCAGCACGCCGACAATGAACGCAAACCGCACCGTGTTGATGTCAAAGAGATAGTCGTGCACAGCTACCCCTAGGCGACCGCTACTAGGTGTCTCTTGCCTCTACGCTTGTCGCGTTCTGCGACCCTCTCGAAGTAGTCGAGCATCATCTCGGCTTGGTGGGTGTGGATGTTGACGAAGCCCACCAGCAGCACATCGTTGGTCGGCATCTTGGCCACGGCCTCTTCAACGATGTCGTGAATGGTCGGATTCCGCTGTTCGCCGAGGTTGATCAGGTGGTCTTTCGGGTACCCGTTGCGTAGCACTACGTTCGTTACGAGGTCTTCGTAGGCACCGAAGGTGACGAGACGGTCGAATGACAGGTCGTTCACGGCGATGTTGGCGAACTGGATGGCGCGTCGCTGCCGGTCCGACCTGTTGTTGAGGATGCCGACCGTGGTTGTGGCTTGGCCGATGTACGGCTTCAGCTTCTCGGCTGCGGCGACCATTGACTCCCGGTCGTTGACTGCAAACAGGTTTGCCCAGGTGAGGTTCTTGCCGCCGATCTGATACCGCTCGATGCGGAGCACGCCCGGATCGGCCGGCGCTTTGACCATTCCGGCCATGGCGACGTGCCGGGGAATGTTGAGGAGTTCAGCGATAGCGAGAACGATTGCAATGTTCTCTTCGAATGAGATGAAGTCGAATGCTGCCACTTCCTCGGCCCGCACCTTGGACGGATCGGCGACGATGAGGCTGGTTCCCTTGCGGCGAGCTTCCTGGAACATGATGTCGAGGATTTCGGGGTTCTGCTCGGCCGTGATCAGGATGCCGTTCTTCGGGCAGCTCGACATCAGAGAACGAGCGATCTCCGGCAGGGTTTCTCCCATCACGTCTTGATGATCCTCACGGACGTTGGTGATGACACCGATTGTCGAACGAATCAGACGCTCCTCGCTGACCTTCTGATAGCGAGGATTGATCGCCATACATTCCATGACGATGGCGTCAACGAATGGAGTCACCCAGTCCCGAACAACCTGGATTTGCTCCAGAATCGTTGGCGAACCTCTGCGTTGGATCGGGTGATCGCGACCATCGGGTGCGATCACGGCGGCGAAGCTGCCGGTGGATTTTCCGATGGTGACGAGGTCGGCTTCGCGCAACATCCCGGCGATGAGGCGGGTAACCGTCGACTTGCCGCGAATGCCATTCACATGGATCCGGTGGGGAACCATCGTCAGTCGCTTCGAGTGGCCACGGGACTCGCCAAACCAGCGCAGCAGCATTGCCAGCGCGGCGGTGACCGCTATGACAAAGAAGACGAGCTGTGACGCCATCCGGGGAACCTCCTCCCCGATTTATCGGTCGGAGGGGGCCCCGGACTTTATGGGTCTTTCGTTCTATCGCGCGATATTTAGCGTTGCCTAGAAATGTCAGGGATCAACTCATCGAGCGGGGTCGACCCAGCATCATCACAATCACGAAAGCGATTACTGCCAGCACAATCGGCACGATGATCGTTGTCAGCGTGTCGAGTGGTCGGACCTTCCACATCATCAATCCGAGGGACAGGAAGACGCCAAAAATCAAAGCTGCGATTGCCGCTGAGGCGGACCGCTTGCCAACGATGGCGCTGATCGCCCAGAATCCCGTGCCCAGCAACCCGACCAGGACGATCCACCCGACGAAGTTGCCGAGCGGGTTGCCGTCGAGCACGATCATCGCAAAGCCCGAGCAATCGCCCCCGTCAGCAGCATGTGAGGCGGAGACCTTCCACACGCCGGGAATCCAGATCGGCAGCTTGTCACGGAAGTCATCGAGTTGGTATGTCTGGTTCTCGACGCCGCGATCGTCGTCTCCGTTGGCGCCGCCCCACGGCTTGTCGAGAGTGATGTTGAACGGGCCGACCTGGACCTTCGCCGCCCCGGAATGGTTTGTGTTCACGAAGTCGACCGATCCTGAATACGTGACCACGACACCCTCCTCATCAGGGATGGGAATGGCATTGCCGGGTGTGTCATTGGCCGGTGTATACGTAACACCTTTGATGATGGCTTCTCCGGTGCAGTCGCCGTCAACGCTGGCGACAGCGACACCGGGAACGAGCGCGATGACGAGAACAGCGAGTAGCGCTGAGATCGAGAGTTTCCGAGCCATAACCCCCTCCTAGGAAATAGACCGTGCTTCGACCCTACCGGTCAGGAGACGGACTGTCCCTGGTTTCTCGGGACCGCTGACTCAGGATTGATCGGACCTCGGCGATATCTCCCGGTGATGTTTGGGCTGCCCGGTAGTAGCAATAGCCCGTGGGCAGGAAGAACACCTGGAAGACGGTCAGGCCAACAGCCCAATTGAGCGGAGGAGGCAGCGCCGTCTCGAACGCCCCCGCCACCGCCCCGGTTAGACCGTTGCCGGCCGAGCGCCCTATCCCGTTGGCAAAGTTGGCGGCACCAAAAATCGTGCCCCGATGTTCCGGCAGGTTCGCATCTGCGATGAGGGCAAACCAGTTTGGAGAGTCGGCGCCGGTCAGCGCCACGGCAAACAGAGCCGCGAGGAATGCGATGGTCACCCACGGGTTTGCGATTACTTCCCGTAGGACCTCACCGACCAGGGTCACCGTGCCGGCACCGCTGGTCACGTCGAGACCGCGCAACGGGATGAACAGGAAGACCAGAAAGAACGGGATGGCGCCGAGGATGCCAACAGATGACACGATCGCACGACCGCTTGGAGTCTTGCGTTGGAGTCGATCTCCGATGTGCCCGGCAAGAATCGACGTGACGCCACCCAACTGAAAGATGGCGGCGAAGATTCCGCCTACCTTCGTGGCAGTGCTCAGGTCGTAGCCGGCGGCCACGACCTTTTCTTGATATAGGAGCGGCACCCAGATCAGTGACCCATACGCAACCTGCGCGCTGAGACCCTGCAGGATGAGCCAGCGGTTGGTTCTCCGATTCCACAGCTGCTGGAACTGGCCCGGTTCGATGCGGTACTCGTATTCATCGCCTCGTTCGTGTAGTCCTGCGAGGTCGGGCTCGCGTAGTCCGCGCGGGGGGTTGTAGGTGAGCAGATAGAGCATCGAGACGGCGACACCGAGGACTGCAATCACGCGCAGCGCCAGTGCGAAGTCATCGGCTCCGAGCTGACTCGCCAGCAGACCACCCAAGATGCCCCCGACGCCCTGGCTTATGCCCCAGAAGCTCATCGCCAGACCGCGGTGTTTGGGCGAGACGAAATCGCTGATGACGGAGAAGCCGACCGACGCGATGACGCCAAGGCCGATTGCGGTGACTATTTGCCAAACGAAGAGCTGCCAGTACACCGCTGCGGTTGAGGAGAGCCCTGACCCAGCCGCCCAGATGAGCGTCCCCCAGAACAAGAGCCGCTTGCGATCCGATCTGTCACCCCAGTAGCCCCACCCGACGGCGCTGAGGGCGGTAATCAGGATGACCGTTGCGGTCAGGAAGCCAACCGCTGCTTTGGAGGTATTCAATGCCTCGGTGATCGGAAGCACCATTGATGGAATGGTTGCGAGTGCTGCATTGTCGAGAGAGGCCAATGTCACGAACACAAAGATCGTGAAGATGATGTGGGCTCGCCCTCCCCACCAATTTGGCTCGATTCTCTCCCGCATCAGCCGCATTCTGGCAGACGGCGGCTGCGAGCCCCCTTGGGTCCGGTTGCATCGAGCTCAATCTGTCGTGGAGGCGTGCGCAACATTTGCGACGTCAGGTGGTGGCCATCTGCCGGGGAAAGTGAAGCACGACAGGCGGGCCGACACGAGCGAGGTGAACTCCGTAACAGCGCCCCTTCTCGAAGCGATGCCCAATGAACGGTGGCCCCTCCATTGGAGGGGCCACCAGCTGCTGCGCCGTGAACGATTGGAGTCTCGCTACACGAGGCTCCAGGGTCATTTCGTGACTCTCCTAGTTCCAGAAGCTCACGTATGTGCCGGATTCCAGGCTCGCAAGGTCGCTCTGGAGCACACCGTCGTACGAGTAGGTGTAGAGGCTGTCGCCGATGACGAGGGAGCGCTCGATGCCGGGGCCCCACCAGAATTCCTCACCTTCGGAGTCCTTCTGGTTATGGGTGATTCGGCCCACCTCTTTGATGCCGTCTTCGGTTGCCTCTACTGCGATGGCACCGACGAAGCCGCTCTCCGTCTCGGTCTCCTCGTCCCAGCTCCATGCGGAGATCGGAATGACGGTGAGTCCGGTCTGCTGCCAATGCAGGAATGCTCGGTGATCCCATTCGACGCTGGAGTAGCCGTTGTCGAATGTGTAGTTCTGGATCCGAGTCGGGTTGGCCGGATCGCTGACATCGAACAGTGAGATCTGGGTGCCGAGTGTGCGGCCTTCCTCGGTTGCGTCCTGGCCGACTCCCATGAGGAGGCCGTCGCCAACCGGATGCAGGTACGCCGAGTAGCCGAGGATCTTCAGTTCCCCGACGACGCTCGGGTCGGTGGGGTCGGAGAGATCGATCGTGTAGAGCGGGTCGGTCTGGCGGAAGGTGACGACGTACCCGACGTCATCGATGAAGCGAACCGAGTAGATACGCTCGCCCTTGCCGAGACCGCCGACCTGACCGATCTCGACCAGTTCGCCGCTGTCCTCTTCGAACACGGTGACGAAGCTCTCGGAGTCCTCAGCTGCGCCCCACCACCAGTCCGGTGACGAGGTGGTGGCGACCCGGAGGTTGCCTTCGTACTCCGACATGGACCACTGGCTGAGCATGAAGCCGTCAACCCGTCCACTGGCAACGTATGTGGTCGCCTTCGGGTTCGAGATGTCGAACTTATGGATGTCGGTTGTGTGCTTCTTGATGGCGTCCTCAGCATCGTCCTCAGCAAAGGTGTCCCAGTTGCGCCACGCCGCCGAGGCGATGTACATCGCCTCAGTCGATGAGTAGACGATATCGCCGGAAGCGAGGACGCCAACTGCATCGTCGATCGCCATGCTGTTACCCATGTCGACGGTCAGCACACTGAGCATCTCCAGTCCGGAGAACTCTTCGGGGTGGTGGGCGTTCGAGCAGTCCAGAAGACTTCCTTCTTTGAGCACTCCACCTGAGGAGTTCTCGAGGACGTAATAGGGGACCCAGGTGTCGATTGTGGATTCGAGGATGACCTCTCGGTTGTAATCCTCAGCGTCACGTTCGGCCTTCAGGCCGTTGGTCTCGGGATACGTGAACTCGAGGCCAGTAGGCATCGAGCTAACAACGATCCGCACCGAATCGGCGACCATGCGGGCGCTGACCTTGTAGCCGTCGATGTACAGCGTGCGCTCCACCCGGGGCTTCTCCATGTCGGAGATATCGATCTCGATGAGGCTGGTAATCGGAGTGGGAGGGGCGTAATAGGCAACGTCTTCGGCGATTCCGGGCTCGATGAGCGGCGAGGCGTAGCCGTCACCGTTGGCCATCACGAGGACCTTGTCCCCGGAGAGGAACAGGTCGCTTGCCCAACCAGCTTCAATCGTGGTCTGACCGGCAAGTCTTGGCTCCTCGCCCGTCACGTCAATGACATAGAGCACGTTGCCGCTGGTTACGACGATCCGCTCGCCGTCGGTCTTGATTATGTCCGGCTCGTCGACGCCAAGCTCTTGGATGTTGGTCCCTGAGTAGTCGACACCCTGCTTGAGGTTCGAACCCGAGGAGGGCGCGGTTTCGGCCGAGGCTGCATCGAATTCCACCGCGGCTTCGAGGACAACGTCACCACGGAACACTGGACCGTAGTAGCCGTAGTTGAACCCGTATGGGCCGACCATATCGACGGCGTGTTCTTTTACGTAGTCAAGGAAGTCCTCGCAGGCGTCGAATGCCTGGAGACCGTATGCGACTGTCTCTACTCGGATGGGCGGCCTGGTCGTCGCACCGATCGACGTTGTTGTCGCATCGTCCGCCGATGAGCACGCCGCAGTCAGCACTATCAGTGCTGCGATTGCGATTGTGAAGCGTTTCATGGTGACCCCTGGTTGTTTCCTGGCTTGTCCCTCTTCTGATGTCGCGGGGCCGGTGCCGGGTTCCCGATTTCTCGGCAGCGCCGAGGGTCTTGATTATCGGCTCAGCCGATGGCAGACATGACCGCTTCGGTGAGGACGTCGTAACCGGTCTCGTTGGGGTGGATGTCGGGCGGCGTATCCGTCATGTGGGTCGTTGCAGTTGTCGTGCCCCGCATTGCTGCAAAACCATCGGCTACCAGGACCCCGTGCGTTTGTGCTGCTGCGGCGGCAATCGCGTTGAGCGACATCAGGGCTTCGTTGCTCTGCTGCTCGAAAGCAACCTGTTCCTCAAACCCCAGCGAGAACGGGTTGTATGCCAGCAGAAACACGATGGTTGCATCGGGAAAAGCATCGGTGAGCGAGGCAAATATCTGCTCGATGTTTGCGGCGTAGGCCTGAAGAGAGGCATCGATCCGCGCTGTGCACGCCGGCACCGCGGCGTCCTCGCTGCAGTCTGTCGACGCGAGGTGGCCGAGGAGGTCATTGGCGCCGATGTCGACCGTGACGTACGAGACGTCGCGGTCCTCGCCGTAGGCAAGGGCGTCGTCCAGTTGCCCTCCCTGCAGCATGGTTCCCGATGTTTCTCCCGTAATGCCGAAGTTGCGCAGACCGTACACCGATCCGTCGCGGAGACTCACCCCACGATGGACCTGCGATACGTAACCCATCGCATAGCCATCGACACCAACCGCGGCTGCAAGCGAGTCGCCGAGCGCTAGAAACAACGGTTCGCCCTCGGCAGTGTCGGAGTCAACTCCCGATTCGTAGGCGACCACATCAACGGTGGTTCCCGCCAGCCCCCCGAAGTTCCCGAACGCAGCGAGCATCACCTCGGCGTTGATTGTGGAATCCCCGCTAGTGACACCCATCACCGCGATGCTGTCGTCGCCGATGACGACCCTTTGCACGTCGGCTCCGTCCTCGGCGATGGCCCGGTTGAGGTCGGCAACGCGGCCGATCATGTCCTCGACGGCATCTTTGGCGACGCCCGGCATAGTGAACATGCCGACGTCGGCGCTGAGGAGATCGACTTCGACCTGCCCTCCGTTGACCAGTGCAGTCAGTTCACCGGCGACGGTGAGGCGGCCATTCTTGAAGTCGCCGACAAACCCGATGAGAGGCGATTCGCCAACAGCGTTGATTATGTCGATGGTGATCCGCTGGAACGGTGTATCGGTTTCGGCCAGGGAGTCGAGCAGGACCGCGTTCAGTTCCGCCTCTGTCAGTGTCACATGGAACGTGGTGTCCTCCACCGACTGGTCGATCTTTCGCTCAGCAGCGGCCAGTGTGTCGGGGTCGGGTGGGTCAACGGGGCCAGATTGGCTTCCGGCGAGGGCAGCGAGGATCTGGATCGTGCCAAAGGCGCCGGTGATCGCAGTTCCCGCAAATGTCAAGATAAGCAGCACGAGAACAATCCGGCCCAGGACCACCGGTGCGGTGAAAGCAATGACCATTGCGGCGATGGCGATGGTTGCCGCCGTGACAACGGCGTACGTCTCACCGATTGTGAACAGAGCCAGCGCACCCCCAGCAACTCCGGCGAGCACCCCGAATACGATGATGCCCGCTCGGAGGGAGCCGCTGACTGTGGCGTTCATCGTCGGGAGACTAGGGGCCTCGTGGGCGAATGAGGCCCCTGGGGCCCGCTGCGATCGTTGCGTGGTCGTTGGTCAGCGCTGCTTGCGCCGCTCCCGCTCCGCACGGGCGGCTAGTTCCTTGGCGCGTCGTGCTGCGCGTCGTGCTGTGCGTTGTTCCGCAGATTCCCGCATCCGTTGCTCATACTGCTCGGGACTCTCGATTGTTTCCGACGTGACAACCTCGTAGTGATCGGCGTAGGTCTGCACGATGGCCACAACTGTTGCGGCAAACGGAAGGGCCAGGATCGCACCGACTCCACCGAGCAGTGATGCTCCAACTATCGCAGCACCGAACGCGACGGCGGGGTGCAGTTTCATCGTGTTTGCCGTGATGCGAGGGGCGAGTCCGTAATTCTCGATCTGCTGGTAAACGAGGATCGCAATCAACACGAGGACCGCATCGAACGGCTCCTCGGCGAAAGCGATCAGCAGCGGGAAGGCACCCGCGATGTAGGTACCGACCGTTGGTACGAACTGAGACACGATGCCGACCCACATGGCCAAGGCGACGGCGTAGGGAACACCGATGATCGAGAAAATGACGAAGTGGAATACCGCTGAGAACACTGCCAGCAGACTTCGGGAATACACGTAGCCGCCGACTTTTTCGATCGTGATCCCGATGATCGTGTCGGCGTGCTGCTGCTGCACCGGAGGCATGCGGCGGAGCACCGCAGCACGCAGCTTGGGGAGGTCGGCGAGAATGTAGAACGTAAAGAGGGCGATCGTCAGCAGCTGGAAGAGAAGGCCAACAGCGGTTGATGCCAAGCCGAGGACCCCGCTAGCCGCATTGGATGACAGTTCCTCGAGCCGCTTTTGGTCGGCTGTCAGATCCGAGATGATGGTGGTGCTCGAAAACTCGGTGTCAAAGGTGCGATTGGCCCAATCGACCAACGACTCGACGTAGTCAGGTAGCCGGTCGGCCAGCTTGATGATCTGGTCAACCGCTACGTTGACCAGCGTGTACATGAACACACTGGCAAAGGCTGTGGCTGCAAACATGACTGCTCCGGTTGCCAGACCGCGACGCCAGCCGCGCTTGGACAGAGCCTCGACCGCCGGGAGCATGGCGAAGGCAGCGAACATAGAAATCACCACGGTGACTATGAAGCTGACTGTGTTGCGGAAGACCCAAGTACCGCCATAGGTGACCAACAGTACGACGACCGTGGTCATCGCGACTCTTGGCATCCAGAGGCGGTACCAGCCTGGCGACGGTGTCTCGTCGAGATTGGGATCCATCGTTGCGTCTCCTACGACAGCTTGCTCAGCTTCAGTTCGATGTCTTGAGGATCAAAGACGCCCTGGAAGTAGAAACGAGTCAGCCCCGACTGTTCCATGCCCGTGAGGATCTCCCGAACTTGCTGCCAGGTTCCACGGGGGGCGTTGCGCTTGGCTGCCTCGGCCTCGAGCTTCTCAGGGTCTGTGTCCAGGTCAGCGGCGATCGCGACCATCTTGTCGTGATACTCCTGCGCTGTGTCAGCCGCAACGATCTGGCCGGAGCTCGAAATGAGCAACGCCGCCGGATCTCGACCAGCTCCCGCAGCCGCCGTCCGGGCCCGTTCGACCTTGGCTGCATACTCGGCGGGCAGTGCCGGGTATGCATTGAGTTCGTCTGCGTAGGCGCCGGCCAACCGTGGCGTTTTCACGGCACCGGTGCCACCCACAACCAGTTTGAGAGTTGGCCGGGGCTGAATGTCAAAACCTTGGAGCGAGTAGTACCTGCCGTTGAAGTCAGTTGGCGGCTCACCGAATGCCGCACGCAGATAGGCCAGCGCTTCCTCGGTCCTTTCGAACCGCTCGGTGGTAGGTGGGAACTCGATACCAAAGCGGTCGTGTTCTTGTTCCAGCCAGCCGGTGCCGACACCCAGCTTGAATCGACCCCCGGCCATCTCCTGGATCGTGGCCGCGTTCTTGGCCAGCACTGCTGGGTGACGAAACGTTATCGGCGAGACCAGGATGACCAGCTCAATCGAGGCCGTTTCCCTGGCTAGCCCTGCCATGATCGCGAAAGCGTCGTAGGCGGGTTTGCTCAATGCGTCGTCCGTGCTGCCATAAACGTAGTGGTCGGGGATGGCGAAGGCCGCAAGGCCCTTTCCCTCGGCCCACCGGGCTGCGGCGAGGAACTCGTCGTAGGTGTTGCCGAGAGTCTGAATCGCATATTCCATCCCGGCATTCTTGCAGCCGTGAGCGAGGTCGAGCGTCTCATTGGCAGCTAAGCCTCCACCATATTCTGCCGACAGAACAGAGGTGGTAACTCGTCGCGCCGCCGAAAGTCCGGTTGGGCAGAGCCTTCCTTGGTTCATTGCCGCTGTCCTTGTCATAGTGGGCAGCGGGTTTATCGCGTTGTGGATGAACAACACCGCGGCTGATGCAGACCGAGATCGGCTTGAACGTGGCGCTGACGCCGTGCAATCGAACGTTGCCGAGCAGATCCGGATACTCGAACTTGCTGGTAGCGGGACCCAAAGCCTCGCTGATCAGCCGCTCGAAGGTGTCGATCTCACCCAAATGGTCAGCAGGATCGACATCTCCGTGCTGTCCTCACTGCTCGGGGTTATCACCTATCCCGTGGATGCCGACGGGGTGGGCCGGGGAGCGTTCATGTTTGACGGTGAGGGCAGTGTGATCACAACTGACTATGTGGTCCCAGACATCCAGCTGGACCTGGTCGAGTTCAAGGAACTCCTCGAGGCGGGGCAGGCGTTCCTCAGTGCACCGATCCACACCGAGTCACCTGATCGCCTGGACTACGTGGTCGCAATACCTATCGACAATGGGGACGGCTTTCAGCTGGTCGGCGTGGTCTTCAGGCCCGATCGGATGCTGAGGTCTGCCGTTGAGGCGGCGGGCGAGGACCAGTACGCAGTTGACGCGGTTGACGTTCGCTACGAACGGCAGCTCGTGGCTTCGGTGGGTGACAGTTCCTCCGACCTGGAGGCGCGCCGAGTACCGGAAGGGATCAAGACGGCGTGGGAGCTCGTTGTGCATCCCGGACCCGAGTTCGACTCCGCCGGGTCGCCGTGGATCTCGGCCCTCGTGGTTGGCACCGGGGTACTTATCGCATTGCTGCTCATGTGGATGGCGGTGATGGCACGCTCGCGATCCGAGGAACTCGCCGAACGGTTGCGGCTTGCGCAAGAGCTCAATGCAAGCAAGGACCGATTCCTCGCCACCGTCAGTCACGAACTACGAACACCGCTGACCGTGGTGCTCGGTGTCGCTTCAGAAGTAGGGCCGAACTGGGACCAATTCACCGACAACGACAGGCAAGAGCTGATGACGATGATGACCGAGCAGGCTGTGGAGGCGGCGAACATAGTTGAGGACCTGCTCGTCGCCGCCCGTTCCGACCCGTCCCAGCTGCGTCTGGCGATGGCAGACACTCACCTGATGTCACACATCGACTACGCCCTGGCCTCGCTGCCGGCCGACGGACGCAAGCGGGTTGCCAGCTATGCGGATGACCACCCGGTGTTTACGGATACGACGCGCCTTCGTCAGATTCTGCGCAACCTGCTCGAGAATGCGGTCCGCTACGGCGGCGAGGAGATCTCCATCGACTGCGAGCTCGCCGGCAACACGCTACTGGTGACCGTCGCGGACAATGGTGACAACCTCGGCGACTCTGACCTCAGCCGAATCTTCGAGCCATACGAACAGTCCGATCAAAGCGATGATGAATCTCCCAGCGGCGTTGGTATTGGGCTCTACGTCAGTCGACTGCTGGCACGGCTGATGGGCGGCGATTTGGAATGTGTCCGCGAGGACGGGATGACAAAGTTCCTGCTGACACTCACGATCACCGAACCAGGTCGTGTCGCTCGGCCACGGGTCGGCGTCGCGGCCTCCTGAGGCCCCAATTAGCTACCCTTGGCGCAGTCTTCAGCCGGGGGTGCGACATGAACGAAGCGAGATGGGCTCCGTCTGCTGATGTCGTGGCGGCCGCCAACCTGACCGATGCCATTCGTGAGCGAGATCTTGCTGACTACGACGCCTTCTACGCCTGGTCTGCGACCGATCGGGCCGCCTTCTGGGGCTACACAATCGACAGGCTCGGCATCGTGATGAGCCAGGAGCCCCGGGCAACACTCGAGGGCACCCCACAGCACCCGGTCTGGCTGCCGGAAGCCCAGCTCAACATCGCCGAATCGTGCTTCATCGCAGAACCCGACTCGGCTGCCATCATCTCGAAACGAGGTGGCGAGCTGGTAACGCTCAGTTACGCCGAGCTGCGCCGCGCCGCCAATCGGGTTGCCAACGGACTCACCAAGTTGGACGTCGCTCCCGGGGACCGGGTGGCCATCGCAATGCCGATGAGCGTGGAAGCCGTTATCGCCTACTTGGGGATCGTGCTGAGGGGTGCGGTGGTCGTGTCGATTGCCGACAGCTTCGCTCCCGCCGAGATCGCAACGCGGCTACGGATCGCCGATTGCAACCTGGTCGTGACTCAAGACGTGATCAATCGGGCCGGCAAGACGATCCCTATGTATGAGAAGGTAATCGCCGCTGGGGCTGGTATCGCCATCGTTGTTGATACCGGCGCTGACATCGGGTTGCGAGCCGCCGACCACGCTTGGTCAGATTTCCTCGCCGAAGATGACGAATTCAGCGCGGTCCCTCGGCGCCCTGAAGACCACATGAATATCCTCTTCTCGTCGGGCACAACCGGCGACCCCAAGGCGATCCCGTGGACCCATGCCGCCCCTATCAAGGCCGCATCGGACGGGCACTATCACCAGGACATCCATCCCGCTGACACCGTGGCATGGCCGACCAACCTCGGCTGGATGATGGGACCATGGCTCATCTACGCCACGCTCGTCAACAGGGCGACGATTGCGCTCTTCGACGATGTGCCAACCGGGGCAGGGTTCGCAAGTTTCGTGGAAGAGTCCCAGGTCACGGTCCTGGGAGTGGTTCCCTCGCTCGTTGCGGCGTGGCGCTCTTCGGGAGTCGCGGAATCGTCAGATTGGTCGCGAATCCGACTGTTCAGCTCGACGGGAGAGGCCTCCAACGCCACCGATATGGGATACCTGATGGACCTTGCCGGCAACAAGCCGATCATGGATTACATCGGAGGTACCGAGCTTGCCGGCGCTTACATGACGGGAACAATCCTGGAGCGAGCCGTACCGGCGACGTTCACGACACCAACTTTGGGCGGGTCCGTGCACATCCTCGATGAAGCAGGGCGTCCGGCCGATGTCGGTGAGCTGTTCATCGAGCCACCAACAATGGGCTTGTCGATCGAGCTACTGAACCGTGACAACGATGAGGTTTACTACTCCGGGACACCGTCGATCGACGGGGTCCCGCTCCGCCGCCATGGCGATCGAATCGAGCGTCTTCCCGGCGGTCGGTACCGGGCCCAGGGTCGGACCGACGACGCAATGAACCTGGGCGCCATCAAGGTGAGTTCCGCCGAGCTCGAGCGCGCAGTGCTTGATACTCCCGGTCTGGTCGAGACTGCTGCTGTGGCTATCGAACCGCCGGGCGGAGGGCCGAGTGCACTCGTCATGTACGTCGTCCTCGACGAGACGACCGATGTGGATATGGCGCAATCTGAGATGCAGCGTCGGATCCGCACCCGGCTGAATCCATTGTTCAAGATCTCCGATGTCGTGGCGGTGGATCAGCTGCCACGCACCGCCTCCAACAAAGTGATGAGACGATCGCTTCGCGACGCCTATCAGCAGCGGTAGGTTGCTTCTGTGAGACCTATCGCCATTCTCGAACACAGTGCGAACGTTCCACCCGGATATCTCGCCGATGCGATCGCCGCCGCCGGCCTGCCGAGTGAGGTCGTCCGGCTCCACGCGGGCGATCAGCTCCCCGGGCCGGGTGCCGCTTCAGCTGTGGTGTCTCTGGGTGGAATCATGGGTGCCTACGACGAAAAGGAGTACCCCTTCCTCGTCGATGAGAAGTTGTTCCTGCGGATGGCAGTGCAGG
>CBDUNF010000028.1:0-24630 GCA_965368515.1 uncultured bacterium
AGAAAACGCAGGGTTTGCGCAAGCCGTCATCGACGCAGGAATCATTTGGGTCGGTCCGTCGCCTGAGGCGATCGCAACAATGGGTGACAAGATCGCGTCCCGGGTCGCCGTCGCCGAAGCAGGCGTGGCCGCAGTACCGGGCACTCAGGAGCCGTTGGCGGCCGCAGACGAGGTCAAAGCATTCGCCGCCGAGCACGGCTACCCAATCGCAATCAAGGCTGCTCATGGCGGAGGCGGCAAAGGGCTCCGCGTCGTACATGCGGAAGAGGATCTGGAAACTGCCTTCGACGCAGCTCGGCGCGAAGCAGACGCCTACTTCTCACGACCCGAGGTCTACGTCGAGAAGTACCTGGAACTCCCCCGGCATATCGAGGCCCAGATCATCTGTGATACCCACGGGAACGCGGTGTTTGTCGGCGAGCGAGATTGCTCGGCCCAGCGTCGCCACCAGAAACTCGTCGAAGAGACGCCGGCACCCGGGATCACCGATGAGGATCGCGCCAAGATCGAAAAAGCGGCCCTGGCAGTTGCCCGCGCCACCAACTATGTCTCTGCAGGCACGATCGAGTTCCTCATGGCACAAGACGGTGAGTTCTACTTCCTGGAGATGAACACAAGAATCCAGGTTGAGCACACCATCACTGAGGCGGTAACCGGTATCGACCTCGTCAAGGAACAGCTCCGCGTGGCTGCAGGAGAGACCCTGTCATTCAGCGACACGGAGCCTCGTGGACATGCAATCGAGTTCCGGATCAATGCTGAGGATCCCGCCCGCGGCTTTATGCCGAATCCGGGCACGATCATCGAATACCGGGAGCCGGGCGGTCCGGGTGTCCGGGTCGACAGCGGCGTCGATGCTGGATCAGTCATCAGTCAGTATTACGACAACCTCATCGCAAAGCTGGTGGTCTGGGGCCGCGACCGCGATGAAGCCATCCGCCGTGGCAAGAATGCCCTCGAGACATTCGAAATCACCGGTCTGGCGACAACCATCCCGGCACACCTCGCCATCCTTGCCACTGCCGAATTCCAAGCTGGCAACTACTCGACTCGATTCGTCGAGGAGCACCTCGACTTCTCGGACCTCGAGCAGGAAGTCGCACCGCATCTCCCCACAGAAGAGGAACTCGAGGAGAGGTCGATCACCGTTGAAGTTGGTGGCCGCCGCTTCGAGGTCCGCTACTGGGCGCCCGTCATGACGGCCCCGGCGGCCGGCGGGCAGAAGGCTGCTCCCCGCCGCCGACCTCCCAAGCTCGATCGGAAAGCCATGGCTTCCGACGACACCGGAGTCATCGCCGCCCCGATGCAGGGAACCATCGTCAAGATCCACAAATCTGCCGGTGACTCAGTCAAAGAAGGCGAGCCGCTGTGCGTTCTCGAAGCCATGAAAATGGAGAACGAGATCAAGGCGACCAAGGACGGCGAAATAGTGGACCTCCGTGTCCAAACCGGCGACACCGTCGCCAGCGGCGCAGTTCTCATGGTGGTTCGCTAGCAGCAGAAGTCAGCTGTGCCGGGGTAGCGAGAGTCGCCACAATGGTCAGCTGCGATAGCGACCAAAAACCTTCTCCAGTGTCGCCGACACCTCGCCGAGGGTGGCCATGGCGCGGAGGGCTTCCTTCATGGGATAGAGGACGTTGCCATCACTGCGGGCAGCGAGCTCGAGATCATGCAGCGCCTTGTCGACGGCGGCGGAATCCCGCGATGACCTGGCCGTGCGCAGTCGTTCTGCCTGCGATTTCTCTAGTTCGGGATCGATCGACAGGATCTCCGACTCCGGCTCGTCGTCATCAACAAAACGGTTGACCCCCACCACCGTGGCGGCGCCTTCATCGACTGCGCGAGCATGCCGATAGGCCGCCTCCTCGATCTGCCCTTCCTGGAAACCTGCCTCGATGGCAGATACCGCACCACCGAGATCGTCGATATCGGCGATCAGCGCCAGCGCCGCCGCCTCGACCTCATCGGTCAGGGACTCCACGTAATACGATCCGGCGAGCGGATCGACGGTATCGGTTACGCCGGACTCGAAACCGAGGACCTGCTGGGTACGCAACGCCAAGCGCGCTGACTCGTCGGTCGGCAAGCTCAGCGCCTCGTCGAAGGAGTTCGTGTGCAAAGACTGGGTACCACCGAGAACCGCCGCGAGGGCCTGGTAGGCGGTACGCACGACGTTCACATGGGGCTGCTGGGCAGTCAGCGTCGACCCGGCGGTCTGCGTGTGAAATCGCATCCGCCACGAAGCGGGATCCTTGGCTCCGGCCCGATCTCGCATGAGGTGTGCCCACATGCGGCGGGCGGCGCGGTACTTGGCCACCTCTTCAAAGAGGTTGTTGTGGGCATTCCAGAAGAACGACAGCCTCGGTGCGAAGTCATCGACTTCGAGACCGGCGGAAGCGGCCGCTTCGACATAGGCGAGACCGTTGCTCACAGTGAAGGCGAGTTCTTGTGCCGCGGTCGACCCCGCCTCGCGGATGTGATAGCCGCTAATTGAGATCGTGTTCCAGTTGGGGACCTCAGCTGCGCAGTATGCGAATAGATCCGTTACGAGCCGCATGGATGGCTGCACAGGGTAGATATAGGTCCCCCGAGCGATGTATTCCTTCAGAATGTCGTTCTGGACGGTGCCGCGCAGTTGGGCGCCACCGAAGCCCTGCTCTGCCGCGACCAGCTCGTACATCAGCAGCAACACCGCTGCCGTCGAGTTGATGGTCATTGACGTAGAGACTTCGCCCAGGGGAATCTGATCGAACAAGGCACGCATGTCGTCGAGTGTGTCGATGGCGACACCGACCTTGCCGACCTCACCTTGCGCCAGCGGAGAATCTGAGTCGAGCCCCATCTGCGTCGGAAGGTCGAAGGCTACCGACAAGCCCGTCTGACCCGCCGCCAACAGATTCCGGAATCGTTGATTGGTCTCGGCCGCTGACCCAAACCCCGCATACTGCCGCATGGTCCATTTGCGGCCGCGATACATGGTCGGATAGGGGCCGCGCGTATAGGGGAACTCCCCCGGTTCGCCGAGCTGCTCGGCCGCATCCCAGCCATCGAGGTGCCTCGGCCCGTACACAGGATCGATCTCGTGGTCGTTAGTTTCCATATACCTATCGTTGTCCCCAGACATACCTATCATCCGGCTGACTGCAGACGGATGGTACCCGCGGGAACTATCTCGACGCTCACAACGTCTATCTACCTGTAAACCTTATGGATCCAAGTCTTCACCTCATCGAACGGCGGGAGAGGCGCGGCAAGCGCGTCTCTAGCTTCGCCATGATCTCTGTGATCACAGTGCTGGGCGCCTCGCTGTACGGCATGTTTGCGTTCCTCGAGACGAACGCTGCTTTCGGTACGGTTGAAGACGTCTCCGAATCACTGATCTGCGACCCGGACGACTACGACCTGAACTTCCCGACGTTGGGCAGCCTATCGGAGGTTTACACGAGCGACGGTGTGCTGCTGGGCAAGATCACGGAGCGCAACAGCCAGCCGACATCGATCAGCGAGATTCCCGAGATAGTGCAATGGGCTGTTGTCTCTGCTGAGGATGGCGACTTCTACGAACATGCCGGGATCGACTTCTCATCGATACTCAGCGCCGCCATCGACAACGCCCGGTACGAGGGAACGCGCGGCGGCTCAACTATCACTCAACAGATAATCAAGAAGAACGTCCTCACCGATGAGGTAACCCTCGATCGCAAGATCTGTGAAGCCGTCATTGCAGCCGAGTTGGAGCGGATCTACACCAAAGACGAAATCCTCGAGTTCTACCTGAACTCGCAGTTCTTCGGCGAGAACGCATACGGTGTAGCAGCTGCGGCGCAGGAGTACTTCGGCAAAGACCTCAACGATCTGACAATCGCCGAAGCGGCCGCCATCACCGTCCCCATCCGTAACCCAACGTTCTACAACATGCGCAAGGAGACCGACCGGGTCCTCGATCGGCGCAATTCCGTCATCAAACAGATGGAAAAGAACGGGTTTATCACCGAGGAGGAGTCGCTGGCTGCCCAGGCAACGACGCTCGCACCGATCGCGCACCAGGGCTTCGAAGAAGTAGACCCGCGCATACTCATCGAGGCCAAGGAACGGCTGCTGGCTGATCCGAGCTTTGGTCTCGGCGATACATACACCGCTCGCAAACAGGCCCTCTTTGGCTGCCCGGCCAACGACACCGAGTGTGAGGGCGGTGGTGGCCTCACCATCACCGTGACGGTCAACTATGAGCAGCAGCTAGAGGCCAACCGGATGCTGCGCTCCTGGTTCCAGGATCCCGACGGGCCTACCGGCGCCATCGCCATGATCGAGAACGAAACCGGCGCCATCAGAGTCATCTCGTCCGGACTCGACTACGGCACTGACTTCGAGGCCGGCGAGCGTACCTACGACCTCGCCGTCGAGGGTCGACGCCAGGCCGGATCAGCCTTCAAACCAATCGCGCTGGTTTCGGCACTAGAGAACGGCAGCCAATTCGGATGGCCGATCACGCTCGGCAGCTACTGGGATCAGACCAGCCCGCAGAAGATCGATTGCGGCTTCCCCTGCTCCGACCAGGGCAACATCTGGACCGTGAGCAACGCCGGCGGTGGCGGTTCGGGAATAGTCACCCTCGAGCAAGCGACCTACACCTCCAAGAACACGGTGTATGCGCAGGTGTCTCTGGCCGTCGGTCCGGAGCAAATAGTCGACACAGCCCACAAGATTGGCATTGAGTCACCGTTGCAGCCCGTGTTGTCCATCGCTCTCGGCACCCAGTCGGTTACACCGCTCGAGATGGCATCGGCTTACACAACCATCGCCAACTACGGCGAGAAGATCGACAGCTACCTCATCGACAAGATCGTCGACGCCGAGGGCAACGTCGTATATCAACACGAATCCACCCCTACCAGGGTGCTCGACGAGGCACTTGCGGCGGCAGTCGTGAGAACTTTGGAAAAGGTGCCGCAAGGCGGCGGAACTGCACCCCGAGCCAACATCGGTCGGCCACAATTCGGCAAGACGGGTACCGCCCAGAATTTCCGTGACGTTTGGTTCGTGGGCGCCATACCGCAGTACACCACAGCTGTCTGGGTTGGACATGCGGATGCGCAAATCGAGATGGTCAACTTCTCGGTCTATAACGAACGAGAAGACCGGGTGCAATCCATCGCCAGAGCCTATGGCGGTTCGGTTGCCGGCCCCGTCTGGCATGACTTCATGACATGGCTCACCGAGACCGAGAACTTGCCTGTCGAGGACTTCCCCCCAGCCCCCGAAGGCACCGATGCGTTCTTCCGGGTTCCGAGAACCGAGGTCCCCGACGTCGGCGGTCTGAGTGAAGCCGACGCAAAGGACGCCATATTCAAGGCAGGGCTCCGTGCGGTCATCGAGCACGTCGCCTCGGTGGAACCTGAGAACACGTTCCTTAGCCAGAATCCCGGCGCCGGCGCCGATGTCTCCCAGGGTGGCATCGTCACCGTCACCTACTCGTCCGGGGTGCCTCCGCAGCTCATCGACCTCCGCGGCCTGAGCCTCGAAAACGTAGAGGCGGCGATTACCGCGTTCAACGACGCCTCGGGTTTGGGGCTGCAGTGGACCATTGAGACTGTGCCCACGGACGAGCCATCTGCCCTGGGCCAGGTCATCAGGACCAATCCTCCGGCTGGTTCTCTGGTCGAACCGGGGCAGCTGATCGTGATCTTTGTTGGAGTCCCCGACCTCGGTGGCTAGAGGTCCGGAGATTTGCCGCAACTAGGACCGCCGCAGCGCGTCCTCGAGGTCGCGGGCCTGGTTCGCCATCATCAACTCGAGAAGTCCGAGCCGCTGCAGTGGCTCGTCAACTACCAGTAGCCGTTGCCGGTCATAGGAACCGACCGGTGCCGCGGCACACAGCGTCCAGACTGCCCGCATCGGATCCTCGGGGAGATCGAGATCCAGTTGCTGTCCGTCGGCACCCATCTCGATAGCGAGAGCGAGCAACCGGCGCCGGGCAACGGCAGCCGCCGAGATTGCCGACTCAATGCCATGGGGCACAGCATCTTCCGGAATCTCATCAACCACCGCCCGCGGATACGGGTCGTCCTCCAGCCACTCGGCCACCCGAATCCGGTTCCGACCCACAGCGGTGATGAGTATTCGCCCATCTTCCGCCTCGCCCTTGCGCACAATTTCAGCCATTGTGCCGATATCGGTCCGTTCATCTCCGCCGCCAACATCGCGCCCACGACTGATGAGAACCACGCCGAACCGATTGTCGGTGTTCTCGATGACGTCGATCATGGTCCGATAACGCTCTTCGAACACCTGGAGCGGCAGAATCGCACCCGGGAAGAGCACCGAGCCCAACGGAAACATAGGCAATTGCATGCCCCGAGTATGGCCTACGGTGCAAACCTCCCATGACGCCTGGGGCCGCGACACAACGTCCTATTGTTGACCTTCTATGCAACAGTCGCCGCTCCGCCGTCTTTGGTACTACGCCGAGGCCCATCGTGGTCGTCTCATTCGCGCCGTACTGTGGTCGATCCTCAACAAGTTCTTCGACATCATTCCGCCCGTCCTCATCGGCCTGGCCGTTGACATCGCCGTCAACAAAGAGGGTGCATTCCTGTCCAAGTATGGGTTCGAAACCGCCCGATCTCAGCTCGTTGCTCTCTCGCTACTCACTTTTGTCATCTGGGGTCTGGAGTCGGTGTTCGAGTATCTGCAAGCCGTAGCCTGGCGCAATCTCGCTCAAGCAATACAGCACGAGCTGCGGCTTGACGCCTACTCCCACATGCAGCACCTGGAGATGGCATTCTTCGAGGACGAGTCAACCGGCAATCTGCTGGCAATCCTCAACGACGACGTCAACCAGCTGGAGCGGTTCCTCGACGTCGGGGCCAACGAGGTCCTTGCAGTTCTGACCACTGTGGTGCTGATCGGCGGCGCCTTCTTCGTGATTGCACCGTCGATAGCGTGGATGGCTTTCCTTCCGATGCCGATCATCATCTGGGGTTCGTTCCGCTTCCAGCGGCTCATGGAGCCCCGCTATGCAGTAGTCAGGAAGACAGCGGGGGCCATCAGCAGCCTTCTCGCCAACAACCTCGGCGGTATCGCCACCATCAAGGCCTTCACATCTGAGGATCGAGAAATCGCACGCTTGGCCGCCGAGAGCGACGAATACCGCCAGGCCAACCGGTCGGCAATCACGCTGAGCGCGGCCTTCTCGCCGCTGATCCGGGTGGCCATCCTCGTTGGCTTCACCGGGACTCTCATCTGGGGTGGGCTGCTGACTCTCGACAACCGTCTGGCCGTCGGCTCCTACAGCGTGATGGTGTTTCTGACCCAACGGTTGTTGTGGCCGCTGACCCGGCTGGGCCAGACATTCGACCTGTATCAGCGCGCCATGGCCTCGACCAACCGAATCCTCGACGTCATCGACACACCAGCCGAGATTGTCTCCGGCGATGGGATCCTCGAACGCGAGGATGTCAACGGGCACATCGAGTTCCGAGGCGTAGACTTCGCCTACCGGGAAGGGTATCCCGTCCTGACCGACATCCAGCTAGATCTGCCTGCCGGAGAGACCACCGCCTTTGTCGGTGCAACGGGGTCGGGCAAGACGACGCTGGTCAAGCTACTGCTCCGTCTCTACGACGTCGGCGACGGATCGATCACGATCGACGGCCGCGATATCAGGTCACTCGAACTGCACCATCTGCGTCAAGCCATGGCTGTGGTTGGCCAGGATGTGTTCCTGTTCCACGGATCGGTGCGAGACAACATTGCCTACGGCAGACCCGACGCCACCGATGACGAGGTTCGCCGTGCCGCCGAGGTCGCAGAGGCCCACACCTTCATCGATGATCTCCCCGAGCGCTACGACACGATCGTCGGCGAGCGGGGCCAGAAGCTGTCTGGTGGACAGCGGCAGCGTCTGTCCATCGCTCGGGCGGTGCTGCTCGACCCACCGATTCTCATCCTGGATGAGGCGACTTCATCGGTGGACAACGAAACCGAAGCGGCGATCCAGCGATCGTTGGCGAAACTGGTGATAGACAGGTCAACCGTCGTGATCGCCCACCGACTGTCAACCATCCGCCACGCCGACGCCATTTATGTGATGGAGCACGGGCGGATCGTCGAGTCAGGCACGCACGAGGAGTTGGCCGAGATGAACGGCCTGTACGCGGCGCTGTGGCGCGTCCAGACAGGCGAGGCGGTCTAGCGCCGGGCGCCTATGGAACTGGACGCTGGCGATTAAGGCGAAGTCGGAGCGACCCTGAGCCCAATCGAGTTTGAGCCGGAGTGGCGCAAGCGCCGACGAGCAGAGCGGCTAGAACGACACCCCTTCCCGTCATTGCCAGACGGCTGTGCTCCATCCGAGTTGGACCCATGATGCACCAGGTCGGGTTCCTAGGGAATGCTAGACCCGCTGCTTGTTTCTGCGTTCTTTTCGCGTTCTCACGACAGACCTATTGACGATGCTTTACGATATTTGTTATTACTTTGTCATGGATCAAGTCACGGCAGCACCCGAGAACCACGACAACCCGTCCTCCGTTGTGGAACCAGCGCCTCCCTCGGGTGCTGCCGCGAACCACCTCCGCCCCACCGCACAACAACGAGCCGTCATCAAGCCCATCCCGTGGGACTGGGCCGATGACGATGACGCCTATTTCTCCGCAACACACCCGTATGTACGCCTCTACTGGACCGCCACAATCGGCCCGGGAGCGGTCGCAGACCTGCTCCGACTCGCCACCGCCGCAACCCGCGGCCGCTCCCTCCGCCGTCCCACTCATCTCCACGTCCTCGTCCGAGCCGGTCTCGCACACACCCACAAAGGCCACGTCTTCGTGCGCACGAAGATCCCACCGCTCAGTGTCATCCAGACCAGGCTGCTCCCCCCCGACCTGAGACGACAACACCCAAGAACGACAGCTAAAGCTTGATTCACGCCTAACATGACGCCCGGACCCGGCGATCATCGCCGGGTCTTTCTTTGGGCAATTGCGTTTGCCCGACCCACTTGGTAACTGACCCCTAGCCGATGCGTGCAATGAATAGATCAACAAAGACAACACTGATCGCAACCGCGATCGCTTTCACCTCGATGGCGACACCCGCCGCCGCAGTCGAAACCGTCGAACTGCGCCAGGCACGGGACAACTACCGATCCGAACAGCTCGCCATCGCCGAAGCAGAGCAGGAGGTCTTGCTTGCCGAACTGCGCAAGATCAACGGCCCATACGCTGACGCTCGAGGCGAATTCACCTGGGACAGAACGATGGCGGCCCGTGGTCGACACCTACTTCCCCGAGGACCGCGTGGACTGGGCGCTCCGGATCATGGAATGCGAGTCACGCGGCGACCCGAACGCCAAGAACCCGAACAGCTCGGCTAGCGGGCTATTCCAACACCTAGCTCGGTTGTGGCCGGAACGTGCCGCCGCCGCCGGATGGGCCGACGCTGACGTGTTCGATCCGTTCGCGAACATCGCGGTAGCCGCCTGGTTGCTGGAGAACGGCGGCACCAGCCACTGGGTGTGCAAAGCAACACGATAAAGGGCAGGTCCTTGCCACCAGTTGCCCTTCGGCTACTCGACGACGACACCTCTTCGATGTTGCCGAGACCGCGTTTTCTTGGTCAGCGGGGGCTTCCGGTATCCTGGGGGAATGAGCCAGGATCTTGCCTATGCCGCACGTCTACTGCTCGACTCCAAGAAGATCTTGGTGTTTACGGGCGCAGGAATCTCGACTGAGTCGGGAATCCCGGACTTTCGCGGCACCGATGGCATCTGGACAAAGCTCTCGCCGGAGGACTTCCAACTCGACCGGTATGTGCGGGATCCGAAAGCACGGATCCGCGCTTGGCAAACCCGATTCCCCAAGATGTTCGGCAATGCCCAGCCCAACATGGCCCACACGGCCGTTACCGAACTGTGGAAGTCCGGCAAGCTCGTCGGATGTGTGACCCAGAACATCGATGGGCTCCACCAGGCGGCCGGCCTCCCCCAAGAAGCCATCGCCGAGCTACATGGCAACGGGGACGGCATTGCATGCCTCCAATGTGGTGCACCGCACGATCCCGACGAGATCGAGAAGCGATGGACGAACGGCGACCTCGATCCGCATTGCGACTATTGCGGCGGAATCCTGAAGTCGACGATCGTGTTCTTTGGCGAAGTGCTGCCGCAGAGCCAGCTGATGCAGGCAAACGAGTGGGCTGCCGAGGCCGACGCCGTTGTTGCGATCGGGTCCAGCCTCTCTGTCTATCCGGCGGCGTATATCCCACTCGAGATCGCATCACGGGGTGATGTCTTCATCATCATCAACAACTCACCGACCGACCTCGACAGCCTGGCGTCACTCTGGCTCGAAGGGAAGGCCGGGACCGTCTTCCCCCAGCTGGTCTCCGCCATCACCGTCTGAGCGGACGTTCTATCCCACTGCAGCGCCAACTACGGTTAGACGCACAATGAACGACTACCTGCGGCTGCTTCTCGCCGCCAAGACCCGCATCACCGAAATAGGCGCAGCAGACCTCGACATCGAAGACGGCGTGGTCATCGATGTTCGCGAACCGCACGAGTGGAACATCGGCCAACTACCCAACGCCGTTGGTGTGCCAATGGGTGAACTGAGCCGGCGCGTGGATTCGCTCGTCAGCAGCAACGACCAACGAATCGTTCTCTACTGCACTGTCGGCGAGCGTTCTGCGATCGCCGCCGCCACCCTCGAAGACGCCGGATTCACCAATGTGGTCTCGTTGGCAGGAGGAATCAGGCAGTGGATGGCCCTCGGCTACCCCACCGTGTCGGAGAGCACCCTCACCGCGACGCAGCGGCGCCGGTACGCACGTCACATCGTTCTGCCCGACGTGGGAGTGACCGGCCAACAGCGACTCATCGACGCCAAGGTTCTTATTGTCGGTGCCGGCGGTTTGGGCTCGCCAGCCGCCCTCTACCTAGCCGCAGCAGGCGTCGGTACGATCGGGTTGGTCGACGCCGACGTTGTAGAGCTCTCGAACCTCCAACGCCAGATCCTGCACACCACTGCCGCTGAGGGGACGCCAAAGACGACATCGGCCGCGGCCACCCTTGGGGGCATAAACCCCGATGTCAAGGTTGTAACCCACCAGACTCGTTTGAGCTCCGAAAACGCGATCGAGATCCTGTCGAGCTACGACATCGTCGTAGACGGAACAGACAATTTCGCAACCCGGTATCTGATCAATGACACATCGATGCACCTGTTGACACCGGTCGTCCACGGCTCGGTGTTCCGCTTCGAAGGTCAGGTCGCCGTCTTCAGACCGTACGAAACGGCGTGCTACCGGTGCGTCTTCCCCGATCCGCCCCCAGCCGATCTTGCCCCTGACTGTGCGGTAGCGGGTGTCTTTGGGGTTCTACCCGGCGTAATCGGCACTATGCAGGCCACCGAGGTGCTCAAGCTCATACTCGGGCTTGGCGACCCGCTGCTTGGGCGCCTGCTCACCTATGACGCTCTTGATCAATCAACGCACACAATGCGCCTGGCCCGCAACACAGAGTGTCCGGCCTGCGGGGATGAGGGAAGCCCGCCGGACCTGAAAACAGAGGCCGAGTACTGCTAATACGCGGTCGGGGCGACGCCGGACTGGACGTAGATGACCTTCGCCGGCTTCTGGGGAGCGGGGGCCGGCGTTGATGCCACGGTAGCCACCCGGGTGGTCGCTTGATTGGCCACTGGCTGTCCGTTGTCGACCGTAGGCTGGGTCTCGGCGTAGGGCTCCGGGTCCTCGACGGCCGGCGTGACCGGCGTCGCGTCGAGCGACCTCATGAAGACAACTGTGATCCACAGCTTCGACGACGTCTCTTCGACAACGGCAATCCCGACAGAGTCGTAGTCACCGAGGATGTTGCCGCGATGGCTGGACGAGTTCATGAAGGCGGTGTGCAATGCGGAGATGCTTGTGCCAAGACCCACATTCTCCCCGAGCTTGTCCCAGCCGGAGGTCACTGAGGAGAGGCTCGGATTGTGCGAGAGGGATCCTTGCTGTTGCATGTGTCGCGACCACGCCAAGGCGTCGTCGGTGAGGTCGGCGTGCATCGAGAGTGGTGCCAGCCCGGCGGCGGCCCGCTCGGAGTTGAGGAGAGCGAGGGCGTCGCTCTCGTGTGAGGCGGCGGAAGCGCTCGGCGCCATCACCGCAACGACCATCAGTGTGGTCAAGAATATCGAACTGATTCGTGAGGCCAGCGCAGCCATTATCCGATCCCCTACAGTGCGTAGTTGTTGTGAACACGCTCCGTATCGGTCCGTTTTGAGGGGCGCTTGAGAGAATCAACTGCGGAAAGTAGCCGACAAAGGCCCATTATGGGTTGGGACCTTTGGCCCTAGGCGCAGGATGCTGACTTCTATAGTGGGTGCGTAGTCAACAAAACAGGGCACTTCCGAGACACGTCGTCGTCGGGAGCACCCTGTCGGCCACCGGTAACTACCACTACGCAGGGTTACCTACATCAATTCGCTGCAATTAGGCAGGTTGCATGTCCTCGGCCACCGCTACCAATGTTGCCACCGAGAACCCCGTGCCGCCCTTTGCGATGTACCCATCGTCGCCGTCGGCCCGAGCCGGACCGGCGATGTCGAGATGAACCCACGGCAGATCGTCGGTGAACTCTGCCAGGAACAGCGCAGCAGTGATGGCGCCGCCGTAACGGTCGCCGATGTTCTTGAGGTCGGCAATCGGCGAATCCAACTTCGAGCGGTACTCCTTCTCCATGGGCATCCGCCACACCTTCTCACCGGCCCGCCGTGCGGCTGCCTCAACCTGGGCTGAAGCATCATCATCGGAGGGAAAGAGACCGGCCACCTTGGGCCCGAGCGCCACCATGCAGGCCCCGGTCAGAGTCGCGATGTCGATCATCAGATCAGGCTTGCTCTCCGCAGCCAGCGAGAGCCCGTCACCCAGCACCAGGCGCCCCTCGGCGTCGGTATTGAGAACCTCGACGGTCTTGCCGTTGCGAGCGGTATAGATGTCCCCGGGGCGCTGGGCGGCGCCACCTGTCATATTCTCAGTGAGTGGCGTGATACCGGTCACGTTGACCTTCAAGCCCAGAGTGGCAATAGCCTTCATCGCACCAAACACACATGCCGCTCCCGACATGTCGGTCTTCATCGTCTCCATGCCGGCGGCCGGCTTGATTGACAATCCACCGCTGTCGAAGACGATGCCTTTGCCGATGAGCGCCAGTGTCTTGTCGGCGCCGTCGGGGCGGTAATTCATGACCACCATCCGCGGTGGATTAGTCGCGCCAAGGGCAACTGCGAACACTCCCCCGAACCCCTCGGCCTCGATCTGATCCCGGTCGTACACCGTGATATCGATACCTAGCTCACCTGCCATTTCGATGGCGATATCGGCAAGCACTTCTGGCTTCTTGCCGCCAGCCGGTTCGTTTATGAGGTCTCGGGCCATTGCAACCCCGGCCACCACAGCCTCGGCATGGGCAACTTCGCCCGCATCGTCGCTGCCGATCAACACGAGTTCCGTGGTCTTTGAAAGCTTCGGTTTCGACAGATATTTGCCAAACCGGTACTGGCCGAGCATGAAGCCGTATGCAACGGCATCAACCGCACCATCGATGTCAATCTCACTGAGCGTCGTTGCCACGCTCTCGTAGCGCATCGCCGCACGCCCGGCGATACCGGAAGCTTTGCGCAACACGTCGGCGTCTGCCTCATCGCCAAGACCCACAAAAAGCACGCGACCAAAGGCGCCGGTACCGGGCACTGCGGCCGTCTGGCCCACCTTGCCGGTGAAGTCGACTCCGTCGAGATAAGAATCCAGCCACTCCCCGAGACTGTCAGCGATCGTTGCGGCGCCTGGACCCCAGGTGCGGTCTTTGTAGACAGGAAGAACGACGAGATCGGCGCTGGCCTCTCCCAGGTCGGGCTTGACGATGATGTCCATTACGGATTGGTCTCCTTGCTTGGCGTCCAGGTCTCCTCCGCGGCTCTAGCGAGCATGAAGAGGTAGTCGGTAAGTCGGTTGAGGTAGGCCAGAACGTGGCTGTCTTCGTAGCCGCCCTGACGGACATGGGCGACGGCGTTTCGTTCTGCACGACGGGCCGTGGCGCGGGCAACGTCGAGGGCAGCCCCAAGACGATTCCCGCCGGGGACGAGAAACACCGTTGGCATCCCCCGTTCCTCCTCGATCTTGTCGATGGCGCTCTCGAGCTCGATCACCATGGCAGCCGTCACCCGGGTTTCCCCGTCAACAAGCTTGTGATGGTTGGCTGGAGCCGTAGCCAGTTCCGCTCCGACGATGAATAGGCTGCGTTGCAGCCGCAGTAGCTCGTTGTTCAGTTCGGAATCGGGCTCTGTTTCGGCTCGGGCCGCACCGAGGCATGCGCCGGTCTCGTCGATGTCACCGTAGGCAACTGGTCCCGACGAGTCCTTGGCAACGCGACCCCCGTAGAACAGACCGGTAGTCCCGTCATCACCCTTGCGCGTGTAGATCTTCACCCGCCGATCCTACAGACCCGCAACCAGCAAGCGGCCGACCACAACGACGCCGAATGTGGTTAGCACGCCAAGGTAGGAAAGCCCGGTTGCAGCCATTACCCCTGAGTAGGAAGGCTCCTTTAGCGAGAACCAGACAGCCACCACCAGCAGTCCGGTCATGACACTCAGCGCCACCAGCGCGCCGATCATCACACCTTCACCGGAACCAAAGGCACCAAGCACACCCAGGACGGCAAGATCCGAGACCAGCCCGATACCGGCGGCGACGGCCAGGCGCTGCAACGCCCACCGTGGTAACTGCGGGTCCACGAGAAACCAGTGCCCGAGAAGCATCTCGCTGGTCATCGCCCCCAGCAGAAGCGTTCCGGTCACAGCTTGGATCACACCGCCTTCGTCCATCGCCACGATCAGATGACCGAGAGCGGCAACGGCGAACAGCATCGCAGCCACATCGTGCCGCTTGGCGACGACACCTGCGGTGAGAGCCCCCGCAGTTGCCAGTAGGCCGACGATGCCGGTCCCAGCAAGCGCGGTCGCGCCGCCCACCACGACGACGACGGCGGACAGCAACCAGGTGTAACCCGGGCCGACGATGGCCAACCGGGAAACAACGGCAGCACCACCCGCCATGCCTGCGGTCCACATAGCGAGGACTAGCGCCGGAGTTACGTCCACCTAGCTAAGCCAGGCCCGGAGCTTGTCGGCCACCTTCGCTGCGGTGAAACCAAACTCCTCGGCAAGCACACCGGCAGGAGCAGAAGCCCCGAAGTGATCGATGCCGATCGACAATCCACTGCGGCCCACTATCTCGCCCCAGCCGAACGTCGTGCCGGCTTCCACCGAGGCAATCGGCAGATCGGCACCGAGCACACTTTCCTGATATGTGGCGTCTTGAGCTGCAAACGCTTCGCGGCACGGCATCGAGACGACTCGTAGGGACTTGCCTTCGCCCTCGAGAAGATCGGCGGCGCCGAGGGCCATCTCGAGCTCCGACCCGGTCGCAACGACGACAGCGTCGACGCCGTCGCGGACGACGTAGCCACCCTTGGCGACAGGCACCGCCGTCGCATCTCCGGTCGGCAAACCCTGCCTGGTCAGGATGAGGGCGGTCGGCCCCTCCAGGCGGTTGAGGGCTACTTCCCATGCCCCGGCCACCTCTGCGGCGTTGCCGGGCCGGATGACCCACAGATTCGGGATTGCTCGTAGTGATGCGACATGCTCGATCGACTGGTGCGTGGGGCCGTCTTCGCCCAGGAAGATCGAGTCGTGGGTGAACACCCAGACGCTCGGGATCCCCATTAGGGAGCCGAGGCGAATCGCACCCCGCATGTAGTCGGCAAACGTGAGGAAGGTGCCCGCAAACGCTCTCATGCCGCCGTGCACGGTGATGCCGTTAACGATCGCACCCATAGCGTGCTCCCGCACCCCAAACCGGATGTTGCGCCCGGACCGGTCTTCGGCCGAGAAGTCGCCCGAAGACTTGATCAGCGTGTTGTTCGACGAGGCCAGGTCCGCCGAGCCTCCGACGATATCGGGCCGCTCATCTGCGAACGCGTTGATCACGTCACCCGAGATCGCCCGGGTGGCAACCTTGGCGCCATCGGCGTATTCCGGAATCGGAACCGAGATCGGATCGGCGTCGAAGTGCTTGCGCCAGGCAGCGGCAAGATCGGCATTGCCGGCGAGTGTCATCTCGAGGCTACGCTCCCACTCGCTGGCTTCTTGACGGCGATCATCGAGTGCCTTGGTGAAGTAGCCGTACACCTCAGCCGGAACGTGGAACGGCTCGTAGTCCCAGCCGAGCGACTCTTTCACGAGTCTCACCTCGTCAACCCCGAGCGGCGAACCATGCGCCGACGCAGAGTCCTGCTTGTTGGGGCTACCAAACCCGATGTGCGTCTTGCACGAGATCAGTGACGGTCGTTCGCCGTCCGCCAGGGCGGCCTCGATGGCCTCGGCAATTGCACTCTGATCATGACCATTTACCGCCAACGTCTGCCAGCCATAGGAGTCGAAGCGCTTTGCGGTGTCCTCGCTGTACGACCACGACTTCGGCCCGACCAGGGTGATGTCGTTGTCGTCGTAGAGGTAGATGAGCTTGCCAAGCGCCAGGTGCCCCGCCAATGAAGCGGCCTCTGCGGCAACACCCTCCATAAGATCGCCGTCGGAAACGAACCCAAAGGTGCGGTGATCGATGAGTTCCGATCCAAATCGCTGGTTGAGCTTCGCTTCTGCGATAGCCATGCCCACCCCAGTTGCGAATCCTTGGCCCAGCGGACCGGTGGTCAGTTCAATACCGGCAGGCACATCCAGTTCGGGATGGCCCGGTGTCTTCGAGTCCCATTGTCGAAAGTCTTTGATGTCCTCGATGCTGATCGGGAACCCGGAGAGATGGAGGATCGAGTAGAGCAACATCGAAGCGTGCCCTGCGGATAGGACAAAACGATCGCGGTTCTCCCAGCTGGGATTCTTGGGATCGACCCGAAGGAACTTGCTCCAGAGGACCACGGCCATGTCCGCCATGCCCATGGGGGCTCCGGGGTGCCCGGAGTTGGCCCGCTGGACAGCATCTATCGAAAGCGTTCTGATCGCATTCGCCGCCAGCTGTTCAATGTCCTTATTCACGATTCCTCCATGGGTAATCGATTAGCAATCCTGGCAAACTGTAGCCGCCTGCCCGAAGGGCAGGTTTGAGTTCGGCAAGGCCGAACTCACGCCTGATCCGCAATCCGATTCCGTGCCCATCGAGGCGCGAGCCCAAACGGCAGGTTCGAGTTCGGCAAGGCCGAACTCACGCCTGATCCGCAATCCGATTCCGTGCCCATCGAGGCGTGATCTAGCGCACCGTACGTCATCGCTATTCGACGATGGCAACAGTTCTCGGTGACTTGTTGAGGCGCTCGGCGCCGTCCCCGGTGCAGACCACAATGTCTTCGATACGCACACCAAATTCGCCGGGAAGGTAGATGCCGGGTTCGATAGAAAAGGCCATTCCCGGCTGAAGAATCTGCTGATTGCCTTCGATGATGTAGGGGGCCTCGTGCCCGTCGAGTCCGATTCCGTGGCCCGTGCGGTGAATGAAGAACTCCCCATACCCCGCGTCGGTGATCACTTTGCGCGCAGCGGCATCGACCGACTCAGCGGTTACACCGGGGGCGACCGCGGCGACGCCGGCCTTCTGGGCAGCGTGGACAACGTCGTGAACTTCCTGGTACTTCGTCGCGGGCGGGCCGACGTGGAACATGCGCGTGGTGTCTGAGCCGTACCCACCGACGGTCCCACCGAAGTCGACAACCACCGCATCGCCCTGGCCGATGACCCGGTCGCCCGGCTCGTGGTGGGGAGAGGCACCGTTCGGACCCGAGGCCACAATGGAGAACCCGGCCACATCAGTACCGTTTGCTTCCAACATGTCGGCAACTTCGCGAGACACCTGGCTCTCGGTCTTCCCCGCGAAGCGGTGCCTTGCGAGCAGACCAGCGACGACATCAGCCGAAGCCCCTGCCCTTCGCAACAAGTCGACTTCCGCCGGCTCCTTGATGACCCGAAGCGCTTCCGTCAGCGGCCGGGCCGATAAGAACGAAACGCTTGGCATCTGCCCCTGCAGTGCGAGGAGGAAGACGGCCAACGTATGGTCGCCGATCATGACGGAGCCCGCATCCCCCAACAGGTCCTTGACGAGCGCAATCGGGTCCTCGGTCTCCCCCCATGGGTGGATACTGAACACGCCGGGTAAAGGCTCGACCCGTGGCGCCTCGAGCTCAGGGACGACGAGCGCGGTATCTCCGCTCTGGAGCACAACGGCCATCGTGAGGCGCTCGAGGGGCATGGCTTCGTATCCGGTCAGATACGGAAGCTCCGACCCGAGCGAAGCCAGCAGAGCATCAACGTTGCGAGCGGCCATCTCGGTGCGAGCACGCTCCATACGAGCGGCGAAGTCGAAAGTCGTCATTGCAGTGCTGTCTCCAGTGATTCCCGAGCGTGATATGACGAACGGACCAGCGGGCCGGACTCGACGTGCGAGATACCCAACCGGGTCCCTGCGGCCGCATAGCGGGCGAATTCATCGGGATGTACGTAGCGGTGAACCGGACGGTGGCGAGGGGTTGGCCGCAGATACTGCCCGATAGTGACAAGGTCAACTCCAACCGTACGGAGATCCGTGAGCGTCGAGATGATCTCAGCCTCCGTCTCACCCATGCCAACGATGAGGCCGGACTTGACGGTGCCGGCCGGGTTGATCCACTTCGCCCGAGCCAGCAGTGTGAGGGATCGTCCGTAATTCGCAGCGGTGCGCACATCGCGCTGGAGCCGCAGCACCGTCTCGGTGTTGTGGTTGAGCACTGCGGGCTTGGCAAACATCACAGTTTCGAGAGCAGTTGGGTCGCCCTTGAAGTCCGGGATGAGGACCTCGACGTCGCAATCCGGAACAAGCTCCCGGATCCGATTGATCGTTTCGGCAAAGATCGCCGAACCGCCGTCCTCGAGATCGTCACGATTGACCGACGTGAGGACTGCATGCCGCAGGCCCATTGCAGCCACCGCCTCGGCGGCCCGTAGCGGCTCGCCCAGATCGACGGCACCCGGCTTGCCGGTCTGAACGTCACAGAATGCGCAGGCCCGCGTGCACTTCTCCCCCAACAGCATCAGCGTCCCGGTACCCGATGCCCAACACTCGTAGATGTTCGGGCAGCCCGCCTCCTCACATACGGTATTCAGTTCCTTGCTCCGCATCAGACGGCGCACTTCCCGATACCCATCGGAGGAGATATCCGCCTTGATCCGCATCCACTCCGGACGCCGCGGCTCTCCCGGCAGGAGCCCGTTGATGGCGATCGGTACCTCGGTTGGATTCCGACCGGAGAACACGCCGGCTGAGACCATCTGATCGACGTCGAACGGTTCTCGGCTCGACCCTCGAGCAAACGCCCCAAGCTGGACCTCGGTTTCGGCATGGCCGAACACGGTGGCAGCCTGCGGGATCAGCGCCTCGACGACGGCCTCAATGCTGATCGACTCACCCAGAACCTCAGAGATGGAGGTGACGGCGCGATCAGCGATACCGCAGGGAACAATCCTGCCGAAGTAACTCAGATCGGGCTCCACATTGATGGCGAAGCCGTGCATAGAGACGCCGCGGGCCACGCGAACCCCGATGGCTGCGATCTTGCCCCGCGCGGTCCATACGCCGGTGAGACCCTCTTCGGCCCAGGCGTCGATGCCTAGGTCGCCTAGCGTGGCGATGATGGTCGCCTCGAGCCGGCGAACATGCCCGACCATGTCGTAGCCCTTGGGCAGGTGAGGAACGGCGAAAATCGGATACCCGACCAGTTGCCCTGGCCCGTGATAGGTGATGTCGCCACCTCGATCGACATGGTGAATCTCGGCACCGATCTCGCTCAGGTCAGCCTCAGGGATCAATAGGTTCGAGCCGTCACCATTGCGACCAACCGTATACGTATGCGGATGCTCGAGCATGAGCAAATAGTCGTCGACACTGCGGCCGCCGACTCGTCCTTCCCAGAACGCCTTCTGCAGATCCCACGCTTCCGCATAGGGCAGCCGCCCCAGCCAGCGGACCCGCATCTGCCCTTCGGTCACGCCAGTTCCTGGTCCCAATCCCAGGTCTCCAAGTTCTCCTTGATCCGGCGTAGGAACAGCACCGCAGTGGATCCATCGAACACCCGGTGGTCCCAGGTCAGACCGAGGTAGCCGATGTGCCGGATCGCGATCGCATCCGAACCATCTGGCTGGGTGACGACCGTTGCCCGCTTTGTCACTGTGTCCGTCGACAAGATCGCCACATTCGGGATATTGATGATGGGTGCCGACATGAACGAGCCGAAGGGACCGGGGTTGGTGATTGTGAAGGTGCTACCCGAGAGGTCGTTGAGCTCGAGCTTGCCGCCGCGGGCCTTGTCGGCAACACCACGGATCCCGCGGGCCAGACCGGTGAGACCGAGGCCATCAGCACCCGGCATATTCATGACAACCAGTCCACCCTCATTGAGGTCAACTGCAATACCAAGACCAACCGAGTTATGGAATGTCTGAGTGGCGTTCTCGAGATCAAATGAGCTGTTGACTACCGGGTAGGCCCCCAAAGCATCAATCGTCGCTCTGGCGATGAACGGCATGTATGTGAGCGAATAACCTTCACGAGCCTTCCATCCGGCCTTGTGGGCCTGACGAACCCGCTCGACCCGCTCGTAGTCCACCTCAACGGAGGTCCACACATGGGCTGCAGTTCGCTTGGCGTTGATCATGTTCTCAGCGATGACCTTGCGCAACCGTGGCATCGCTTCTGTGCGATCGGCACCGGAGGCTGCCGGTGTCGCCTCGGGCACCGCCACCGGCGTAGGCGTCTCCGGTTGTGGGGCTGCTGCCGGTGCGGTGGCCGCGGGAACTGGTGCGGGCGGGGCCGCAGCCGGGGCGGCGGCCGGGGCTGGAGTCGGCATCGGCGCTGCGGGAGCTGCCGTCGGCGCTGGCTCGAAAGTGACCTCGGCCGTCGGAGCCGCAGGAGGCGGTGGAGGTGTTCCGGCTTGCCGGGCCTCGATGAACTTGCTCACGTCCTTGCGAGTGATCCGTCCACCGTCACCCGTCCCCGTCACCAGGGCCAGGTCAACGTCGTTCTCGGCCGCAAGCTTGCGAACGACCGGCGAGAGCACGGAACGCTTCGGCGCGTCGTCAGACGCGGCGGGCATCACTGGAGGAGGCGGCGGCGGGGCAGAAGCAACCGCGGCCGGCTCTGGCGCTGGTGCCGGAGCAGGTTCAGGGGCGGGAGCAGGTTCAGGGGCGGGAGCCGGGGCTGCGGCGACGGGCTCCGCTACAGGTGCCGGAGCGGCTTCAACCTTCTCACCGGCCTCGCCGATGACAGCGAGCGGAGTCCCCACGCTGACGGTCTCACCCTCGGGGACGAGAATCTCGAGGATGGTTCCAGCCACCGGCGACGGAATCTCGGTGTCGACCTTGTCGGTCGAAATCTCCAGCAGGACATCATCTGCAGCGATGGTGTCACCGGGCTTCTTCGCCCAGCTGAGGATCGTGCCTTCAGTTACGGTCTCGCCCAATTGGGGCATCTCGACAGTGGTCGCCATTTCAGCGGTCTCCTTCTTCCTCAGTGCAAACTGCGACCGGCTGCGGAGAGCAGCGTTTCACCGATCGCTTCTGAAATTGTTGGATGGGCGTGGATATACGCAGCAGCTTCAGCCGGGAGCGCTTCCCAGGCCACGGCATACATGAGTTCGTGAATCAGCTCACCGGCTCCGGGACTAACGACAGTGGCGCCCAGGATCGGGCCGTCGACCTCGCTCACGATCTTCACCAGACCACCGATTTCACCCTGGATGATGGCCCTCCCGACGCCACGCATCCCGTGGTCGTGGACCGCCACGTCGTATCCGGCTTCACGAGCCGCAGCCTCGGTTAGGCCAACGGTCGCCACCTCGGGATCGGTGTACACAACCAGCGGGATCGCTCGATAATCGACGGGAGCGGTTTCGCCGGTTGCGATATGCGTGATCGCGGCGATGCCCTCGGCAAAGCCTGCATGGGCGAGCTGGGGTGTCCCAGCGACGATGTCGCCAACGGCGTAGATATTGGGTTCGTCGGTCATCATCGTGTTCAGGTCGACGTGGACAAACCCTCGCTCGGTACGCACCTTGGTTGTCTCCAACCCGATGTCTTCGGTGACCGGAGCCCGTCCGACTGCAACAAGCACCTTGTCGACGTCGACGTAGTCACCCTCGAATGGCACAACGACCTTGTCGTCATGGACCTCGGCCGGTCCGACACCTACGCCGGTACGAACCTTGATGCCCTTCTTCTTCATTTCGCGGGCCAGGGCCTTGCCGGCTTCGGGCTCTGCCCCGGGAATGACTTGATCGAGCATCTCGAACAGATGGACTTCGGACCCCGTCGAACCGAGGATGAGCGCAAACTCGCTGCCGATAGCACCGGCGCCGATGATCGCCACACGATCGGGACGCTCGGTCCAGTCCAAGGCTTCCCGGCTCGAGACAACGCGATTCCCGTCGAACTCGTATCCGGGGATCGACCGCGGCTTGGAGCCGGTGGCCACGATGACGTTTCGGGCCTCGAGACGCTGCACCTCGCCGCTCTCGGAGGTGACTTCGACACCGCCGCTCGCCAGCCGACCGTAGCCGTTGAACACGTCCACCTCGCGTGACTTCAGCAAACCACCGAGCCCTTTGACCAGACCATCCACGATCTTGTTCTTGCGGGCTAGAGCCGCCTCCCAATCCAAGGATGGCTCACCAACGATGACACCAAAGTCCGCAGCCTTCTTGACGTGGGCGTATACCTCGGCCGTCTTCAACCACGACTTCGCCGGGATGCAGCCTCGGATGAGACAGGTACCACCGACTCGTTCCTTCTCGACTAGGGCAACTCTGAGATTGAAGTTGTGTGCGTACAGAGCGGCCGCATAGCCGCCCGGGCCACCACCAATGATTACGACGTCGTACACCATGCCTCCGCAGGGAATCTCGGGTCTCCAGAGAGACTAGCGGTCCAGCGAATCGTCGAGAACAGCCGGCTCCAGACCTGGGTATCGATTGAGCAAGTCGAACATCATCTCGGCCCCTGCGTTGATTGCGGATACCGGAACGCGCTCATTAGCGGCGTGGGTGAGTTTCTGGAACTCGAACCCTTCCGGCAGCAGAAGCGGCGTGAACCCGTATGACTGGATACCCAGCTCGGCGAACCAACGACCATCGGTGACTGCGGGCATCAGGAACGGGACGGGCACGGCCTCCGGATCATGACGGCGAATGACGCCAGCAAGCAGCGGGAGAAGCTCCAGATCCGGCTCCGCCGGGCCCGGCTCGCCGTCGACGGTATAGGCGATGGCTATGTCAGGACCAATGACGTGGCGCAGTTCTGCCGTCATTTCTTCGGGTGTGCTCCCCGGCACCATGCGGCCATCGAGGGTAACGGTCACCTCAGCGGGAATGACGTTGTGTTTGTTCCCGCCACGCACGATCGTGGGGCTGACCGTGTTGCGGAAGAGCGGTTCCATGACGCCGAGTTGCCCGGGGAGCAGGCGAAGAGCGGCATCGGCGGTCCGCTCGTTGCGCAGCATCCGCAACACCTTTTGGCTGGCGCCTGTGGTGTGCTCGGCCATCCCCTCGACCATGAGCCGGGTCGCTGCGCTGATGTGGACAGGCATGCGCTTGCGGTCGATGGCCGTCAGCATCTTGCCCAGCCTCGCCATGGCCGCGCCACGCCGGGGCATCGACCCGTGCCCACCCTCGGCGGTGATTGTGAGCTCGTACCTGATGCCGAGACGCTCCGCCACCTGAATCGGGTAGAAACGTGTGCCGCCGATAGGGAAAGTGAAACCACCGAACTCACCGATGCAGTGCTTCACGCCGCTGAACAACTCGGGATGCTCCTCAACAAGGAATCGGGCGCCGTATGCACCGCTGTTCTCTTCATCCGACAAGATGGCGAGAATCACATCGCCGGCCGGACGCAACCCGGACTCGGCGAGTCTCAGGAATGCGTGGACCATCATCACTACAGCCCCCTTCATGTCGAGCGTGCCCCGCCCCCACATGAAGCCGTCGATGATTTCAGCACCAAACGGATCGTGTTCCCACGTCTGATCGGCCGTGGTCACCACATCGACGTGACCCTGCATGAGAAACGGGTGGTAGTCATCGCGGCCCACGATGCGGGCGATGAGGTTTGGGCGGTCGGGGTCCTTGCTGAGAATGGTGGTCTCAATACCCGCCTCCTCGATCAGCCCCTGCAGCAACTGCACCGCGGCGCACTCGTTGCCGGGCGGGTTGGTCGTGTCGAGCCGGATCAGCTGCTGCAGTACATCCACTGGGTCAAACATCAATCACTCCCGATAATCGCGGCAGCATCCTGGCGCGCCCACACCTTCTTGAACTTGCTCGTCACCCAGAACAAAAGGGGAATGATCGCGACGCTACCCAAACCCAGCAGTCGGAACACCGCCGAGAATCCGATGTTGTCGGACAGCGCAGTGGCTATCCCCTCTCCGGCGCCAATGCCGATGTTGGCCATCGTCTGCAGAATGGCGAACATCGACGCAGCGATCCGGGTATCGGTGATTCCCATGGCCAGAGTCACATAGGTGGTCCACTGCAAGCCGACCGCGATT
>CBDUNF010000029.1:0-24598 GCA_965368515.1 uncultured bacterium
GTTCTGCCAGGGTCTCGTGTAGTGCTGCAACTCGGTCAATCGTGCCTGCATGCGCCAGATCAACGACGAGGAGGCAACAGTCGGCGGGCTGCAACGCATTGCCAATCCACGAAATCGGATGCTCGGGCGAGATTGACGGCAGGTCGATCAACTGGAGGTGGATATCGTCGATGGGCATCATTCCCGGCTGCGGGAATTGGGTGGCGAAGGGATAAGGCTCAGAAGAGGAACGAGACCCGGTCAACCTTGCGTGCAGGGCTGACTTGCCGCTGTTGGGGGGTCCCAGCATGGAGACTTGGGCGGCGCCGTCCGGCCGGATCACCGTCGGCGGGCCACTTCTGGCGCCGCCCTTCTTGGGACCGGCGAGGGTGTCGGTGAGTTCCTTCATCCGCGTCTTGATGTCGGCGCGGAGGTGTTCGGTGCCCTTGTGTTTTGGGATTGTGCGATACATCTCGCGAAGGCATTCGAGCCGGTCCTCCGGGTCTCTGGCTTTCCGGAAGGCGGCTTCTGCTGCCTTGTATGCGGGAGTGACGTTCGCCGGCATGACCCCATGATATTGCGTCGCGGCTTGGCTATTTCTGGAGATCCCGCTCGACCATGTTTTGGGGTAGCTAACGTACCTCCTGCCAGTAGCGCGGCGACTCGCCCGCTTTCCCGATTTAGCGTTCACCGGGTTTTGGTCGAGTCAGTTTTCAGAGTGTGAACGGGTAAAGGGCATAGGCTCAGTTATGAACATCTACGTAGGGAATCTTCCCTTCTCCACGGTCGCTGCAGATCTCGAGGAAGCCTTTGGCCAATACGGCCAGGTCGACTCGGCAGCGGTCATCTCAGACAGGGAGACCGGTCGTTCCCGCGGCTTCGGTTTTGTTGAAATGGGAAACGATGATGAGGCTCGTCGTGCCATCGAGGAACTCGATGGCAGTGATTTCGGCGGACGTGATCTTCGGGTGAACGAGGCTCGTCCTCGCCGCTGACCCCATAGATCTGATGCCAAGGGAGGGAGCGCAAGCTCCCTCCCTTTGCTTTTGTTCCTCGGCAAATGTCACCACGAAAACGGCAGCAATTATGCTGTCACCATGGTCATGACTTCACGGCATACCGCTCTGCCGATACCCGACGGCCTGATATCCGCAGACCTGCGATCTCGAATAGAGCAGGCATCTCGAAAAGAGCTGATCAGCCCCACCTATCCATACCGGCGCAAGATGGGTCGCACCGAGTACGAGGCACACAAGCGCTTGCTTCAGATCGAATTGCTGCAGGTGCAACATTGGGTGAAGGAGACCGGGCAGCGGCTCCTGATGATCTTCGAGGGGAGGGATGCCGCCGGCAAGGGTGGGACCATCAAGCGATTCAACGAGCATCTCAACCCCCGTGGTTCTCGTGTTGTGGCGCTGTCGAAGCCCACGGAGAGCGAGCGGGGCCAATGGTTCTTCCAGCGCTACATCGAGCGTCTGCCGACCGCCGGCGAGATGGTCTTCTACGACCGCTCCTGGTACAACCGGGCAGTCGTCGAGCCGGTCATGGGCTTCTGCACTCCGGAGGAGCACAAGATCTTTCTCCGGCAGGCACCTCTGATCGAGGAGATGCTTGCCGAAAGCGGGATCACGATATTCAAGTTCTGGTTCTCCGTCAGCCGGGAAGAGCAACTGCGCCGATTTCTGTCCCGCTCGCAAGACGCCCTGAAACAGTGGAAGTTGAGTCCCGTCGATGTCGAGTCGCTTGGCAAATGGGATGAGTACACGGCGGTCAAGAAGTCGATGTTCGAACACACCGACACTCCGTGCGCCCCTTGGACGGTCGTTCGCTCAGATGACAAGAAGCGAGCCCGGCTGGCAACCATGAGATATGTGCTCAGCGCCCTCGAGTATCCGGAGAAGAACTCCAACGTCATCGGGATCCCCGATCCGAGGATCGTGGGCCGGAGAGAGCGCATCTACTTCGGAACCGGAGTAACCGACTAGGCAGTTCGGGAGCGAACTGAGAGCTTGCGGGCCTTCCAGACTTCTTCCGATGGCCAGCGGCTCGCCCAGTCTGCATTGACGAAGTCATAGCGAGTCTTCTTCTCTCGGGGAGCCTGGATCTCGACCAGATCGAGGATCTCAAAGTCGTTGGCCCGCAGCAATCTGATCCAGTCACCGTGTCCGAGGTGGAACTCAATGGACGGGGGATCGTCGTCCGGCCACTCGAACCGGTGCATCCCAAAGAAGTCTCGTTCAAGGATCGGCCGGGCCGGGGTCTCAGGGCCGTCTGGGGTGCACAGCATCAACAGCGTCGAGTTGCCGAGGAACAGCAGCTCGCCACCGGGTCGGAGAACGCGGGCCGCTTCCGGGATCCATCGATACGGGTCGGACCAGATCGCGGCGCCGTACTCGGATACGACCAGGTCGAAGGACTGATCACGAAACGGGAGCCCCTCCGCAAAACCCTGGATCAACGGGAAGGAGAGATCGTGCTTTCGTTGCATCCGTTGCGCGGTCGCCAACTGCGCGGCCGAGTTGTCCAACCCGACAGCGTCGGCACCGCGGCGGGCCAACCAGGCGGACACATAGGCTGTCCCGCAGCCCGCTTCGAGCACCCTCTTGCCGGCCACCCTGGGAAGGAGGTTGAGCTCTGCCTCGGCTACCCCCCAGATGCCCCAGCTTGGTTCTGCGGCCCAGGCGCGCTCTGCACTTGCGACGTATGAGGGCGCTTCGGCATCCCATGCGGTGCGGTTTTGGCCCAAGTAATCCGGCGTCTGTCCATTCATCTGCTCAGGCTACCGAACGTGGAGTTCAACGGGGGGAACACCACCCGGCTCCTACGAAGTGGGCAACTCCCATTCCTCATCGGTTAGCCAGGCTTCAATGGAGGCAGCAGCCCGACGGCCGGCACCCATGGCCAGGATCACTGTTGCGCCTCCGGTTACGATGTCGCCGCCGGCGAAGACGCCTGGCATGCTGGTTCGACCGGTCTCCTCATCTACGGCGATAGTGCCCCAGCGTGTCCTCTCCAGATCCGGGCAGGTCGAAAGGAGCAGCGGATTGGGGCCGTTGCCGATCGCTACGACGGCAAGGTCTGTGTCCAGTCTGTCCATTGCATCGGCGATGGGTTGCGGGCGGCGGCGCCCCGATTCATCGGGCTCGCCGAGTTCCATCTGCTGGAGAGTGACGCCGGTTAGAAGACCGTCATCGCCGTGGAGTTCCGTCGGCGAGACCAGGAAGTCGAAATGGATGCCCTCTTCGCGGGCGTGACGCACCTCTTCGCGTCGCGCCGGCATCTCGTCCTCTGTCCTGCGGTAGAGCACCCGGCCATCGCGGTGTTTCCTCCACCGAAGACCACTACCCGCTTGCCCGACACGTTCAACACCGGGGTGTCATTGGACTCCAGGTAGGCCTTCATGAGGTTTACCCGAGTGAGGAACTCGTTGGCCGAATAGACGCCGATCAGATTCTCCCCCGGAACGTTGAGAAAGCGGGGGAGACCGGCACCCACCCCGATAAACGCAGCATCGTTGACTGCGAGCAGTTCATCGAGCGTATAGGTGCGGCCCACGATGGCGTTGTTCTCGAACCGCACTCCAAGTTCCTCGAGACCGGCGATTTCTGCCTTGACGATTTCCTTGGGGAGACGGAACTCCGGGATCCCGTAGACGAGAACCCCGCCGGGCTCGTGCAAAGCTTCGTAGACCGTCACCGCATGACCGGATTGGATGAGATCGCCGGCACACGCGAGTCCCGCCGGGCCGCTCCCGATTACAGCAACGCTTTGTCCGCTCGGCTCGGGGCGTTCGGTCACATACTCGAATCCTTCGTTGCGGACGTAGTCGGCCACGAACCGTTCCAGGTGGCCTATAGCGATCGGTCGCTCCTTCTTGGCTAGAACGCATGCCCCTTCGCACTGCTTTTCCTGCGGGCACACACGTCCGCAGATGGCGGGAAGCAGGTTGTCGCGTTGAATGACCTCTGCCGCAGCCCCGATCTGACCGTCGGCCACCAGCCGAACGAACTTGTCGATCTCGATTCCGACCGGACAGCCGTCCACACACTTTGGCTTGGCACACTCGAGGCACCGCATTGCCTCCAACTTGGCCATTTCGGCAGTGAACCCGAGGTTCACCTCATCGAATGAACGAGCTCGTTCGGCAGCGTCGCGTTCGAGCATGTCAACCCGGTCCAGCTTCATCCGCTCCCGCTTGGTTAGTGGCTGGGTCATACCGTCTCCGCCTTGCAGGCCTGTTGGAAATCGTCGAGCTGGTGTCGTTCGATGTCGAGATATGCCTGGTTGCGGCGAGCAAGGAGACCGAAATCCACAAGATGGGCATCGAACTCGGGCCCGTCAACGCATGCGAATAGCGTCTCGCCGCCAACGTCGACGCGACACCCGCCGCACATGCCCGTTCCATCAACCATGATCGGATTCAGCGAAGCGATGGTACGAATCGCAAGCGCCCGGGTGACCCCCGCTACCGCTTGCATCATTGGTACAGGCCCGGCTGCGAATACAACGTCGACCTCGCTCTCGGCGATTACGTCGGCCAGCGCGTCGGTTACAAAGCCGGGCCGGCCATGTGAACCATCGTCGGTACAAGCGACGACGGTGGCCCCGGTTGCGGCCAGTTCCTCCTCGAGGAGGACGTACTCGCGGCTGCGCCCACCGACAATCGCAACGACATCGTTGCCGGCGTTGCGGAGCGCGGCTACCACCGGATAGGCGATCGCCGTCCCGACCCCACCACCGACCACAACGGCGGTGCCGTAGTCCTCGATCTCCGATGGCTTCCCGAGCGGTCCGGCTACGTCGGCCAGCGACTCGCCGGTCTGCTTCATATTGAGCAACTGGGTCGTTTTGCCGATGCCTTGCACGAACAGTGTGATGGTGCCTTTCTTGCGATCAGCCGCAGCAACCGTCAGTGGGATTCGTTCCCCGTCCTCGGCCACGCGCAGGATGATGAATTGCCCCGCCTGCCAGTGATTGGCGACTTGGGGCGCATCGACGGTGAACCGCTTTACGCTCGGTGCAATGAAGGCGCTTTCGATAATGCGATACATCAAGTACTCCTTCACTCATACGTTATGGATCAGAAGGTCGTCTGCAAGGGGGACATCGGCCCCACGGCTTGGGTCTTGCAGAACGGGCGAACACGCTCCGTGAATAGATCAGGCTATTGCTTCACTGTGAGTGGTCGCGTGCCGACAGACATATTGTGTTCTCGCTAGTTCCTCATACGGGGTCCACACTCCTGGACATCTCCGATGTCCAGGCGCCTTTCGTGCGTCTTGTTTTTGCGTTATCCATGCCGTCAGCCGTACTGGCGACGGTGGGCTGGCTCTGGTTTGGAGAACTCGGCGTAGCCTTTCTCGCCGCCAACTGTTGGATCACCGTCGCCGTGGCGGTCGGCATGATTGCGACAAGCAAGGAGAATGCCGTCGTCCTGCTCGGGGCGGCGTCGGTCGGTGTAGCTGTCACCGGGTGGGGCACCAGCCTTGCTGCGCTCCATTCGTTTGCTTCTTTGGTCGTCGTCTTCACCGGTGCCGCCTCCGTTGTGTTCCTCCACGGCCGCGCCTTTGGATTTCTAGCGGGCTACACAGGTTTCCTTTTTGCCGTCCACCTTCTCTGGCACGGCTGGAGCGGGATCGCCCTGATGGAAGGGGTCTTGACGGCAGCTGCCTTCCTGGCGAGTTCGCTTGGCATGCGGTGGATCCGTGACCGGTCGATGGACTCGGCTTCGCGATTCCTCAATGTCTTCGAAAGGGCGCCGGTATCGCTGTGGGAAGAGGATTTTTCGAAGGTTGGTCCCTGGTTGAGCGAGCTGCGGGCCGATGGAGTGACTGATCTACGCCGCTATCTCGCCGAGAATCCTGAAGCCCTTAGCCACGGGATGGGATTGATTGAAGTTGTTCGCGTCAACAGGGCTGCCGCAGCGTTCCTCGAGGTTGACGATCCGGCCGATCTGGTTGGTCCACTTCGGCCTGAGACTTTCCCAGAAGATGCGTTGCCGTCAATGGTCGACCAGTTCGACGCAATCTGGAGCGGGATCGATCACGTCACAACTGAGGTCCGACAGGGATTCACGGTGCAGGGGAACGAAATCGACGGCTTGCTGCATTGGGCTGTACCGCGCCGGTTTGGCGAGGCCGATCTGAGCCGGGTCATCGTCTCGGTCGTTGACGTAACCGAAATGAACACTGCTCGGCGGGGGCTCGAGAGATCGCTGAAGTCGAAGGATGAGCTGATTGCAACAGTCAGCCATGAGCTGCGGACTCCGCTTACGACCGTAGTTGGCCTCTCAACGGAACTCAGCGATGCGTACGACGAGTTCAACAAGGACGAGGCGCAAGACCTTCTCCGCATGATTTCCGACCAGAGCATTGAAGTGGCGACGATTGTTGAGGACTTGCTGGTGGCCGCCCGAGCAGAATCGGGATCCCTGAAGGTTTCGGTCGAACCGGTGGATCTACACCTCGAGGCCAAGACCACCTTGCGTGGTCTGGACATGGAGGAAGAGGTCGATTGCCACACTGTTGGTGTGGTGCCTGCGGTCTATGCCGACTCGGGCCGGATACGGCAGATTCTCAGAAACCTGTTGGTCAACGCCCGCCGCTATGGGACGAGTCCGATCAGTGTTGTCGTTCTCGATTCGGGAGGGTTCGTCCACGTGGAGGTGCGCGATCGAGGGCTTCCCATTCCGCCCGACGAGGCAGAGATGATCTTTGACCGCTACTACCGCGCCCGGCAGACTCCTGGAGTGACCGCGTCGGTTGGGCTTGGCTTGACGGTATCGCGTGAACTCGCACGGCTGATGGGCGGTGACCTCGGGTACCACCACGACGGTGAGAGTGTCTTCACTCTCAGCCTGCCGAAGGCGCTTCCGCAGGAAGCTGCGGCAACGGCCTGACCCCTGGGTCAACTGAGGTCGGCCGCTGGTTTTTAGATCGGCAAAAGAGCCGCGGACTACCTGTGGCTATGCATCGCTGAAACCGTGGGACGATTCCGGCGGCCTGAACCGCGAAATCTCCTGGACCATCGGGCTGAGTATCGCAATCGGTCCCGACATGCGGTCTTCGTACCGGCCGGAAACCGTACTACGTACGGCGACGCGGACAGCTAGTCGTGTCGCGGCGGGGAGAGGGCGGCCGTGAATCAGGAGGGCGGTGGCGAGTTACTTCTCGACCTTGTGCCCGTAGCTCATCCGACGAATACGTTCTTCGACCTCTTTGGCCTTGTCTTCGTCGAAGTCATAGCCGGAGATACTCTCGAGGCGCTCCTTCATAATGGTTTCGCGCGCTTTGGACGAGGAGTCCCCGTTGCTTCTGGCGTTTTTTCTGCGTGAACGTCGGATCATGTTGCTTAACCATCGGCCGCCGGACCGTTTTACTGAAGGAAAGAGTTTCCCAGCTCGCCGGTTGCGGGGGATTTTAGGTCTATCGACCTAAGCGACGTCCACTCGGCCACAATCGGGTCACTCGAACAGCCTGCAGCAAGCGAGCCGGGCAGTGCGGCATCGTATAGCTACCTAGGCCAGGTTGCGCTCGATCTGGCGGGTTGCCACGATCACCGCATCGATTGACTCGACTCCCTCGGCCCCGAGCTGCCTCATGAACATGAGAGTACGACCGTGGGCATTTGCCCGTTCGGCAAGGAACTTGCGGACCGCGTCGCGCGGAGTGCGCGATCCCGCCCTGGCCAATACCTTCTCGGCCACTCGCCGCCGCAGTGCGACCAGGTCGGCCTCGGCAGCCTGCTTGGCCAAGCGCTCCCATCTATCGGTCGGCTCGATTGCCGCAATCTCCTGCTCCAGCCAATCGATGCGAATGGCCCGGCCCAACCGGAAGAACACGCCAGATACCTCGGCAACAGATCTACCCGTATGTTGCGCAAGCTCGATGATGTCGGGCCCGTGCACCAAATCTTCGATATGGGCGTGGGCCCGGGCAATGGGTTCCGGGACGCCTTGAGCAACCAGTTCTTCGGTAGTTTCGCGGCGAGCTCTTTGCCAGGCGGCGGCCCCCATCGCACCGATCGAATCGGTGAGGGTTGCAAAATCACCGGCAAAAGCATTGATCGTCTCGTCGAGGGCGCTTTGTCCGGATGGATTGTTGAGGAACCATCGGGCCGTCGTTTCGACTAGCCAATCTACGTTGTCGATCAAGCGCCGGACCAGATCGGGATTGTGGCTGCCGACGAGGGCTTCCAACTCACTCCACCGCTCCTCGGCTGCGGTGACAGTGCGGGCAATCCGATAGGCCTTGACCACCTCCGACGGGTCGGCGCCGGTTTGGTCCATCAACCGGATCACGAAGGTGATGCCTTCGGAGTTTGTGACTTGGTTGGCGAGGATGGTTGCTATCAGTTCGCGGCGGAGCGGATGCTCACCAACCAGATGGCCGAATCGGTCCATAACGGTTTGAGGGAAGTAGCGGCGCAAATCGCCGAGGAAGTGCGGGTGATCAATGAGATCGGACTCCAGCAACGCTTCGTACAGGCTCTGTTTGGCGTAGGCCAGGAGCACCGATAATTCTGGCTTGGTCAGACCGTGCTCGGCGCGAGCGCGGTCGCGCATCTCTTCGCTCGAGGGCAGGTACTCGATCGCTCGCTCCAACAGGCCCTGTGACTCGAGCAGTTGGATGCCTTGTTCGTATGACTCCATCGACTCCGCCGAGCGTGCGGCTTCCTGCGCCAGGATCTGGGCCTGTAAGAAGTTGTCATACACAATGGCTTCGGTTACGTCTGATGCCACCGCGGTCACCAACTCGTCACGACCCGCCCGATCGAGTTCGCCGCGCTCTTCAGCCAGCCCCAGCAGAATTTTCAGATTCACCTCGCGGTCGGAGCAGTGGACGCCGGCTGAGTTGTCGATGAAGTCTGTGTGGACGGAACCGCCGTTGCCGGCGAACTCGATCCGTCCCCGCTGGGTCAATCCGAGATTGCCGCCCTCACCAACGACTCTGCAGCGCAGTTCGAGGCCATTGACCCGAATGGAGTCGTTGGCGCGGTCGCCCACGGACTCGTTGGACTCGTCAACCGCCTTGACATAGGTACCGATGCCGCCGTTCCAAAGGAGATCAACGGGAGCCTTCAAGATGGCGTGAATCAACTCGCTTGGGGTCATGCTGGTGCCGTCGATCTGGAGCGCCTCGCGCGCTTCAGGCGACAACACGATCTCCTTGGCGGACCGCGAGAACACGGTGCCTCCGGCAGAGATGACACTCGGGTCATAGTCACGCCATGACGTCCCCGACAACGCAAACAGACGCTTGCGTTCTTGGAAGCTCGCCGCAGGATCGGGGTCGGGATCGATGAAGATGTCGCGGTGATCGAAAGCAGCAACAAGCCGGATCTGATCGGACAAGAGCATGCCGTTTCCAAATACGTCGCCGGACATATCGCCGACACCGATCACGGTGAACGGTTGGCTCTGGATGTTCGTGCCGAGTTCCCGGAAATGGTGTTTCACCGATTCCCAGCCGCCGCGGGCGGTGATGCCGAGTTCCTTGTGGTCGTAGCCCAGGGCGCCGCCCGAGGCGAACGCATCACCCAGCCAGAACCCGTACTTCTCAGCAACGGCGTTGGCGGTATCGGAGAGCGCCGCGGTGCCCTTGTCGGCGGCCACAACCAGATACGGGTCGTCGCCGTCGTGAATCCTGCAGTCGCTCGGATGAACGACAGCGCCCTCGACGAGGTTGTCGGTGAGGTCCAGCAGCCCTTCGATGAAGGTGATGTACCGTAACCGTACTTCCTCACGAACATCGGTTATCTGGTCTACGGGACGACGCAGCACGAATCCGCCTTTGGACCCGGTGGGGACGATGACCGCGTTCTTCGTCATTTGGGCCTTCATCAACCCGAGGACTTCGGTGCGGTAGTCCTCACGACGGGTCGACCAGCGGATGCCGCCGCGAGCCACCATGCCGCCACGAAGGTGGACCCCCTCAACTTCAGGGGAGTAGACGAAGATCTCGTAGAGCGGATACGGCTTTGGCATGTTGGGGACATCCGCCGACCGGAGTTTGATCGCCACGCTGTTGCGCACTTCGCGGTAAACGTTGGTCCGCACGGTCGCATTGATGACGCCCAACAGGCCGCGCAGGATGCGGTCCTCGTCGAGCGCCACCACCCGGTCGAGCGAAGCCAGAATGTCCTTGCGGATTAGGCCCTCGGCGGTCGGGTCGGCGGCCGGGTCGAACCGGGCTGCAAAGAGGCGATACAGCTTGGCGGCGAGCTTGGGATGCGAGGCAAGCGTGTCGTTTACGTATTCGGCTGTGAAGGGTGCGGCTACCCGCTGCATGTAAGTGCGGTAGGCGCGCAGTACCGTTATCTGGTGGTGGTCGAGGCCTCCGGAGATGAGCAGCCGGTTGAGTGAATCCGACTCGGCTCGATCCTCGAGGACAGCGTCGAGTGCCGCTGCGATGCGGTCACCGCTCTGCTCGATGTCAAGCTGTCCTCCGGTTTCAGTGAGCACACCGAAGTCATGAATGAAGACCTCTCGGCCACCGTCGGCCAGCCGGGTCGGGACCTCTTCGATGATGTTGAGTCCGAGGGCTTCGAGGTGAGGCATGATGGCCGAGAGGGGCAGCTTGTCGCCTCGGAGATAAACGGTCAGCCGAGTGAGCGGGTCGCCGTGCTGTCCTTGCTCCTCATTCTGGAGACCGATGACGAGATCATCACCGGTCTGTTCCTGGCGATCCAGATTGATGATGTCGCCCGCAGCCACACAGAGCTGCACCGAAGTGCGGTAGTACTCGGGGAATCGGGGTGCCCATGTGTTCGCCAAGCGGGCGCCTTCGGTCTCGCCCACCCTGGCACTCAGCTCTTCGCGCACTCGATCCGCCCAGGTGCGCGTCATTGCGGCGACCTCTTGTTCGAGCTCCCCAAAGGGGACCTCGGGGATCTCGCCTGCGGCGACCCACACCGTGAAATAGATCTGCGCCGGGTCGGTCTCTCCGAGAGCAAGTAGATAGTCGACCGAGGTGCCGTTGAAACGATCGAGGAAGAGCTGCTGGAGTCGCTTGCGGAGCGGAGCGTTGAAACGATCGCGCGGTAAAGCGACGACGATGGCCACGCTGCGATTGAATAGGTCGCGGCGCACGAAGAGCTTCACATGCTGGCTCTCTCGCAGCTGAACCAGCCCCACTACGGAGCGGTGCAGTTCCTCGGTAGGAGCGGAGAAAAGCTCCTCCTTGGGGAAACTCTCGAAAATCTCAACCGTCACCTTGTGATCGTGGGTGCCCTCGATCAGATCCTCGGCCTCCACTATCTGCTGCAACTTGTGGTCGAGCAGCGGCACTTTCGACGCTGGTGCCATGTAGGCCTTTGAGGTGAACAGTCCGAGCATGCGGGCCTCACCGCTGATCTGGCCGTTCTCATCAACGGTCCGGATGCCGATGTAGTCGAGTTTGACCCGACGATGAACCGTTGAGACGCTGTTGGCCTTGGTGATCACCAGCAGATCGCCGGTCTCGTAGCGCGCTCGGAGTTCCCCGGGTAGGTCGGCCATCGCCACCGGCTTGCGGTATGCGGAGTGCTTCTTGCCGCGTAGGATCCCGAGTCCGGAGTCGGGCACCACACTCAGGCTATTCACACCATCGGCGTCCTTGATCTCATACTCTCGATAGCCGAGGAATATGAAGTTCAGGTCGAGCAGCCATTGCAGGAACGTCTCCGCAGCCGCAACCTCATCCTCGTCATACCGAGTACCAGCTTGACGCACCAGGTCGATCATCCGGAGGATGCGACCCTTGAGTGGATCGAAGTCTTCGACGACTCGGCGAACATCCTGCAGGGTGGCGACGACGCCGTCATGCAGTTGCGTGCGCTCGAGGCTGCTCAGCCGCCGGTCGAGCTGATAGTGCTGGACCGATTCGCGAGTCTCCGCCCCGCGCGCCGGCATAACGTCGACAAGGGCGCCGTCTTCATCGCGGACCGTTCCGATGACGGGGTGGGTGACATGCTCGACGGTGACGTTGTGGCTCTGTATCTCACCTGTCACAGAATCCACGAGGAAGGGTCGATCGGCCGTCGATACCTCTACGATCGTTCCGGCTGCTGCATAGCCGTGGTCTTCCAGCGTGGGATTGAAGACTCGGACCGAGATGGGGTTGAGCCCACGCTCGCTGGCGAAATGAAAGAGGCCGATTATGTGGTCGCCGAGTTCGTCTGCGGTGAGGCGCAGCAGTGGCCCGTCGTGGACTCGGCGCATGTAGAAGCGGGCGAACTGCTCAACCACGGCGAAGGAATCGTCCGTCACCTTGCTAGCAATCCGACCCACCGCGTCGGCAAGTAATGCCGACACGTCCCCATTCGCCGTTGCAGAAATCTCCACTGATCGTGAGCCTACCTTCGTCGGCGCCTGCCTGCCCGCTCTGCACGCAGGCAGGCAGGTTTGAGTTCTGCCCTGCCGAACTGGGTCTTCAGATCTCGTTGACCTGAGGCAGGACTAGCCGCGGAAGGGCTTGTCTGTCGCAGCGTGATCCTTGAGGATCTGGGCCGGGTGGTAACGATCGCCGTGGAGTTTGGCGAATCGCTCCAGCTTGTCGACAATCGTGGCGGCACCCACTCGATCGACGTAGGTGAATGGCCCTCCGGTAAAGGGTGGGAAGCCAAGGCCAAAGATCGCCCCGATGTCGCCGTCGCGCGCGGAGCGGAGGATGCCCTCTTCCAGACACAGGGCGGCCTCGTTGACCATCTGGAGCGCCAGTCGATCCTGAATCTCGCCGCGGTCCATCGTGGTGCGCTCCGGGGTCTCCAACACTGCATATACCGACTCGTCTACACCTTTGCGCTCGCCATCCTCGTATAGATAGAAGCCGCGATTGTTCTTGCGGCCGTGGCGTTCGTCGGCCAGCAACCGCTCGAATCCGCCCGGCGTAGCAAGACGGTCCCCGAATGCCTTGACCATCACCTTGCCAACTTTGGCACCGACATCGATCCCGACTTCATCGGTCAGTTGGACCGGACCAACGGGAAAACCCCAGTCGACCATGGCGGCATCGATGTCGTCGATGCTGATGCCCTCATCGAGTAGCCAGCCAACCTCGTTCATGTACGGGGCAATGATTCGCGACGTGTAGAAGCCGGTCCCGTCATTGACGACGATCACCGTCTTGCCCTGACGCTTCCCAAACGCAACTGCGGTGGCAGTGACCCAGTCGGCCGTCTGTTTGGTGACGATGATCTCGAGCAACGGCATCTTCTCGACTGGCGAGAAATAGTGCATGCCAATGACATTTTCGGGACGCTGTGCGCCTTCCGCGATGAGCGTGATCGGAATCGATGAGGTGTTTGACGCAAAGATCGTGGTGGGGCCGGTGACGGCTTCCACCTGCTCGACCATCGACCGCTTCAGCTCGAGGTCCTCGAATACTGCCTCGATGACCAGATCGACGTTGCCGAAGCCCGACCAATCAGTTGTGCCAGTGACAAGGTGCATCAGCTTGTCGGCCTGCCGCTGCTTGAGCCGGCGACGTTTGACCTGCTTGGCGACCTCCTTGCCAACGTAGGCGAGACCGCGACCGACCCCGGCGACGTCAACCTCCTTGATGCGGGTAGGAACTTTCGCTTTCGTGGTGTTGACCGCGGCGATACCTCCGCCCATCAGGCCACCGCCGAGGACGGCGGTCTTGTTGACCGCCGCCGCTGCGGCCTCGCTGTCGATGCCACTGTCCCGTTTCAGGTCCTGAGTGGCGAAGAAGATCGACATCAGTGCCTTGGCTTCCGAGGACACGATGAGGTTCTTGAATTCCTCGAGCTCGGTCGCGTAGCCGACGTCGAGTCCATGCTCGATGCCGGCTTTGATTGCCCTGAGCGCAGCCGGGGGAGCGGGATAGTTCCCGTTCGTTTGCTCGAGCATCTTTTCCTCGGCCTTGCTGAACAGGACTCTGCGTCCGACCGGGTTCTCTTCCAGGGCGAGCTGCTGTAGGTGGCTCGGTGCGAGGAAACTGCGTAGTCGGCCGATGGTGTTGCTCTGCTCTTCCGGCTGTGCCGGATTCAGCGCCGCCTCCAGGGCACGCTTCTTGGCCACGTCCAGGAGGACCTCTTGCGGGCAGGCTTCGTCGATGAGGCCGATCTTCATGGCCTTGTACGGGCGCACCGAGCGACCGGTGAGGATCAGGTCGAGAGCGGCGGCGACACCGATCACGCGAGGACGCCGCTGGGTCCCGCCGGCGCCCGGGATCAACCCGAGTTGGACCTCCGGTTGCCCTAGCTGGGTCTTCTTCTCATCGTTCGAAGCGATACGCATCGAGCAGGCCAGGGCGAGTTCCAAGCCTCCGCCCAAGCATGCCCCATGGATTGCAGCAACAACTGGCTTGCCGTGGTCCGTAGTGAGCTTTTCTAAACGCAAGAACCCATCGTGGGCGTGCCGCATGAGCTCCATTGCGTTGTCTGCGTCGTCGATGGACCGTAGCCACCGGATGTCCGCACCGGATAGGAAGTTGTCCTTCTTTGCGGAGCCAATGACTAGCGCCTTGATGTCGGGGTTGCCCTCGACATGATCAACGACGCTGAAGAAATCGGTCGCCAGGTCCGGGCCCAGACTGTTGAAGGGCTCGCCCTTCTTGTCGAGCAGCGCAGTTGCGACCCCGTCGGCGTCCACATCGAACTGGATATGGGTGAGTGTCAGATCAGTCATGTTTCGAACCTTTCAGCGCTCGAGGATGAGGGCGGCGCCGAGGCCACCAGCAGCACATTGGGTGACGAGGGCAGTCCCTTTGTCCCGACGCTGCAGCTCGTTGGCCATCGTCAGGGCCTGGCGGGCGCCGGTTGCAGCAAACGGGTGCCCGAGCGAGATCGAGCCCCCGTAGAGGTTGAGCTTCTCGGGATCGATCTCTCCGATGGGCTCATCGCGCCCGAGGTACTTCTTGGCCCATTCGGCCGAGCCGAAGGCCTTGATGTTGGAGAGCATCTGGGCGGAGAAGGCCTCGTGCATATCGATGACATCCATATCGTCCAGCGTCAACTCGCCACGCTCGAGGGCGACAGGCGTGGCAAACGATGGGCCCATCAGCATCTGCCATGCGGGATCGAGGCCGGCAAAGGCCCATGATCGGATGTATGCCTTGATCTCAAAGCCAAGCTTCTTGGCGGTCTTCTCCTCCATTAGGAGCACCATCGCAGCCCCATCGGTGAGTGGCGATGAGTTACCTGCCGTCACCGATCCGTACTTCCTGTCGAATGCGGGGCGGAGGCTGGCCAGCTTCTCGATGGTGGAATCTCCGCGAGGAATGCCGTCCTGAGTGACGGTGTCCGCGTACTTCGGTGGAAGCGGTAGCGCCATGACCTCATCGTTGAAGACGCCCTTCTCCCAGGCGGCGACGGCCTTCATGTGCGATTCGTAGGCGTACTCATCCTGGGCGTCTCGAGAGATGTCGTTCTCGCGGGCCATCTTCTCAGCAGCTGCTCCCATCGTGAGTCCGCTCGCGAGGTCGGCGAGGGCCGGTGGACGAGGCGCCAGGTCGCCGGGTCGGAGTCGGGTGAACGCCTTGACTTTGGACGGTATGTCCTTGGCGGCGTTGGCAGCCATCAAGGCGTCGACGACCTTGTCGTCGTACATGATCGGCGGTTTGGAGAGCGTGTCAGAACCGCCAGCGATGACAATCTCCGCATCGCCGAACAGGATCGCCTGCGCTCCGTTGACAATGGCCTGCGTTGAAGTGGCGCACGCCCTGCTGACGGAATATGCGTCAACCGACGCAGGCATATTGCACCGCATCACGATCTCGCGGGCGATGTTGGGGGCGCCGACATCGGCGACTACTGCTCCCGCGATGACCTGGTCGATCTGAGACGCTTCGAGATTCGACCGCTGCATCAGCTCGTTCGTGACCGTTGCGCCGAGATCGAGCGTTGTCAGATTGCGGTATTTAGTCCCTGCTTTCATGAAAGGGGTGCGCAGTCCCCCGACTATGGCGACTCTTCTTCCGTAGTGGGTTCCGGGGTGGGCCATAACGCATCCTCACAGACTTTGAGCGAACGCTCCAATTGTGCCACAAGTCGCGGTGCTTCACATCGCTTCTGTCATCACAGCGACCAACCTACCTCTTGCCCGAGTCCGAGGACGAGCTGTCGGCCGACTGGCTGTCGATCTAGCCGTGGTCCACAATCGCTCGATCAGACTGGGAGATCCATGAGAAACCTACTTGTGAGCTTGGCTGCGCTCGCCCTTGCTGTGTCCGCTTGTGGCGGATCGGCCGACGACGCAGATTCAGCTCCGGCTACAACATCCGTACCGGCTACGACAGCCGCACCCGCCACAGCGGCCGCACCCGCCACAACGACAACCGAAGCTTCCACCGCGACCACAACAACCGCAGCTGCGACCCTCATCCCGAGTGGCGATCCGGACATCGACGCTGTGGTTACGGCATTTACCGTCGCGTTCGACAGCACTACCAACTACGAAGCCAAGCTTCCCTATGTCGACGATCTGTCCGGTCTAGAAGACACCGTCGTCAAGTACATGGAAACCGGCGAGTCCATGGGAGGTGTGAGCATCCTCGTATCCGAGGTAGTGGTCGATGGAGATGAGGCTTCAATTGTTTACGACTTGCTCTTCAACGGCAATCCCATTTATCCGAACCTCCCCGGTACTGCCTTGCTCAATGATGCCGGATGGCAGGTACCACGTGCCGAGTTCTGCATCATGATGTCAAACGCCCGTGTCGGGTGTCCGGCCGAATAGATGCGTCGTCTTGCTGTCATCGTCGTAGCTGCCCTGTTCGTCGCGAGCTGTGGCGGGAGCGGTGACGCGTCAACAACATCGATGGTCGACACGGCGGTTGGTCCGATCACAACCGTTGCCGCCCCATCGCCTGTGGTCCGCTCCTTCGTGGGTGTCGACGGTGTTTCGTCTGAGATAGAAGACGCCAGCCGCATCGTGACTCTGAGCGGCGACCTCACCGAAGCGGTGTTTGCAATGGGTCTCGGTGCGAACGTTGTCGGGCGAGATGTCACCACCATCCACCCGGCTGAGGCATTGCAGATACCCATCGTCGGGATCGGGCGGTTCCTGACTGCCGAAGGAGTGCTTGCGGAGAACCCGACGCTGGTGCTCGGCGACACCCAGACGGCGCCGCTCGAGACGATCGAACAGATTCGTAGCGCCGGTGTCCCTGTGGTCATCTTCGACGTGCCGACCACCTTCGAAGGCCTATACCAAAAGGCCCGGGACATAGGCGAGGTCGTCGGACAGCCGGAAGGTGGGGCTGCGCTGGCCGCCGTTCTGCGTGACGCAATCGAAGAAGCGGTCGCTACCGCGGCGCCACTCGATCCGGCTCCCGGCGTCGCGTTCGTCTACAGCCGGGGCCCCGACGTGATGCTCCTTTTTGGTGCCGGCATGACAACCCAGCCGCTCATCGAGGCGGCCGGCGGCCGCGATGTCGGAGCTGAGTCCGGAATCGTCGGGACAGTCTCGGTGACCCCGGAGGCGATAGTGGCGGCCGCCCCCGACGTCATCGTGATAACTCAGGAGGGTCTCGATGCGCTCGGCGGAGAGGATGGCTTGTTCGCCATCCCCGGCTTTGCGGAGACCCCGGCCGGGCAGGGTTATCGCATACCCGGAGGGCGACTTCCTCACCTTCGGACCCCGGATTGGTGAGTCGTTGCAGATGTTCATTGCGGATCTCCGTGCCGAGCTCGCAGACCAGTGAGCGCCAAGGGCAAGCACCCGCAGCGATCAGCTGCGCTGCGGTGGGCTGTGTTGGTTCTCAGCTCGGGCTTGGTTGTGGTCGTTTTGGTCGGCTTGCTGGTGGGTTCGGTCTCGATTGGGCTATCCGACCTCTGGCACTTGATCAGGGTGCGGGCCGGATGGATCGATGAGGCCGATCGACTCACCGACTCCGTGTTGTGGGCGATCCGTCTTCCCCGGGTTCTGGGCGGGCTGGTTGCCGGCGCCGCCCTAGGTGTGGCCGGCGTCGCCCTGCAAGGTACGTTTCGGAACCGAATGGCCGATCCTCACCTGATGGGGGTCGCTCCGGCGGCCGGCCTTGGAGCAGTCGTCGGAATCGCGGTGACCCCCGCCGGCGGCGGTCCGCTGGTAATGATGCTGAGCGCCGCGGCCGGAGGCATCGTCCTCGCCATCATGATGAGTCGTATCGCATCGAACGTCGCGGACTCCGGTCAGCTCATACTGGTCGGAATCGCCATGGGGTTTGCGCTGCTGGCTGTTCTCGGGGCCGTCGTTTTGGCCTGGGACAGTCCCCGAGTTCCCACTCTCACGTTCTGGGTGTTTGGTGGCCTGTCCGGAGTCACGTGGTCAACCCTCGGTGGTGCCGTTCCCTTGGTTGGTGTCGGCATTGGTGCGGTATTTGCGGCTGGGCGATCTCTGGACGTGTTGGCGCTCGGTGAAGATGAAGCACGCCATCTCGGCGTAGAAGTCGCTCGGCTCCGCTTCGCACTGCTGGTTGCCACCGGCGTTGCCGTCGGTGGAGCGGTGGGGCTGGCTGGGGTTGTCGGCTTTGTCGGCTTGGTGGTGCCGATGGCACTGCGGAACTGGGTAGGTCCCTCCCACCGCACGCTCACAATCCTCGCTGCGCTCGGGGGAGCTGTTGCGCTTGCCGGTCTGGATGTACTGGCTAGGACGGTGGCCGCTCCGGTTGAGATCCCAGTCGGCTTGATCACCGCGATCGGCGGCGCGCCGGTGCTCGTGTGGTTCTTGGTTAGGAGGCCACGATGAACGCGGTGTGCGCTACGGATGTGGCGGTGGAGCGGAACGGGCGGACGTTACTCGGCTCCGTATCCCTGGAGGTTGCTGCTGGGGCAATGGTCGGAATCGTCGGTCCGAATGGCGCCGGTAAGTCGACCTTGCTGCGCGTCTTGTCTGGAGACCTAGCCCCGAGCGGTGGCGCCGCAACGCTGCAGGGTGTCGACGTCGCCGGTGCCACTTTGCGGCGCCTTGCTCGGCTCCGGTCGTACGTTGGTCCGCAGACCGTCAGCGATGTTGTGTTCCGTGCCGGTGACGTAGTCGCCATGGGGCGTCACCCGATCGAGGGCCGTGTCGGGGTGCCGGACGGGGCGGATGGCGTTGCAGCCGCGATGGCTCGGGTCGATGTGGCGCATCTCGCCGACCGCGAGATGCGCACGTTGTCCTCAGGCGAACAGCAGCGGGTGCACCTGGCCCGGGCGATCGCACAGCAGAGCCCGATCATGCTGCTCGACGAGCCGACTTCGGCCCTCGACGTCGGGCATCAAGAGATGGTGATGACGGTGCTGCGGACGTTGGCCGAAGAGGGCCTGGCCGTCATCGCCGTCCTTCACGATCTGAACCTTGCGGCTGCGCACGCTGACCGGATTCTCCTCCTCGACGGAGGAACTGCCGCTGCGTTCGGTTCGCCGGCAGAGGTACTGACCGCAGCGCGTTTGTCCACTGCCTACAGGCAACCTATGGAGGTGATTTGCCATCCGTTCCGTAGCTGTCCGCTGGTACTGACGACGGGACGTCGCGAGCTCTAGCTCGGTTTGCGCCAGGTCTTCTCGCCCGCCTCGATCGGCACGGACATCCAATTCTCCGTTGGCGGGAGGGCGCACGAGTACGCGTCGTTGTAGGCACAAAACGGGCTGTAGGCGAGGTTGAAGTCGATTGTCACTGTGCCGTCTTCGGCCGGCTCGAGATCTAGGTATCGACCCCCACCGTATGTCTCGCGACCCGAGGTCTTGTCACGGAACGGCAAGAACAGCCCAGGGTGGCCGGTGTCGTAGAGGGCCACGGTCTGTGGTGCGCCGGCGATCTCGATCGTCGCGTGGGCGGCCCGACGGTAGACACGTTCAGCGCCGTCTGATGTTGCGACAGCGACCTCGCCACCGTCGGCCTCGACCAGGCTCGTCATGAAGACGAAACCAGCGTTCCAGTCGAAGTAGGGAAGCCCCACAAAGGCGTCTCTGTATTCGAAAGGGAGCGGGGAGTGAGCGTCGTTGCTGAGGTATTGATCCTTGCTCGTGCGGTAACCCGCAATCATTTTTGCGTCCATGGACGCAACAACATTCAACGATGCGATCTGATTCCGGAGCGGAGCGGGTCTATGCGGGTTCGTTGTACTTTGCGGCGTGTTGCTCGGCAGCGCTCGTCATCCAATCGTCGCGTTCGATGCGGCCCGGGAAGGCGTCGAGCGCCGCGGTGACGTACCGGATGTCCTCGGCGGTGAAGTTGGCGACCTGGCGGAAGCTGGTGATGTCCATGCTCTTGAGCAGCCCGTCCAGCTTGGGACCGACCCCGTGGATTTTCTTCAGGTCGTCCTCGACGATGGGGCCCTTGCCGCGGGTACGCACCGCTATCTCGGCAACCTTGGCGACGGCAAGATCCTTCTCAGGCAGGTCGGCCGGATCGGGTTGTTCCTCGCCAGCTTCTGGCTCAGGCGTGGCGTCGATTGGGGCTTCGGGGGGACTGGGCTCGTCGGCGCACTCTGCGTGCGTTGCCTGCAACTCGCCGAGTAGCGCGGCAAGGCGGTCACGTTCTTGGGTAGCTGCCGCCAGCTCTGCTTCGAGGCCCACAAGCCGGCCGTATGAGTCATCGGACCTGGTGTCCTCGAGTTCGTTGAGCCGAGTCTGCAGGTTCTCCCGGGCGGTCCGCGCTGCCGCTAGAGACGCCGCCGCCGTTGCCGCCTCGTCTGTGGCTGTCTCCAGCTTGCTGGACAGGTTCTTTTGCCGGTGGCGCTCGACATCGAGATCGGCGCGGAGCGCCTCGATGGTTGCCCGGTATCCCTCAGCATCCTTGCGGAGCGTGCCTACGGTGCCGTTGGCGCTGTCCAAGTCTCTCTTGAGTGCGGCAAGCTGCTTGTCCTCCTTGCCGATGCTCGCTCGAAGTGATGCGATGGTCGATTCCCTGTCCTCTACCTTGGATTGCAGCTTCATCTCCCGGGAGCGGGCGTCGCTCATGTCGGCCTCGACGACGGCGAGTGCCTTGTCGCGTTCTCCTACCTGGATCTTGGCCCGATCGAGGTCTGCGGTGCGTCGGTCGAGGTCGGCGGCCATTGCTGCCGCCTTGGTCTCCCATTCTGTAACCTCGAGCTGGAGTTTGCTGCGGCGCCGCTCCTCGTCGGTGCGAAGTGCATGAATCTGTTCTCCGACGTGACGATCAACGATCCACCTGCGCAATAGCCAGCCGATGAGAAACCCCACGATGCCCGAGGCAAGAAGCCACAGGATGATCTCGAGTGCGGCGTATGCAGTCCCTCGGGTCACGGTTGATCTCCTTCACTCACCACGAACTCTATGCGCCGATTGATGGCGCGACCCTCTTCTGTGTCATTGTCGGCGATCGGTCGCTCCTCGCCGTATCCGATAGCCTGCAGTCGTTCCGCACCGACACCTCCGGCAGTCAGGTAGTCGACAACGGCTTGGGCGCGCTGTTCGCTGAGTATCTGGTTCGCCTCCCCATCGCCTTGGTCATCGGTGTGTCCTTCAACAGTGACAACTGTCGAAGGATTGGCCAGCAGGATTGCGGTGACCGTGGACAGCCGAGCGGCAGCATCCTCGGACAGGATGGCACTGCCGGTCTCGAAGTTCGCTCCCTCCGCAAGGAGATCGGTTAGCGAAGCTGCGACCGCGTCGGGGTTGATCTCGACGGCGATATCGACGTCGCCGAGGTTGTTTGCGGAGGCAAAAACCTCAAACGCAGAGGTCCGCTGTGCGAGGGCATCGGCGCTTTCGCCCATCCCGCCAAATGCCACCGTCTCTGGATCGATCGAGAAACTCCACGGATCCAGCCCGTCCGCGACGGTGAAGATGTCGGCGAGATTGACCAGATAGTCGGGGTTTTTGACGTCGCCAACCTCGAGATTGCTCGTCACGTCGGCGCCGAAGCGTTCCTGGGCTGCGGCTTCGATATTGCTGATCAGGTCCTGATTGGGCAGCACGCCGGACATCTCGAAAGCGCCGTCCGCGTAGAGCGCGCTGAAGGTGGGATCGTCGAGAACGGCTGGAGTAACCGTTGTTGGTGGTGTGGTCGTGGGTGCGGGGCTTTCGGATGTAGCCGGCTGCGGCGTGTCGAGTCCTGCGACTGTTTCATCCGAGATCTCAACCCGCCTGACACCGTGGAGATCGCGGACGCTCAGTTTGGCGGCGTCGAGGACGCTCTGGTCGACGCTGCCGTGGATAATGGCGTCCCGACCTTCGAATCTGACGTCCAAGCCGGAGTCGGCGAGAAGGGCGGTGGCTCTGTCGGTCAGGTCGTTCTGCTCATTCGGGATTCCCCACACCACCGTAAGGATCGCGATTCCAAGCCACGCCAGAATTAGACCCCAGAGCAAACGGGGGAACCCGGAGCGACTCGCGTCTCCAGGACTCGTCATGGTTCTCCTCAGTTGCCTTCCGCGGTGGACCACAGGCTGCGGCCCACGCCAACCATTGACCAGAGTAACGGAACATAGAGTTCCTGCCTGCAAGTTAATGGGATGTTGCGACTTCCGCGAAGACGGTGATGACTCCGGAGTAGCTGGCCACCCAAACCTGACGAGATTCGGAGTCGAAAGTGATGCCAATCGGGTGGTGGGCGACGGGGAGGTTCTGGAGCACCTCCATGGTAAGCGTGTCGATCTTGCTCACCGTGTCCGACTCGTAGTTGACGACGTATAGCGAAAGGTCGTCGTCCGAGATTGTCATACTCCGTGGTGCCGACCCGGTTCGGATCCGGTCGATAACCATGCCGGTATCCAGATCGATGCGGACAACCGTTCCCTCGCCGTTGAGAGTGGCGTAGAGATAGCGGTCTGCAGAGTCGATGATGAGATGGCGCGGGTTGGCACCGACGCCACGAATCCAACCGACCTCGAATGAATCGAGGTCGACGATCGCGATATCGGTCGATCCCATGACGGCCACATATGCTGTGGCGCCGTCACTCGTCACCGCGATGCCACGGGGGTGACGCCCAAGTGGGACTCGTGCGATCTCCTCACCCCTGCTCGTGTCGATGACTGAAAGGTCGAAGCCACACCAGTTGGTCGTGAGCACGAGCGAATCATCGGGTGTGATCGCAAGAAACTTCGGCACCGCCCCAGCGGGAATGACCTGGTCGATCTGCAGGCTCTCGGTAGAGATGCGGTAAACGAAGCTCTCGTCCCACCCGCCTTGATTGCAGCCGTCTCCTCCTGCCCTCGAGTAGCCGGGCCCGTACATCTGGTAGTTGGACACATACACGTACGAGCCGTCTCTGGTTGGAACAGCCTCTACGGGTGCCCCCTGAAGAGTGGAGCCGGCCTCGCCTAGACCAAACTCGCTGAGGTCGACCTCGTCCGAGATCGTGGCCAGTAGTTCGTAGTCCCGGTTGTACACCGTCACCGTGTGGCGGTACATCATGTTCTGGGCAAAGAACAGCCCATTGCCGGTTGCCACGACCGACTTTGGTGAGATGTCGCCACCGATTGTCTCTTCCTTGATGAGTTCGAGACCGTTGGTCGGCGGCAGCGTGGTTGTCGTCGTTGTAGTTGTGCTGGTCGTCGGGGCGGGTGGTTGCGACGTGGTCGTGATCGACGCGTTGGTCGTGGCGACCGGGGGCAGCGGCTCGATCGGAGCAGCAACCGGATAGGTATCGGCTTCAGCCTGTGCGCATCCGGCAACGGCCAACGCCGCTGCGATCAACAAGAGTCCACGTCTGTACATGGTGCTATGAAACCCGGTCTGTGCCATTCGACCAAGGATATGGGCGCGGTCGGCGTTCCGGGGCCGATAGGGTTGCTGGCATGTTTCCTTCAACCGAATCCATCAAACCGATGAAGGCCCGTGTCCGCGAGACGCCGCCTTCGCCCCCTGGGTGGGTGTACGAACCGAAGTGGGACGGCTTCCGGATGATCGCCTGGTCCGGTGCCGTCCCTCGTCTCGAGAGTCGGAACGGAAAGGACCTGCTTCGCTATTTCCCCGAGCTGGAAGACTCTCTTGCGGAGCTTCCCGACGGCACAGTCGTCGACGGCGAGGTCGTTGTCATCCGCAACGGCGCCACCGACTTCGATGCTCTGCAGATGCGGATCCACCCAGCCGCCTCCCGTATCAAGATGCTCTCCGAAGAGACTCCGGCCAAGCTGATCGTGTTTGATGTGCTGGCCCACGACGGAGAAAGCGTCGCCGAGCTTCCCTATGCGGAGCGGCGGGTACTGCTGGAATCCGTATTCGCCGGGTTGGGTGACGGCTGGTACCTGACTCCGGTCACCGCCGATCTCGAAGAGGCAGAGCGCTGGTTCCACGAGTACGAAGCCGCCGGTTGCGACGGGATCATCTGCAAGCAAACCGACCAACCCTATGTCGAGGACAAGCGGAACTGGATCAAGTGGAAGCACCGCCGCACGGTCGATTGCGTGGTTGGCGGTTACAGGGTTCACAAGGACGGCGACAAGATAGGTTCATTGCTGCTCGGGCTGTACAACGAAGAAGGCCAGTTGCACTTCATCGGGCACTGCTCGGGATTCAGCAACCAGGACCGAGTTGAGATCCTCAACCAATTCGAGCAGCTCCGCACGGAGGACAGCTTTGGGGACGAGGCAAGACAACCGGGCGGCGAGAGCCGATGGTCGGGAGGTAAGGACCTGTCGTGGATCGCGGTGACGCCCGGTGTCGTTATCGAGGTGAGCTACGACCAGCTGCAGGGCGGACGCTTCCGGCACGCCACACGGTTCGAACGCTGGCGGTCGGATAAGGA
>CBDUNF010000030.1:0-24470 GCA_965368515.1 uncultured bacterium
GGTAGTTGCGAACTCGATTCGAGACTGAGGAATTCTCTTGAGGTGTGGCCATACAGCTGATGTTACATGTAACGGGGGCTCTATTGAACCCCCTTGTCAGGGTCGTTGTAATCCCTCCGGTCCGTGGGATGACGCGATCTGCAGATCTAGCACGTCTCGGGGCGCGCTGGGGGCGCGAAAGGACGAAAGGCGACCGAAGGCAGTGAAAGACGCTGAGCACTGGTCGATGCCCAGAATCCTCAATGGATACGGGCGAATCGGTAGATTCTGCTGCGGCACTGAGTCTACGGAGTAACGCCCCAATACCCCCTGGGCCGCCCGCTCAAGGCGGTAACGCCAGTTCAAACCTGGTCGGGGCTACGCGAACCCGCGTTGGGCGGGTTCGTTGGAACAATTCCCCCGCTGAGGCGGGGGATTTCTTCATGTTTCGGGCGTCGTAGCGCAAGGGTTCTGCGCGTTAGAGACCGATGCCGGGAGGGTCCCGATTGCGCTCGGAGCACCCTGGGGCGCAGCAGATCGAGCTCTGGCGTCGAGATTGGAGAGCGATTCGGTCGTCCAGCCCCTCCATTGGATGCCCATTCGTTGGTCGGTCAGACACCGTTGGGCACTGGTGTACAAAGCAGACACTGGGAGATGATGACCCAGATCGCGGCGAGCGTGCCAGGATCGATCGCAAGTCCGGTGGGAGCGCTCACGAGGTCAGGGCCGCCGTGGGCGAACGCGGTTGTGCCCCGGCGTCGTCGGATTCTATTACCCGATCGGTGGAGCCAACCACCGACGCACATAGTCATCCTCTCGCCGCAGAAGACGACATCACCGATCCCACAAAACCGATGGAGCCAGTTTGATCAGCTTGGCGGAGACTCCCACTCGAGCCGAGTGATCTTGTGAACCCCGGGGAGGCCCTTCAGGTCGACTTCGTTGGTCTCCCCGAATCTGAATTCGTGACTCTCCGCGAGCATGGCGTGGACAACCCGTGACACAACAATCTGCCGACCATTGGCCGAAGACGCGATACGCGCTGCCTTGTTGACCGCGTTTCCAAGGAGATCATCGTCGGTGTGCACGACGTCTCCGATGTGGATTCCGATGCGAAGCCGCAGCTCGATGGGCGCCTCACGGGACGAGATCGCCTGCTGGATGGCCGTCGCTGCCCGCGCCGCCATACGGGTCGACTCGAAGGCAAGCATCGCTCCGTCACCGAGGCTCTTCACGAGCGTTCCGCCGTGAGATGCCGTAATCGCGGCGATAGTGGAATCGTGCCACTTGATCACCTCCGCCCAGCGCGCGTCGCCGAGCAGCGCAGCGAGGTCCGTGGAATCGGCGATGTCGGTGAACACCAGCGTGACGGTTCCTTCGTCGAAATTCTCGAGGAATCGCCGCCGGGTGTCGTCGCCAATCGACTTCAATAGGTCGTCGAGTGTGGTCGTGAGCTCGACGCCCATCACCTCCACGTTGGGGCGTCCGACCGAGTTGTGCGCCTGCACGATCCGCCAGTACCCGGCTTCCAGCACGAACACCGCAGTGTGCCGGATATCGACGGTCTCACGGTCGCCAAACCGGAGGTGGCCGCGGGCCGCACCCCATCCGACGTTGCCCTTGCTGTATCCCTCGACGTCGTCGGCGACGATCCAGAGATCGGACGCTGGTGCGTCGGCCAGATGGTGCCCGATGACCGTTGCGATCTCGGATCCTTGCCACCACTCCTCGAAGTCCGTTCCGATGTAGCGCAGGCCCGAATCGCGGGAGAACAGATTCGACATCGTCTCCCAATCATCGGCATCCACCGCTTCAAAGAACCGTCTGACGACGGCCTTGATCTCGGGATTTTCGTCGAACAGTGGTTTGGGCATATCCGGAAGCGATGCTACCAGCAGACGCTGGTGCTTCGTATTAAGTTGATCGCCGTGTCTAAACCATTCGACGTGCACGATCAGCGGATCTTCGATGCGCTCCAGGCGAAGCTGGTGCCCCTGTGGTCGTCGCTACGCGAATTGAATCAGGATGAGCAGACGATCGTCGTCGTGCCTTCGGCAGATGTCGACGTCGAGCTCAGCGCCAGCGAGATGCAGGCCTATGAGGAGCGGTTCTTGTTCCTGCTGTTCTTGTTGCGCCAGCCCAGGGCGCGCATGGTGTTTGTGACCGGTCAGCCGATTAATCCAGAGATCGTGGACTACATGCTCGATCTGCTGCCGGGTGTTATCCAGTCTCGTGCTCGCAAGCGGCTGCACTTCGTTTCTCCGATGGAGGCGAGGTTCCGGAGCTTGTCGCGCAAGCTGCTTGACCGTCCTCAGCTACTGCGCCGCATCTCAGACCTGATACCGGATAAGGACCGGGCTCATCTCGTGCCGTTCATGACGACCTGGGACGATCGAGAGCTCGCTATGCGCCTGGGAATCCCAATGTACGGAGCCGACCCCGCCCACGCAGCCTACGGGACCAAGTCCGAGGGCAGGCGGTTGTTCGCCCAGGCGGAGGTGCGCCATCCAGAAGGCGTGGAGAACTTGCGTTCCCGTAGTGACGTCGTAGCGGCGATCCGGTCGCTCCTCGGCAGCGAGAACCCTCCAAGTCGGGTCGTCGTCAAGCACAACGAGGGCGTATCGGGCTTCGGGAACGTCACGGTTGACCTTGCTGGCCTCGGATCACGGGCATCCGTCGCAGGCGTCGACGCCGTGCTGAGCAGAATCGAGGTGAACCCGCTGGTGGGTGATGTCGATGAGTACTTCGCAACTCTCGAACGCGAGGGAGGCATCGTGGAGGAGATGATCGAAGGGCACCGCGTCGAGAGTCCGTCGGTCCAGCTCCGCATCACACCCATAGGCACGGTCGAGCTGCTGTCGACCCACGACCAGATTCTCGGGGGCGATAGTGGACATGTATTCATGGGATCTCGCTTCCCCGCCGAACCCGCCTACGCCGAGCAGATCTCCCGTAATGCCAAAGCGGTCGGTGAGGTACTTTCCACCTATGGCGTGATCGGTCGGTTCGCCATCGACTATGTCGTTGTCGAGCAACCGGACGGCTCTTGGGTGGATTACGCGATTGAACTCAACCTGCGCAAAGGCGGTACCACTCACCCGTTTCTGACGCTCCAATTCCTTACCGATGGCAGATATGACGAGGAACGCTCCGTGTTTGTCGGTCCCGACGGGACCAAGAAGCACTATGTCGCATCGGATCATCTGCAGGTAGCTGGACTCGAGATCATGACGCCGCCGGATCTGCTCGAAGTCGCCGAGCTCCACGGTCTGCATTTCGATCAGACCCGTCAGGTCGGGTCGGTGTTCCACATGCTGTCTGCTATGCCGACGCATGGATTCGTCGGTGTCACCTGTGTCGGGAACTCTGCCGAGGAGGCGCAGGCACGGTACAACGAGGTGGAGCAAACCCTTGTCGAGACCGTGGCGCGCTTGCGCAGCTGAGGGTGGACTGCCCAACCGATCAACAAAATCCCTCTGGCGTTGGCCTGTTTCGAGCCGCACACGGCGGGGATTCCGACGAAACGATCATCGAATCCGTGTGTTGGCGGATCCACTCCGATTCGATCAAACTAGGACTCAGGCGTCCCCGAGGTTGATGAGGATTGCCCGCAAACGGTCAGCCAACTCGGCTCGCCCGTCTGGTTCGATCTGGCCTAGCGCATCCCCGTACATCTCGAGGGTGTGTTCGTAGACGCTGTCCACCAGTTCGCGGCCTTCTTCGGTCAGGGTCACGATGGTGGCCCTGCGATCCTCAGGATGAGGGCTGCGTATAACCCAACCGGCGGTCTCGAGTCTATCCAACCGTCCGCTGAGACCTGCTGACGTCACAAGGAGGCGGGTTGACAATTCCTTTGGCGAAAGCTCAAACGGTTTGCCCTCCCGCCGCAGTGTTGCGAGCGTGTCGAGATCCCCGGGGTTGCGAATGCCATAGCGGTTGATCACCGCTCCGAGGCGCTCGTCGATTAGCGAGGCGGCGCGGCGGATCCGGCCGATGACTGCAGCTGCCGCTAGGTCGAGATCAGGCCTTGCGCTTCCCCACGCTTCGAGGGCGCCTTCGATGTAGTCGTGTCGCATATATCGGAGCCTAGTAGATCGCTTACGAGTCATCGCTTCAATGGTATGCGTCGCCGAATTACCACATCCGAAGCCGTATGCGCGGTGTCACCCAGCCGGATAGGGGATGGACACGCATTCGTGCTCCGCATCGGCTGTCTCCACGAGGAACACGAAGCCCTTGTCCGATCCATCTGCGGACACGACCCGCCGGATCTCACGACCAAGCGGATTGGAGGAGATGATCTCCCCTGACGCGCCGTAGCGCACAATGATCCTCCACGGCGCTCCGTCCTCCGCTTCAATCGATGCCATGTACGTGCCATCAACGCTGAGGAGACCGTATATGGTCTTCTGTGTGTAATCCGACACGGGATGGGGATTGGCGCTCCAAGCGATGGGGGTACCGTCGTGGTCAAAGCGCTCCAGCCAGGACCCGGTCGAGTCGGCGTTGCTAACGAGCAAGCCCGCTTCCGATATCGTGATCAGGAGCGGCTGAATCTCGAAACCACCGATACTCGGCACCACCTGACTCTGCTCTCCGCTCAGGAGATTGAGGCGGTAGAGAGCGACATCATCATCGGTGGGCCTGTCTCCCCAAGCGCCCATCGTGAACCAGAGGATCGGCTCGGCTGCGGTTCCTGACACGGTGTAGGGCCGAACTGCGGTGCCGGCATCGGCGCGAACGACGATCTGCTCGGCACCGTCGATGGGGTCCCACCAGATGTGCTGGGGTGGTATCTCCGGATCTGCCTGGTGTACCTGATGCACAGTACCGTCACGCAAGTCGGGCATCCGTGCCCAGGAATCGGGATGGTCGGTGCTTGGGTGACAGGCAGGGCCCTGCCCGCCGACGTCCGCAAGCTCGCTCGCTCCGGTGGCGGGAGCGATCGCGGTCTCGACTCCGGGTGTGGCGAGCGAGCCGAGAGATGTCATCTCGATCGCGACAACGATGAGCCAAGCCAGTGCCGTTGCGGTCAGGATCGCTGCCAGTTGTGCGATCCGTTGGCCACCTTGTGGAGGTGATGGCGGATCGACGCGACGTCGCCACGGAGGCCATGCCAACGCATGCGAACTCACGGCCCAACCCTGACCAGATCGGTCGAGCTGGAGAAGTCGGTGGGATGGTGGCGACCGTGGATTTGCCAGAGCGTCGGGAGGTCGTGAATCAAACCACGGCCGGGGTTTGCACCCGGGTAGCACGCGTTTGCGTAGGGAATCGGCTTTGCGTAGGGAATCGGCTTGACCATCTCTGCCCTCCTCTCTTATGCAGGTGGGCTGTCAGCCCACATCTTCGAGTTCATTCTAGTAGAAGATAAGTCGCTTGATAACTACTAAGAAGCGTGATAAAATTTGCTGGCGGGAATCACCGAAAGACCGGAGACAGCTAGGCGGCCTTTTGGCCAGGCGAGCTGGACCAGTGCGGCTTGGGGGACTCCTGCTGCAGGATCAGATGGTGTGAGATATCTATCGAGGCCGCAACACGGTCACAGCCGCTCGCTTCGCTCCAAAAGCGGTGGGATGCACTCGCGAGTCTCCTGTTGGCACGCGGCGACACGCTGGCCGGTCCGTGGCGGGCATGGGCCTCAACGATTGCCGAGGAGCGTCTCGAAGCTCTGCCGGCCGCCACACCGTGTGTGGGGAATGCGCCGATACAAAGGAGCGGTCGCCCACCGGCTGGGTTTGCGACTTCGGACGTGGCGGCCACCAGCGACCAGAGACTACGAGCCTGGATGGCCAGGAGAGAAGGTTGTGAAGCGATGGAGAGGTTCAAGAGAATCCTTGTGGCAGCCTCTCCGGGGCACCTCGAATCAACCACGCTCCAGACGGCTATCAGGCTTGCCGAATCCAACGAGGCGCACCTGACCATATTGGACGTTGTGGGGCCACTGTCGGAATGGCACAAAAGGATTGCGGTCGAGGACCAGATCATCGACGTCGAAGCCGCGTTGCTGCGGGACCGACGGGAGCAGCTGTGGCGCCTCGTAGACAACGCCGGTGGTGGACACAGCACCAAGATTGTTGTCCAGACTGGTGAACCCTTCGTTGAACTGATTCGGCACGTAGTTGCCGACGGCCATGATCTGGTCATGCTTGGTGGAGGATCCGGGGAGGACAAGAAGTCACACCACTTGAGCAGCGGCGTCATGAAAGTGTTGCGGAAGTGCCCGGTTCCCGTGTGGGTGATGCGTCCTTCCCTCTCTTCTCGGCTGCGGGTGTTGGCGTTGGTTGACCCTGATTCGGGCGATACGGTTCGTGATCGGTTGAACGACATGGTGGTCGAGCTGGCCACGTCGGTGGCCAAGCGAGAGGGTGGCGAGTTGCACGTGGGGCACGCCTGGCGCCTCGTTGGTGAGGGCACGCTGCGCACTTCCGCATATGTGGGCCTGCCCGGTCCGATTGTCGACCGCATGGTGCAGGAAGTCGAGGCGGCGCATCGCAGCCAAATCGACTTCTTGGCGGAACGCCACTGCCTCGAGGAGTTAGGAGCCACCGTCCACATGGTGTCGGGTGAGCCGCGTAAGGTGTTGCCCCGCTTGGCGGAGCAACTCGACGTCGGGCTTATCGTCATGGGTACCGTCGCCCGTACCGGGCTCAGTGGGTTGATGATGGGCAACACAGCCGAAACCATCTTGAGGTCGGTCCGCTGTTCAGTACTGGCAGTGAAACCAGAAGGCTTCGTCACTCCGATCAAGCTGGTTGGATAACGTCATGTTGACCGTTCCGGGGAGTCGATGGATGCAGCCGTTCGTTCCCGCCCCTCATGACGATATTGTGCAACTCCTCGTCGTTGTTGCCGTACTTCTCGTGGTCGCCCGAGCGTTCGCAGAACTGGCCCTCCGCTTGGGTCAACCACCTGTTGTTGGCGAGATACTCGCCGGCGTTCTCCTTGGTCCATCGGTGCTCTCTGCCATTCCAGCGGTCGAACAGGTGCTTATCCCCACTACGCCGGCGGCCGGCCATCTCCTGGAGTTTGTGGGGATGCTGGGTGCGATGTTCCTTCTCTTGATCACCGGTATTGAGACGGATCTCCCGCTCATCCGCCGTCACGCCCGAATCGCAATCGGGATCGCAGGAGGAGGACTGTTCGTTCCGCTGATTGGCGGACTCTTGGTTGCTCTTGCGGTACCCGACTCGCTGGTTGGAGATCCAACGCGAAGGGGCGTCTTCTCACTGTTTCTTGCCTCGGCCCTCGCCGTTTCGGCGATCCCTGTGGTGGCGAAGATCTTGCTCGACCTCAAGCTGGTGAGACGAACATTCGGCCAGACCGTGCTGGCTGCGGGGATGATCGACGACACTGCAGCCTGGATTCTTCTCTCCATAGTGCTGGCCCTTGCCGCCGGTCCCGAGACGAGCGGCCTTGGACTGACGCTGGCTGCGGGACGCATCCTGCTCTTCATAGCATTGGCGGCCACCGTCGGGCGCTGGATAGTGGACCACGCCCTCGCCATGGTGCAAGACCGCGGGCAGTCTGCTGACCGTATGCTCACGCTAGTGGTAGCTCTGACGCTGGCCTTCGGCGCCGCCAGCCATGCACTCGGTATCGAGGCCATCTTGGGCGCCTTTGTTGCCGGCGTGATCATCGGTCAGAATCCACGACTCTCGGGCCATGTCGTTCGCCGGCTCAACACCATGACCCTGGCGGTGTTCTCGCCGGTTTTCTTTGCGATCGCTGGCCTCAAAGTGAATCTTCGTCTCCTCGCTAGTGCAGATTTGATCCTGCTCGGATCGCTTGTTCTCGTTGTGGCCGTGGTCGGCAAGGTGTTCGGTGCGTACGTCGGGGCAAGGCTCGTCGGTGCGGACCACTGGTCGGCGATCGGTTATGGAGCTGCGCTCAACGCCCGTGGGGCTGTGGGGATCATCATCGCCTCGATCGGACTGGGTCTCGGGATCTTGACCACAGAAATGTATGCAATCGTTGCTCTCGTCGCCATCGTGACATCCCTCATGGCGCCCGGCCTGGTGCGCTTCGCCGTTTCCCGTGTTCAGATAGGCGAAGAGGAAGGCCGTCGGCTCCGTAGTGAGGAAGCCTCTGCATCGGGCGCCCTGGGGGTCGTCAGGCGTGTACTGCTTCCTGTGAAACCTCAGTCGGCCACGGCGCCCGTGCACGAATTCGAATCCCGGCTAGTCGGTCTGCTCGGAGACGACCCATCGGTAACGCTGCTGGCAGTCGCGGCCACCGGAAACCGAAAGGCCGTGCAGCGATTCCTCGACGAGGTTGCAGGCCTTTTCCCGAGACGGGGCATCTCTAAGCGCCTCGTCGGGGGCGACCTCGCCACCGCAATCCTGGCGGAGGCAGCAAAGGGCTACGATCTTGTCGTTCTCGGCGCACCCGGTTCTGAAGCAGGGCCGGATGTTGTCTTCAACCCAGTGGTGGACGCAGTGGCCCGACTCGCTCCATGCCCGACAATCGTCGTTAGCGGGGCCAGCGTTTCTGGTGCGGCATGGCCGCCTCGACGGATCCTTGTCCCTACGAGTGGCTCACTCCCGTCGCGACGGGCGACACAGCTCGCGATCACGATCGCCGCGGCCGCAGGTGCTTCGGTCACGGCTATGAGCGTTGCTGCCGAGTCGCCGCACGGTCGTGTCGGTGCTCCGGCGCTGTCGGCAGTCCGCGCCATAGCGAGGGCAACGGAGATAGTGGCAGAGGTCGCACGGCTTGGCGCCGCAATGAACGTCGAGGTCAGGACGCTAACGCCGTCTGCAGCCATCGCCGAGGAGGCCATTCTCGACACAGCAGTGGCCGAGGATGTTGATCTCATCGTGCTCGGTACCGGGCTCAATCCGGGGACGACAAGGCTCTTTCTTGGACCGCGAGTGGAGACGATCCTCGCTGAAGCCGCATGCCCGGTGGTGGTCCTGAACAGTATCTGAACGTACCTCTCGCACGGTCGGATTCCCCCGAGGCAGTGAGCCGCTGCAAGACGACGCGGGTGGTTGCGAGCCCCGGGGTCAACGGAGGGTTGGTCTTATCGCGTTTGGGCGATGCCGGTGTTGGCTATACCGGTCGAGGGCCGAACACCGGTGCGATCATTGCTACCGCGCAGAGGATTGGTGTCCAGGCGATGGCGTTGCTGAAGGCCTATCCCGTTTTGCTGTGGTTGGTGCTCAGCAGGGTGAGTGCAGGAGTGCGGGCTATGTGCCGCCGTCACCGGAATCTAGTAGTAGCTCCCGGAGTTGATCAGCCAACGCCGCTCGCTGAGCTTCGGTAGCTGAGCGAAGCGATCGTTGTTGACTCTGAACAATCCCTTCAAAGATCTTGTCAACAATGGTTTGGCCGGCCTCGGTGAGGTGAACGAGCAAAGCTCGGCGGTCTTCGGGGTCAGGCTTTCGCTCGAGAAACCCGGCCTGCTCGAGACGGTCCAGGCGGCTGGTCATTCCGCCCGTTGTGATCAGTGCGGCCTCGGCCAATTGAGTGGGGGAGAGCTGTTGTTCGGGGTAGCGCCTTCGCAAAGCGGCCAGAGTGTCGAAGTCGCCTTTGTGACTCAGTCCGTGTTGGGAGGCGACGGCGTTGAGGTCGTTTTCGAGATACCGGGCCAGTCTCAGAACGCGGTTTACAACCGCGACAGAGGAGGCGTCGATGTCGGGTCTAGCTGCGGTCCATTCCTCGATGACGCGGTCCGTGTAGTCATGCCGCATGAGGCTCCTTTGCCTTGAGGGCTGATTACTTGATAGCTTATCAGGACTATGATAGCTTGAGGTCAAGATATCAGCTAGCAAGCGGTATGGCTGCGGCTGTGTAGTGAGTCGATTCGAGTAGAGGAGTGTTTTCCCACATGTTTTTCGCCACTGAGCCCGAGCCCAACGTTGAGAAAACGGGTCGTCTTGGCAAGTACGCGTCATCGGCATCGAGCGCTGTCGGTAAGGGCGTTGAGAAGACGCGGCCGATCCTGGCCAAGGTTGGATCTGCGTTGCTGACCGGTCTCCGGAAGTTGCTAGACCTCGTCACAAAGGGTCTCAAGAGCTCTGCTGCGGCCGTGAAGAGTAGATTGAACAAGCGGTCGACCACAGAGGAGCCAACGGCAGGCCCTGGCGCTGAGGAGTCACGGTCTGCTGATACGGAGCCAAAGGATGAGTTGTAAGTGGCGCGTCGTCGAAGGAATCGAATAGTTATGGGTGGTCTTAAGTGAGAATCGCATTTGTCGTAAACGATCTGGCAACCGAAGAAGCTGGCTACACCACAACACGCCTTGGCGTTGCTGCCACCAACCGCGGCTGGGAAGCATGGATCATCAGCGTTGGCGATCTCGCTTACGACGTAGATGAGCACGTGAGGGCAACTGCTCGAAGAGTCCCCAAGGCCCGATACACGACAGGCAAGGCCTATCTGGCCGATCTGCAGGGCAAAAAGGCGATCGAAGAGCGGATTAGCGTCGACGATCTCGACATTGTGATGCTGCGCAACGACCCGTCAACGGAAATCGGTAAACGGGAGTGGGCGAGGACTGCAGCTGTGGATTTCGGTCGTGTGGCGATGCGTCACGGCGTGATCGTCCTCAATGATCCAAACGGTCTTGGTAAGGCACAGAACAAGATGTACTTCCAGACATTCCCCGAAGAGGTACGTCCCCTGACGCTGATCACCCGCAGCCGTACCGAGCTCAGGTCGTTCGTCAACGACCGCGGGACGGTTGTGCTCAAGCCGCTTCAGGGTTCGGGTGGACAGGGTGTGTTCATGGTTCGTCACGATGACGTCGCCAACCTGAACCAGATCATCGATGCCGTGAGCCGCGACGGATACGTTGTTGCCCAGGAGTATCTGACGCGAGCCACCGAAGGCGACACGCGCCTGTTCCTCATGAACGGTCAGCCGTTACGTCACCGTGGGCGTTATGCCGCATTCCGACGGGTCCGTACCGGAGGCGACATGCGTTCCAACCTCCACGCCGGCGGCAAGCTGGCCAAGGCCGTCCTTGACGACGATGCGTTCCGGATGGCCGAGGTCGTCCGGCCCAAACTGGTCCAGGATGGGATGTTCCTAGTGGGACTTGACATCGTGGGCGACAAGCTCATGGAGATCAACGTCTTCACCCCGGGTGGTCTGGGCTCAGCGCAGCGGCTCGAGGGCGTCAACTTCACCGAAGCTGTCCTCGATGCGCTGGAGAGCAAGGTCGCCTATATGGGCTATTACCAGCGGAAGTTTGACAATCGGGAGATGGCAACACTGTGACAGAAGAGAATTGGTTGATTGCGAAAGGCGATGGCCCGGTGGTGGCCACCGCAATCCATGCCGGGCACAGTCTGCGCGACGAGATTGCAGGCCTAACCGCCCTCGATGAGGAAACCCGGCTGCGGGAAGAAGACCCGTTTACAGACCAGTGGCTGTCGATCGCGGACACGACGATCGCAGTCTCAATGTCGAGGTTCGAAGTCGACTTGAATCGGCCTCGGGAGTCGGCGGTCTATATCAAGAACAGCGATGCGTGGGGGCTCGATCTGTGGAAAGAGCCACCATCGCTAGATGTAATCGAGCGATCGCTCGCGAAATACGATCGTTTCTACGAAGACCTGGCCGCGGTTTGTGATGAGGTGGCCGCCCGCCACAATCGATTCGTGGTTTTTGACCTGCACTCGTACAACCATCGGCGGCTCGGGCCGGATGCGCCAGTCGACGCACCTGCCGACAATCCGGAGATCAACGTTGGAACCGGGTCAGTTGATCGTACGATCTGGGGCGATGTCGTCGATTCGTTCTGCCAAGGGCTCGGCTCGCATCCCTTCGACGGAGGCCACCTCGACGTGCGTGAGAACGTGCGCTTCAAGGGAGGCCATATGAGTCGTTGGCTCAACGAGCGTTATGCCGGCCGGGGTTGTTGTCTGGCGATCGAGGTCAAGAAGATCTATATGGACGAGTGGACCGGCGAGTCCGACGAGGCCGTGATTGTGAACGTTGGCGATGCCTTGATCGCAGCGACGGAGGCGGTTATGGAATCGCTCGCGCGGGGGGCTACTGCGTAAGCGACCGGAGGTCCGTGAGATCCTTGAGGCGCTCGAGTCGATAGTGCGTGTCAGGGTCGTCGAGATAAGCAGGACGTAGCGGCGGCGTGGTTAGGACGCCGCGCCGCTGCAGTTCCTCTATCACGGCGACGTGTTTCACCGCGATCTTGCCGACGAGGAGGGTGTCAAGCCGGCCGCCTTCGGCGAGGTAGGTGACTACCCGCTGCAGACCGCGGAGATAGACGGCATCTTTGATGAGACCTCCACCGCGATGCACTCGTGTCGCAATCTGGAAGGCCGCTCGTTGCGAGAACCCGTGGCCATCGGTCAGCAGGCGGTAGGTGTCGATGAACTTCGCCCCGCTAACGACGGACTGTGCGGCAACCACTCGAGCGGCGAGAACACGTAGCCGCGCCGGAGTGAGGCCCGCAACCAAATACTCGGCAAGAACCGCAAGCCCTTCCTGGAGTTCATCGTGGCCGGCAAGACCGGTCGCAAGTAAACGAAGCCGCTGTGCCGCACCGTTCCAGTAGGTGACGATATGGGTGCCTACCTCGTGCTGGATGAGGGCCTCTGCTCGTCTTGCCGGGATTCTCATCTCCGAGCCGACGAGCAGGCGCCCACGCGAGACCATTAGCGACGTGATGTCGTCGCGGATTTCGACCGTCGCTCCGATCGTGGGATCAATCGTCCGATATCGATCGACCTCCAGCTGCGCCGCCGCGGCGAATGCCTGCGAATCCATGGTCCGGCGATTGCCTGTTCCCCTTGAACTCGGCAGCGTCTCGAGCAGCAGGTTGGCTTCGGCAAGCATGGATGGCTCGATGTCGCCGTACAGGGCTGCGCCGGTGTGCAGAAACCGCGGAGTCAGGCGATCGCTCAGCAAGTCCAATTCAAGCGAGAGTTCTCGTTGCTTTTCGCGGAAGATCGCCGCCAGCGTGGGATCTTCGACCCGGTTGATTGGGACGCGATAGAGCGCTCGCTTCAGGTCAACCGGGTCAACATCGAGGGGCCGATAACGGAATAACGGTGGTGATGAGGCTTTCCGCCTTGCGAATGCACGGAATGCCCTGGAAGCGTTGGCGGGCGTGACCAACAGCAGCAGATCGAACGCCGATGCAACTTGGGCGAGCTGGCGATCGACATCGGTGACGGCCTTGACAATGGCGCGGCGCCCCAACGATTGATAGTGGCGGGGCCGGTGTGTCGTCTGATGGATGGCAAACTCATAGGCTGATCGCTGCATCGCTCGCGACAACTGGCGGTGGAGCGATCGTGCGACAACGGGAAACACATCTCCGGTTTGCCGGTCGCGGAATACCGGCCGGATCTCGATGCCGACAAGGCGGATCGGTGAGGTAGCGGTCCCCATCGATCGCGACAGTCGCGGGAGATCGGGAGGCGACATGCGGCCGCCGGGAACAAGGTCGACTTCGCCTGACCGGCCATGGATGCGGGTTCCGCCGAGGCTTGCTACCAGACGGGTGACGCTTTCGGATTCCGCATCGCGACGGGCCACTACTACGCGGAATTGTGGACGCTGGGCCTCGCCAGCGCCGGATAAGCCACCGTCATCGTCTGGTCCGCTCCACAGCTCCATCAGCAGGAACGATCCGAACACCGCGACCAATTCGGCGGACACCGCCTCCAGCAAGGCTGCGACCTTGCGTTGGTGCCTGCGGGGTGCGGGCGCAATCAGGTACGAGGCTTCACCCTTGACGAAGTTGGCCATTCCCGCATCCGGTCGGTCGGGAGGGGGCCTGTAGACCACGAGAAAGGGCAACTGCCGGTCGATGTGGATTCGGCCACCATCGGGAAGCGTGCGGCGTATCGGCTTGTTGGCTGCGACGCGCCGCGCCACCTGGGTGATCAGCTTGTCGGTGATAGCGGTCGGGATGGGCGGCAAGGCTTCTCCAGAGTGAGTGCGAGATGATGGTACTGGCTGTTATCAGCTGCGCACCTATCACACCAGAAGCGGTGACGAAGCACTTCGACTCTACGTGTCATGGCGACAACCTTGTCGGCGGCGCCTACCCGTGATCTGGTTCTTCTTGACGGTTACGTTGTCTAGATCAGAGCCAACTGCTCGTCGGTGGGTTCTGCTCAGCAGTACCAGGGCTCGGTGAGATACGGGATCGCAGCGTCCGGCAGAACACCAAGATCCGCTAGGTTCGGTATCGCCGCAGAACCGGGTCGAGCCGCATGAGCAGCTTTCCAGATCAGTGCGAAGGTCTCGGCTTTGGATGCAGCCGCAGCCTGGTTGGAGGCGGCGATCGTCGTCACATGATCGAACAGTTCATCGACAGCCGGATCTGGATGTGCCCACGGATAGCAGAGCAAGTCGGCGTCGAAAGGATCGACCAGGTCCGTCACTTCCTGGAGCTCCAGCAGCTTGCTCCCAGCCGGTACCAGCAGGCGGATTGCGTATTGAACCGGCGAGATGCTCCGCACTAGATCGAGGCGCAGGATCGTTTCGAGGAAGTCGATGTAGCCATCGATGGTCGTCCAGGGTGTGAACGTCACGAACGTCGGATTCATGGCAAGCCCGAGTTCTCGCATTGTCTCGATTACGTAGCCGAGATCCGCAGCCGTGTGGCGTTTGTCCAGTCGTTCCAGGATCGCGTCGTCGAACGACTCGACCGCAGCTGTCACCAGGATGCAGCCGGTTGCGACTAGGTCGGGGAGAAGATCGGCGTGCCGTTTCAGATGCTCCACTTTGATGGTGACGTCGTAGGTGACATCAGGGAACTCTTCGTGCACGCTGCGAACGATCCGCATCGCGTGTGCCGGTCCGTTGAAGAAATCAGGGTCGCCAAACGTGATGTGTTGCGCGCCGGCACCGACTTGCTGGCGGACATCCGCAAGCACAACGTCAGGTTCAACCACGACAAAACGGCCCTGGTACACCGGCACGATTGGGCAATGTCGGCAGAGGTGTTTGCACCCTCGGGTCGCCTCGGTGTAGCCCACAACAAGTGATTCACCCTGTGGTGTCCGCAGGTGGGCATAGGAGTCGAGGGCGGGGAGGCCAAGCCGATCCGGAACCTTGAACCGATGTCGTGTCAGCGAGATCGTGGGTAACGGCGGCACTGCGATTCGGGTGGACACGGCAGTAAAGACCTCAACCAAACCCTGCTCGAACTCTCCGCTCAACACCGAGTCCGCACCGAGATCTCGCAGATGGTCCTCGTTCATGGCTGCATAGAGTCCGACCACGGAGATGTGAGTGTCGGGGCGTTCGGCTCTGATCCGCTTGATGACCGGCTCCGCCAATCGTGTCGCGGTGTGCATCGGTACATAGATGCCGATGAGATCGGCGACGCGTATCGGGCCGAGATCGAGGCTATTGATCGAAAGATCCTGCACCGTGACGGATGCGCCGGCATCTCTGAGCGACGCGGCTGCCGAAGCCACGCCAAACGGTTGGTGGCCGAGTTCATATGTAGTGATGAGCACGACGCGCTTTGCCATGAGCCTCCGGCACGCAAGATTATGGCACTTCCGGCGGTCGAGAGACGACGCCGGATCGAGCGACTGTGGCGAGCCGATCGCTGGCGAGGAGTCATCGCGGTCGTCCGCGACAGCTCGCCGCCTTGTCGCGTGCTTTGGTCTAAGTCTCCATCGTGGCCAGGACGGGACACGTGGCACTCATCATGATTTCCTGTGCCTGGCTTCCGAGAAAGGCCTTTCCCACCGAGGTACGTTTCCGGTACCCGATCACAATGAGTTCGGCGTTGCACTCGTCGGCCGCGGCAACGATGTCTTGCGCCGGCGTGCGATCACGAACGTACTTGACGATGTCATACGTGATGCCTTCGTCTTCCAGTCGCTGCTCGACCTTCTGGAGCGCAACGTTGTAGCGAGCGATCTCTTCGGCGGGGGTCTCCGACCCGCCCCGCATCGACCGAACGACAACGAGCATCGAGTTGCGTTTCTTGGCTTCTTCAATTGCGAGGTTGAGGGCGCTGTATCCCTCGGGACTGTCAACAAATCCGGTGACGATGGCTCCCATAGGATCTCCATACTCGTGGGTGCCCGGCCAGCATAACTCTCGAGTCGTTGCGATTTCCCCTTACCGGAGATCGTGGTTTCCGAGATAATGGGAGAGAGCACAGAGGAGTCAGCATGACTACCTGTCCGATGCCCCGGCATCCGTGCGAGACCGGTGCCCATGACGAGCTGCCCGATCTCGGTCAGCTTGAAGGCGCACATCTGCTCGCCAACGAGGCGAGGCAGTTCTTGACCGGTTGCGGGTTCACCGACCGCCATATCCTCGAGTGGGCGCTTTGCTACATCGCAGAGGAGGGGTCCGGCGACGTCGAGTCGTTTGTTGCTTGGATCCACGACTGCGAGAAGACCGGCGTCAGCTAGAGCCGGATCGGCGCTTGTGGAGAAGCTCGATCCCGGTTCAGGTCTTCCCAAATACCGGGATGGCGGCCCCGTTGATGATCTCGGACGCCGGACTCAGCAGGAAGTCGAGGACGGCGGCTATCTCCGCAGGCTTGGGCCAGTGCATGTAGTCCGCATAGGGGAGCGCTGCCCGAGTCGCCCGGGTGTCGATGACCGAGGGCACGAGTACGTTTGCGGTGATATTGGTGTCATCGAGCTCTGCGGCAAGGGTCTGCACCAAGGACATCACGGCTGCCTTGGAGGCGTTGAAGACTGCTTGTCCGGCGGGGTTATCGGTAGCCGCCCGGCTACCGATGGCGATGATCCGACCCCACTCGACGTCCTTCATATGAGGAATCGCGGCCCGGAGGGTGTAAAACGCAGAGCGGAGATTCAGGTCGACCATCCGGTCAAAGCGGACCGTATCGGTCTCGGACACATCGCGGCCGCCCGCCCATCCGCCCACGAGCGCAGCTACAACATTGATGCCGCCGAAGGTCTCAACCACGTCCTTCATGACAGATTCCACGGCCTCGACATCAGTGCAATCACAGCGCCGCAGCATCAGGCGGTCCTCGTCGAGGTCGAGCTCATCCTCGAGCTTGCGGGCCTCGTCCGGGATCAGGTAGGTAGCGGCTACTTTGAAGTTGCGTCGGATCAGATACGGGATCAGGGCCCGGCCCACCCCGCCGGTGCCACCCGTTACGACGGCTACGTTCTCTTGCATATCGATACCCTAGTGGCGGATGACGTTTCTGGCGCGATGGATCATCGATTTTCGATCGTGACACCGACCTCAACCAGCTCGGCCACCAGTGCGTCGGCGGGAGCAACACTCTGCATCGCAGCTGCCCCGCGGAAGTCGACAGAACCACGCACGACCAGGTCGCACAGCGCGGTAGTCGGGAACGCAGTCATGCGGGCTAGGGACGAGAACATACCGTCGTGGACGTCTTCGATGCGGCGCTCAGCCGAATAGCCGGGCGCGGTGACAGCGACGCTCACCAAAGTCACGTCGTCACGGCCTCTCGGGAGGTGTTCGGTAAGTAGGTCGATCAGCACCGCACGTGGGACAACCTTCGTATCGCCGGATCTGCGCTCTGCGGTCTCGAAGAGGCCGATTTCTCGCATCGCGGCAAAGATCCTGCCGTGGCCCGGATACCGGATGGTCTTGTACTCGAGGTTTCTGGTACGGCCCGCGTACTCCTGGCACATGGTCGAGGTTCCACCTGCTGTTGAGAAGGCTTCAAGCGTTCCCCACCGGTCCCAATCGAGTTCCTCGAATCGGGTCAGCGGAGCGACTGTGGTGGCAGCTCCGTCTTCGATGATCTCGCACGGCTCGGCGTACTCGTTGATGAGACCGCCGGCATAGAAGGCGAGCTGATACTCGAGGGTCCCGGTGGGGTGCTGGGGAAGCACGCCAACCCTTATCTGCACGTCGTCAACCGGTTCGGAAGGAGCCGAGGCCAGCAAGCCCGCGGCAAGGACGTTGGCAAACCCGGGAGCAAGCCCGCAGTCGGGAACGACTGCAACCGCTGCAGACTTGGCAGCTGCGTCGAGCTGGATCTGCTGTTTGACGATTGTGGGATTGCCACCAAAATCGAAGTAGTGGCAGCCCTGGGCAATCGCGGTTGATGCGAGAGCGTGTCCGAACATGTACGGAACTGCCGATATCGCGCAGTCGTGGCGCTCCATGGTGGCGGCAACTGCCTCGGTGTCGGTCACGTCCAGCTGTTCCCAAGGCAAGTCGAACTCAGCGCCGACGCGTCGCGCCGGCTCGGCATCGACGTCGACTACGGTCACTTCGTGTCCGCGCCGTCTCAAATCCCAGGCAGCTGCCCGGCCCACGATCCCGGATCCGAGAACGAGCGATCGAATTGTCATGGTGTGATCCTTTTGAACGACTCCGCAAAGTCGAGGCCGGCCGCTTCTCCCTGCCGCTGCGCCCATCGCCGAAGCTTCTCGACAAAGACGCCTCGCTTGTCATCATTCTGTTCGGCGCCGCCCATGGTGGTGGTTCCCTGGGAGGAATGGCAGAGCAGCGCGTTTACCTTGGCATCCAAGTGGCCGGCAATGTCCTCCCAATGGTCGGGTGTCTCCGCAGACCACAGCAGCACCGCCTCCGGCCGGTGTTCATCGAGCCCCTGCTCCGGGAAGAACAGGTGATCTCGTGCCGAGATCACCCCGTCCATCACCGCCCAACCCGTTGCCCGGTGATCCGGGTGCAGCTGGTACTTCTGCCATGGATCGTGGCTGAGCACAATGTTCGGTCTGAGCTCTCTGATCTGGCGGCACATTTCCTTGCGAAGATCCATTGTGTACTCGAGTTCGCCATCGACATGGTCGAGCCTCCGAATCCCGGTTGCCCCCAGCCTCTCGGCAGCCGCCTGCTGCTCCGCGCTCCTAGTTCGAATCAGATCGGCAGGGTCGATGCTCGGGTCCCACGTGCCCTTCGAGCCGTCGGTGACTACAAGCATGGTCACCAGGCTGCCGTCTGCAGCCCACTTTGCCAGAGTTCCTCCTGCTCCGAATTCGATGTCGTCGGGATGTGCACCGATCGCAAGAACGCGAGCGGGGGTTGCCAGCGGTTGCGCTTCGTCCGAGATCTCGCTGTAGGTGTTGGTGGTTGGTGCGGGGTCAATCATGGCCACAGGATACGGTTCTCCGGGTCTACGAGACCAGGGTGCGGAGCCACGTCCCCGTGGATAGGTTGAGCGCCCGCGATAGGTCCGTGTTGGTGTCGAGATCGAGAGCCAATTGCGGGCTGGTGAGTACGGCTGCTCCCGGACTCCCTGCAAGATGGCGGTGGAAGCTGCCGGACCCGTAGGAGAATCGGAACATCGAGCCGTTGCCGGCGACGATGTTGGTTCCTCCGTTGTAGGACGGCACCAAGACGGTGCCGGCGTGTGCGAGGTCGAACACGGGTCGCAATGCCGGTGGCGTGATCAGGGGTAGATCTGCGTGGATCACAGCCCAGCAGCGCTGTTGTTGCCTTGCTTCGACGACAACCGCCTGGGCGGCACCGTCGAGTCCGGAAGCTTCGCCTCTGGCCTCGTCGATAACCAGGTAACCGAGCTTCCGGGCCCAGGACGCAACCCCCGGATCGCCGGTAACCACGGCCACGAGTGCGCCCGCGTCGGTCGCTGCCGCCGCGGTGCGGGCGGCGATCGCCTTGCCCACCGACGATCGTTCTGGCCCGTCCAGGCGTTCGGAAAGGCGGCGCTTGGCGACACCGAAGGGTTTGATGGGGATTGCCGCAAGGATCGCTCTAGTCATGGAGGACGACTATATCGAAGCATCTGCCTAGAGGTTCGGTACAGTGCTGGCGTGAGAAAGACAAAGATCATTGCAACACTCGGTCCGGCGGTTGCCAGCTACGAAGCGATTAGGGAACTCGTTGATGCCGGCATGGATGTCGCCCGGCTCAATTTCTCCCATGGCGACTACGACTCCCATCGGCAGTTCACCGAATGGGTGCGACAGGCATCGGAGGAATTGCGCAAACCAGTGGCCGTCCTCCAGGACATTCAGGGCCCACGGATTCGCGTCGGTACCTTCCCCGGTGGGTGTGTGACGCTCGAAGCAGGAGCCGAGGTGATACTCCATGCTGGCGAGGGATTCGGTTCGGCGGCTGAGATATTCATCGAGAACCTCGATGCCACCCGTCTCCAGCGGGGGGCTTCGGTGCTCATGTCCGATGGCCTCATCGATGTAAAGATCAGGACCTGGGACGGGGAGACCGCCCGGGCAGAGGTCGTCGAAGGCGGGCTCTTGCGCGACCACAAAGGTGTTGCTTTCCCTGGCTCAATCGTGGACGTACCTGCGGTTTCAGCCAAGGATGTAGCCGACCTCGCATTCGGGCGCACACTCGAGGTCGACTACGTCGCTGCCTCGTTCGTTTCTTCCGGTCTCGATGTGAAGCGGGTGAAGAACCTCGTCCCCGGAACTCCCGTCATTGCCAAGATTGAGAGCGTTGTCGGCTACCGGAACCTGGATGAGATCCTCTCCGAGGCGCACGGCGCGATGGTCGCCCGTGGCGATCTCGGAGTCGAGCTGTCCTTCGAGGCCGTGCCCCGCGCGCAGAAGGAGATACTCAACCGCAGCAACGCTCGAGCAAAGATCTCGATAACGGCGACCGAGATGCTGGAGTCGATGAATCACTCGACTCGCCCGACCCGGGCAGAGGTCAGTGATGTGGCTGCTGCTGTTCTCGACGGAAGCGACGCCGTGATGCTCTCATCGGAAACAGCGGTCGGGCAGTACCCGGCACGAGCGATCCGAGCCATGGCTCGAATCTGCCGCGAGGCGGAAGCGAATCCGGACTACGGACGGGGACCGGAGATCCACTTCCTCGAAGACCGCGCCCGGTTTGCATCGGCAACGGCCCAAGCGTGCGTGGACGCTGCGGAGAATCTCGACCTGCGGGCCATCGTCGCCTTCACGGAATCGGGGAGCACCGCACGGCTGATATCGAAGTATCGGCCACACACCGACATCTTTGCGTACACCCCCCACGAGGGAACTTATCGCCGGCTGGCTCTTTACTCCGGTGTGACACCGTTGCGATTCGGTGGGGTTGATTCGACCGACCTCATGATCGAGCACGCCGAAGAAAGCCTGCTCGAACTCGGTATCGTTCATCCTGGTGATGGAGTCGTCATCGCTGCAGGCATTCCGCCCAATCAGGCTGCAACCACCAACTTGATGAAACTGCACTCGATCGGAGCATCGACCTCGACGATGAACCGCCCGGCTTCGTCCTGAGTAGTCTGCCGCATATCTGGTCGTCCGTTCGCTCCGGCTCGTGGGCAGTTTCGTACCGGAACCACCACGTGCCGTTTGTGGCGAGCACAGACGCAACGCTGATCGGACGATGGGCCACTAGAGTCGCTGACGAATTCGCATCTCAGATCGTCGAGGAGGGCCGATGGGCCAGTCCGTAGCAGTCGAGTCCAAACAAGTCGATGGGTTCTGTGTTTTCACGACCGACCGGGTGATCACCGGCCAGGACGGCGATCGGTTCGAGTCCCGCGAGGAGACCGAGGGAGTCTCGGGGTTTCCTGCATCGTTGGCCCGCAGCCTCTTTGAGAAAGACAGCGAGATCGACCACGTTTATGTGGCGGCCAGCGAAGTGATCGTGCGCCGCGCTGCGGCCTGGGATGCGGACAGCATTGCCGGTGCTGAAGCAACGATCACCGACATGTATCGCTTCTACGAGTAGTCGGCAACCGGTCTAGCTAGCCTTCGTCCGGCGGGGGTTCCTCGGGAGGAACGTATATCCCGACGATCACACTCACCGTCGAGCCTGGTGCGACCCACTCGCCGCCAGTCGGTGACTGAGAAACGATCAGACCGTTCGCCGACTCTTCGGTGACTTCGACGGTCGAGCTCTCAACGAGCGACAGCCCGAGCGCCTCGAGCACCCCGCGGGCACCATCGATTGATCCGCCGATGACGGATGGCACCTGGATTGGGCACATATCGGGGTCGCCGCCCTGATCCTCCGGCATGTTGCACGGGTGGACCTCGATGATCTTCGGGGCCGCGTTGTACTTCCAAACGTAGTCCTCTTCGACAACGGTGCCATCGGGCCATGTCATGACACGCTTTACCGTGTTGGTAAACCCGCCCCAACCGTTCTGAGTGACCCTTCGGTCGTCTGGATCGAGGTCGGGGACGGCCACGTACTCCTCGGTAGGGTCTGTGTAGTTGTAGCGGCTTCCCAACTGTCGCTCGACCTCACATCCGCCGTTGTCTCCGTAGAACTGCACGGTGATTGAGGTGCTTGTGTATTTGGTATTGATGATGACAACGGTGTCGGTGTTGTTCTTGAAGATGAGATTGGGCTCGGGCCAGGAGATCGTCGCCTCATTGACCTCCGGATACCGCGAGAAGTAGTAGCTGTGCGGCTTGTGGGTGACATCTTCATAGCACCCGAAGAACACGGCGTTGTAGAAGGTCGTCGCAAACTGGCTGACTCCGCCCCCCACGTCATCGATGAGTTCGCCGCCGCTGATCATCGTGGCCGGCACATAGCCTTTTTCGGCGGTTCTCCGACCGACGTGCTCGTTGAGGGAGAACTCTGCGCCCGGCTGGACCACGGCGCCGTCGACGGCATCTGCGAAGAGATGAATGTTGATCACACGGTCCTGCCCGGCGGGATGCTCCGTCGTGAATTCCGAAACGAATCCAATCTCGCCCATCGCCTCCGCTTCCGCGGTCGTGAAGTTGGCTTCAACCCCCTGTCCGAACGGGAAGTCTCCGGCGTTGGCGGGAGATGCAGCTGCCTCGGCAAGAGCAACCATCACAAGGTCGATGTCGAGCAACGTTGCCGCACGTGATGGCAGCAGTGTGACCTGTCTGGTCTCTTCATCAATGAGGAAATCAGCGTCGCGCGGTGGCTGCTCGATCTCGCTGCGCCGTGGGATGAGCAGCGGCGCTATCTGCTCGGCGTTGAATTCGAGCTCAACCTGAGCCCCCGATTCAGACCGAACCTCTGCAATAAGCGCAGCCGCCAGCTGTTCTCTGGCGAAGGTGATCGAGAATTCCGGATCGGATGCGGCAAGCGTCACATCAGCATCGATCCATCGCGAGGCCTCAACAGTGGCCGCATCGATGTCGGCTCTCGTGAGTTCGGGTTCGATCTGCACGGTCTCCAGGTCGATTGTGCTGCGGTCGATGGTCTGGAGCGAAGCCAGCACCAGCCGTTGCGCGTTGTCCCGGTCGATTCCTTCCCCGGGGCGCGGGTAGTCGGGCAGAATCCGAGTGTCTTGAATGATGAGACCGCCCTCGTATGCGGGCAGAGCGATTGCTTCGGCTTCCCATCCCTCGAGTACCTCATCGAGCAGCTCCGGATCCAACGTCACGGGTACTTCCAGGTCAATCTGGTCTCCGAAGCTCCCAAACCAACGGAAGAACCCGGTGAAGAAGCCACCGTCTCGTCTCTGTGCCATTGCGGTGGCAACGACTTCTTCTTCGTCGATCTCGAGGCCGATCTCGCTTGGATCGAGCACAAACGCTGATCCGTTCACGGTGAACCTGGCGGGAGTTCGCGCCAGTTGGTTCTCATACTCGCGCATCGCAGACAGGGCGTCGTCTTCGCCAAGACCACCCAGATTGACACCGGCGGCGGCCACGTTTCGGGCCACCTCGCCACCGGACCGCAGATTGTCCAAACCGTAGGCAAACATTGGTAATAGCAGCACAGCAGCTACTGCACCGATGATTACGAGGCGTCGTTGTTGGTCAGTCATTGTCTCGCGAAGGAAGGAGAGGTATTTTTGGAAATCAGAAGTGTACCGCTTTGTCCGTTCAACCAGGCTCTCCTGGATGGCACAGATCGCACGGGTGGCTGACGTCGCGGAGACGCAGCGTAGCAGGGCAACAACGTAGCGTAACGTGAGCGCAAGATCAGCAACACGGCGCCACAAGCGGGATAGCATCGGGTCGTGATCAACTTCCCCGACGTCATGCCCGGGCTCCCGGTGGCCGTATCGGCGACGCTCTATATGACCCACGCACGGTGCCCGGACCAAGCCTATGGCAGGTTGCACGGCGTGTATCCAGAGGAGAGCCGGGCGTCATTCAAGGGCGGGCTCGCCCATCGATTGTTCGCCCGGCATCTCGCCAGGGGTGCCATTCCGGCTGAAGAGGTGGACCGTGTCTGCAAAGAAGAAATCGGTGCTGCACTGAACCCCAAACTGGCGGCGCTTGGGCTACGGCCTTCGCAGCTCGCATCGGTAATCAGCGAGGTCGGCGATCTGTACGAACGCTTCAAGTCGTTATCCAGTGCCGGGTTTGAGGCGGCGGAAGTCTTCATTCAGAGCGAACCGAGTGCCGGGGTCACGCTGCGTGGTTCGATCGACGCGGTGTTCGACGACAACGGCGCCCTTCGTCTCGTTGATTGGACAACCGGCGGTCTCTACGAGACCGAACAACAGTTGGGCTTCTACGCCATGCTGTGGGCGCTGGAACGCGGCGAGCTGCCTGGGCTCGTTGAGGCGGTATCGATCGGCTCAGGCGAGCGGGTGTCGGCGCTGCCAACGATGGCCACAGTTGAGCAGACCGCAAACGAGGTAGCTGATCTCATCACCAGAATGAGACAGGCGT
>CBDUNF010000031.1:0-24330 GCA_965368515.1 uncultured bacterium
GGTGCGCTTCACAATCCGTCAACATCCATGTCAACGCTCACTACCCCAGTCGACCAGACCCGAACCGGCATAAGCAATGGCGAAGGCTCCGGAACAATCCACGGCAAGGGCTGGTTGCGAGGACCATGGGTGACTCACCAAATCCGTTCTCTGTCCTGTTCTCCGTCATCAAGGCGATGCGAGTAGCGAGGCCTGTTCCCCGTGGGGACGAATCGGTTGGACACGATGAGTTGGTGGCGGTTCTCGACACGCTCAAGTCTGAGGGAGTGCCTGGTCTGACTGCTGAACTCGATCGCATCGACGCGTATCGCCGCCGGCTCGAGACAATCCACCCCGATGACCTCGAGTCTTCTGAAGCGCTTGCGTACTGGCTGAATCTATACAACGTCGGTGCGCTCGCACTCGCAGCAGAGACGGCTGCTGCCAATCGGTCATCGGTCTTGCGCATTCCTGGCGCCTTCACCCGGCCATGGGTTGACGTTGATGGCGAGAAGCTATCGCTCAATGACATTGAGCATGGGAAGATTCGCCGATTCGGAGACCCGCGCATCCACGGTGCCCTGGTGTGTGGATCCGCCTCGTGCCCGACTCTGCGCTACGAACCCTACGTTGGGGCCACGCTCGATACACAGCTGGATGATCAGATGCGCAGCTTTCTCGCCGGTGGGGGAGCGTTTGTCGATGGCTCGAAGCTACTGCTCTCTCGGATATTCCTTTGGTACGGAGCAGACTTCGTCAGACCGCACCGAATGCCTTCCTGGCTGCCGGTGTCGAAGAGCTCGCTACGCCGCGCCCTCGTCGCATGGCTCGATCCGGAGATGATCGACTTACCCGTTGGTTTTCAGTCATACGACTGGGGACTGGCCTGTTCGATCAACTGATCTGCGGGCCGCCAACACCAGGAGGCCTACTGTTACAACTGCCGCAACGACGTCGAACGGGATGACCAACCGAAGCATCTGGGTGCCATCAACAAGCCAGCCACCGTTTGGATCTAGGCCTACCTCCGCGAGGTAGAGGGCGATTGACATGACACAGAGGACGCTCATCATTGCTCCCGCCGTTGCAGCCGCCCACTTGCCCCAGAGGTAGCCGGTCGCGAGCGTCGTGCCGGCAACCACCCATGCGATATCCAGAGCTGAGAGCAACTGGAGGAACTGCAGTGAAGGCTCAAAGCGGAGAGCCGCCGACGACGCCAGCGTCACGAGCGCCGTGACCCCCGTGACGATCACTGTGAGCGCCGCGGATGCTGCAAGAAAGCGAACGAACCGCGACCAAGGTGCAGCTACGAACCAGCCGTCTGTATCGATCGGTGCGAGCCGCCACGTGAGCCCAACTGCGAACACAACAAGAATCGACAGATGGATGATCAGATCCCAACGTCGGTCGCTGGACGCCGGGACCAGCAGCAGAGGTATCGACATGGCCATTCCGGCCACGAGCCACACCAGCGATTTCAGCACCGCTTGCTCCAACGGGTTGCGGCTGGTGATCATCTGGCTCGGTACGAGCCGAGCACCAGGAGGTGAGCGAGGGTTGCCGGTTGTGGTTCGATGACTTGTTCAAGTCCGGCAGCACCGGGGGGATGGACGAGATCAACGAAGAATCGGTAGCTCCATGCCTCGTCACTGGGGCGGGACTCGATGCGGGTCAGGTTTGCACCACGCAATCCGAGTTCGGTCAAAGCCAGCGCCAGCGCACCCGGGCGGTGCGCGGTCACGAACATGATCGTCGTCTTGTCATCGTCGGCGTCTACCTCGGTGGGTCCCTTGGCGAGTACGAAGAACCGTGTCGTGTTGTGATCCCGGTCCATCACGTTCTCCCGGAGCACAGCGAGCTGGTGCGGTGGCCCCGCTTCGGGTGGTCCCAGTGCCGCGATCTCCGGGTCGGCGTCGGCGGCGACCTCGCGGACCGCCCCGGCTGTGTCGTGGCGCGGAACTGGTCGGATCCCCAGTTGATTGAGGGTGCGCTCTGCCTGGGACAGAGCCTCAGGATGAGACTTCACATACTTGACCCGGTCGAGGCTCCCTCCCGGCACGCCCAGCAGAGCATGCCGGATCTCCACCAGATGCTCGCGGCGGATAGAGACCGGGCCGCGGCCCTCCCCTCCGGCGAGTCGGTCAAGTACCGGGAGCACACTGCCGGTCGTCGAGTTCTCCACCGGCATGACAAGGCGGTCTACGGAGCCTTCATCTAGAGCATCGAAGGACGCAACGAAGCTGGGGTACCCGACGGGCTCGTCGTTGGGAAAGACCTCGCCGACGGCTCGGAAGCTGTATGAATGGGCCTCGCCCTGATATCCGATACGCATCTGGCGAGGTTAACCCTCCCAAGCAGGCAGGCCGTCGATGCTGACGGTGTTGTTCTTGTGCATGTATTCGTTCAGCTCGGCCGGGGACTTCCCATCGCCCCACTCGATCATGCGCGATCGTTGTCCGATCAGTTCCATTTCCGGTACGCCATAACCACATGAATCGGCTATTCGACTCACATTGACTCGGATGATGGAGCGAAGCCCGTTGTAGCTGGGGAACTCATCGGCGAGCGCGGGGAACTCGGGATGGGATGGCAGCAGGTACTCGCCACGCCCATGCGTGCGCAGAATGCGTGGCTTGGGTCCGAAGTCACACCACATGATGGTGATGCGCCCGTTCTCGCGAAGGTGGGCGATGGTTTCAGCCCCCGATCCGGTCAAGTCCGCATAGATGACCGTTTTGGGCCCGACCACTCGAAGTGAGTCGGCGCCCTTGGGGGAGAGGTTGACATGGCCGGCGGCATCCAGCGGAGCCGTGCCAACGAAGTACATCGGTTGGTCCTCGATAAAGGCGGCGATCGATTCGGTGATTGTGTCGTAGATACGTCCCATGGCGACTGATCGTAGTTGGCGCACTAACGTCACACTCCGATGGCACCGATAGGCATCTTCGACTCCGGGGTTGGCGGGCTCTCCGTGCTCGCCGAGTTCCGCAAGCTGGCTCCCGAGCATCCGGTGGTCTATCTCGCCGATCAATCGTGGGCGCCTTACGGGGAACGCAGCCTCGCCCAGGTTCGGCAACGGTCTGTCGGTATCACCAGATTCATGGTGGAGCGGGGGTGCGATCTCGTCGTCGTTGCCTGCAACAGCGCTTCCGCAGCTGCGCTCCACCATCTACGCGAGGTGTTCCCCGGCATATCGTTCGTTGGCATGGAGCCGGCGGTGAAACCGGCTGCGAGCCAGAGCTCGAGCGGTGTGATCGGTGTGTTGGCCACGGATGCGACGTTCCAGGGCGAACTCTATGCCTCAGTAGTAGACCGGCATTCGAACGGCGCCAGGATCGTCGAGCAAGCCTGCCCCGGCCTGGCGAATGCGATCGAGCAGTTGGGCGTAGATGACCCGCATACGCTCGCCCTTGTGGATCGGTACGTCTCACCTCTTCGTGTGGCCGGGGTCGACACCGTCGTGCTGGGATGTACCCACTATCCGTTCCTGTTGGATGCGATTGCCGCGGTGGCGGGCGCCGACATAAGTGTGATCGATCCCGCGCCGGCAGTGGCCCGCCAGATGCTACGTCTTGTCGGTGGTCCCGAAATGGGCGGTGGGACCGAGCTCTTGACGACCGGAAACGCCGCAACGTTTGCCGACCAGGTCACCAATCTCATCGGTATCGAAGCGCCGGTCGCTCAGGTCGCCGTTGCTGATGCAGTCGAGGTGGGATCCACCCGCGTCGTGACCGTTCTGGGAGATCTGACAACCCAGAACGTGGACGCCGTAGTGAACGCAGCGAACACTCATTTGCAGCACGGGGGCGGGGTGGCAGCCGCGCTGGTTCGGGCCGGCGGGCCAACGGTGCAGGACGAGTCGGATGCGTGGCTCCGCAAGCACGGTCCATTGGGGGTCGGTACCGCCGCAGTGACCTCCGGCGGAGCCATTCCGGCGGAGTATGTAATCCACGTCGTCGGCCCGATATATAGGGCCGATCAGGACAACGAGGCGCACTTACGCGCCGCCGTCGGTGCTGCATTGGATGCCGCATCTGGCATCGCGGCGCGCTCGGTCGCCTTCCCGGCCATCTCCGCCGGTATCTATGGCTACCCAGTCGCCGAGGCGACCGCGATTCTCAGCAATGAGGTCTTCAGGTGGATCGCGGCCCATCCCGGTGCCCTTGATGAGGTCAGACTGGTGGCGTTTGATCCCACCGTCGGCGAGCACTTCAGTGATGCTCTCGTGCGTTCTGTTTGGGATGACTCGATCTCGGGCTAGCCAGCAATCTCGAGCTGGTGCGTTGGATGTCGTCCGGACAGGAACCGCTAGCTCTACTGGCCGCCGAATAGTCGAACGGCAGTCGCCGCCAAGCTGGGATCGAAGCGGGTCCCCGAGTCTGCCTTGATCTTCTCGATCAACTCGTCCGGCCCTACCGGTGCTTCCCCGGCGGGTGGGTGTAGCCACGTATCGGCAGCCTTGGCGATGGCGATGATCCTTGCCGGAACCGGGATGTCGTCTTCGACTAGCGCGGCTGGGCCGGCGCCGTCCCAGCGCTCATCCTGATAGCGAACGGCATCGGCGATGTCCGGCCCGGTGGAAGCCAGCACGTAGCGTGCGCCGCGCTCGGGGTAGCCCTCGTCGCGATCCGGAGACTCGTCACCGAGCGGAATCCGGCCAACGCCGTGCAGCAAGGCAGCCAGCCTAAGGTTGCTGACTTCTCTGCTCTGGTAACCAATGTCACGAGCCATCTCTACAGCGAGATCGGCGACCCTACTGCTGTGGCCGGCGGGGTTCGGCATGTGCTCTTCGACCATCGACACGAGCAACTGGGCGACGTTGTACTCAGTGGCCGACGCCAGCAACACCGTCACGTAGGCGCTTTCCTCGGTCTGCGAAGCCGCCATGACGGCCTGCTCTGCTTGCTCGCAAATCGCCATGACCTCGCTTTCGGTGCTGGCGATAACGGCGCCAACCGCAAGTTGCAGCTTGATACCCGCCGGCCGGAACGCCTCGGTGATTTCAATCAGTTCCCGGGCAAAACGCTCCGGGTCGACGAGGAGCTGTGAACCATCGAGCACGGCGAATCGTGATTCGCTGAGGCTGAAGACTTCGCAGGAGTTCCGTCGGGCGGCGTCGCTGTAGAAGCTGGCCAGCCGGCGGCGGAGCAGATTCACGGCCCGGGTATCGGTTCTTTCCCTAGCCTTTTCGAGGTTGGTGATCTGCATCATCACCACGTTTGGGGGTGCGCCCGCCTCGATGAGCTCGCCAAGCCGCATCTCGAACGAGGCGACCTCGGGCAGGTCTGTGATGGGATCGCGGTGGCGCAGGCCTCGCCCACCTCCGTCTTTGCCCTGCTGTTCGAGGAATCCTTCGAGCAGAACCTCTGTGTGGCGGTCGGGGTCGAGGAAGGAAACCAGGGCGTTCTCGTTGCCCTCGGCAATTACTCCGGCGCAACCCCGTTGCATCAGCGCAACCGCAGCTGCCTCACCACCGGGGTGACACACGACCACGATGGGAACATCGGAGTCCTCTGCCGCTGCGGGCATCTGTGCGGTCTGGCCGCGCGGTGATCTGGTCGAGATCGCCACGATCTTGGCTGTCGGTATCTGGGCGTCGTCGTCGCTGACCTCAAAGGCACCGCAGTCGCGAATTCGATTCATTGTGGCTTCGTTGAGGCCAACTCCGACCAGGAGCCCGACCGCTCGCGCAGTGGTGCTGGCTGCTGCGGTGTCGGCCGCCCGCTCAGGGGCCTCAGTCGTCATCGCCGTTTACGCTCCTGCCTCAGTGATGAGTTCCGAAACTCGGAATCCGAGGGTGCCGTCGACGACGACAACCTCGCCACTCGCCACCGGGGTGCCGTTGGCGAGCATGGTGACGTTGTCTCCAACTGATTGAGTGAGTGTCACGACGCTGCCTTCACCCATGTGGAGAAGCTCGCCGATGGTCATGGCGACATTGCCCAACTCCACGGCGACATCGAGTTCAACCGAATCAATTACCCCACCACCTATCGGGGGAGCGGCTGATGCCGGCCCTGGATGCGCAGCAGGGACCGGGCCGGGTGCGCTAGCGGCGGGAGCTGCCGATGGAGCGGTCGCGGCCAGCCAGCGGGCACCAAGATCCTTCGCAAGTGCTTCGTCGATTTGCCACACAATCTTGGAGATGGTCTGTGCGGCGATCTCACCTTCGCATGTGACGACGACCGCATCGGCGCGGTCGGGATGCGGTTCCGGGTTGGTTGAGATGGTCGCCGGCGAGATGTCGACACGTTCCCCGAGAGAGTCACTCAGCGCCGTGGCGGCACCGGCCATGAACTGGTCCATTGCCTCCGACAGCTTCGACATACCGGTTTCGCCGAGGAGACCATCCTCGGCTGGATCCATGTCCTGCGTCATCATGCCGACGATTGACTCGGCGTCCTCGCCGGTCAGGGCGAGCCAGGTGTCGCCGGTGACAGCTCCCGCGAAGGCAACTCCGAGATGGACGTCCTCTTCGACGGAGTCGGGAGTCTGTGCGCCATCACTGGTGATGGTGAGAAGTTTGAAGTCAACAGGTACCCCGAGCAGTTGCCCGAGGTTCTCAGCCGCGCCAGCAATCATCGCCGAGATGGCGCCGGTCAGTCCTGCCATTTTTTCCTGGCTCGTATCAGTGGTCATGTCGCATCCAATTGGTGACTCGGAGAGCGACGTGTCCGTTGTGACGTCCAACGTCGCCTGTGAACAGTTCGACATCGCCGATGGAGACCGTTGCCGGTTCATCGACGGGGTTGCCGAGGACAACAACGTCCCCTGGCTGAAGTTGCGAGAGTTCGCCCAGCGTTAGCTTCGCTCCAAAGATCTTGGCGCTCAGTTGGACCGGGGCCTCTTCTATCGAAGCGGCCATTGCCGCGGAGGCAACGGCATGATCCGTGACGGGGTCTTCGGTGGTCACGCTTTCGAGCATCGCTTCGAGCAATTGGCGGGGGTAGCAAACGCTGAGGATGCCCTCGCTCGGATGGGCGGCATCCACCCGGATTCGGAAAGACTGAACGAGGACGGAGTCGGACGAGACCGAGACGTGGCCGATCGCTGGGAGCGACTGAATGTCGACGACCGTCGGCTCGAGGACCATGAGCTTCTCAAAGGCGGACCTGATCGCCCAACCAACGTGATCGATGATCTCACCGAGCAATATCCCCTCGAGATCGGTGAAGGCACGAAAACCAGCGGGTCGCCCTGAACCGCCGAGCAGGACGTCCAGCATCGCAAAGCCAAGATGGTTGGCAATGTCGGTCACCGCGTGATATCCCCCCGGATTGAGCCCGATGACGCCGAGCATCGTCGGACTGGGCAGGGCGTTCATATAGGACTCGAACCGGGCTTGGTCGATCCCCTGCGCCTCCACTAGCACCGGCACCTGCATCAGACCGCTTAGTCGGTGGGACAATTCGGTCGCAAACGACTTCTGGAGCGCGGAGATCTCGGCGACGATCTCGCTGTCGAACGACTTACCGACGTGATAGTCGTATGGTTCGACCTTGCGATCGGCCGCAGCGACCAACGCGTCGATCTGGCTCTGGTTGAGGGTGTTCTGGGCCACGCTTACCTTTGCTGGTTTCGGCTACTAGCTCCTCGTCGGCCGCGGTTGGGACCGCTAAAGGAGACGCACGGGAGTCCTTCCGCAAGCTTCGGCGTTTCGTCCGCTTCTTTGGATGAGTCTTGTATCGCTCCGCCACACGTCAGCAGGCGCATCGAGGCGCCCACTTCTGTGGTGAGGACCCCGGTCCGACATGACAGGCGATAATCGCGGCCTCGAGCCCTGGCGCCATGAGGAGTGGAGGAATAGCCGCCCAGGGTCTACGTCTCGGGTCTTGTGCCCGGTGCTCAGGGCACCGATCACGGCCGCAAGCAGAATCCGCGCCATATCGGAGGTGCGACCCTCGAAGCAGCGCAACTAGCAATCGTGGCTCGCCAGGCCGTAGGAAAAGTCATCTGATGATTGCTCCGGGGACTCGTCATGTGTCATCCGGTTGTCTGGATGCTGCCGCGTGCCGACCTGGGCTGGTCAAGTCAATCTCGCTGCTTATGTCGGATGGCCGCTGGCCGACGGGGTTGGCACAACACACACGAGATGGATCTCGCGAAGCATTCAGGGAAGAGCGCAACTGCGTTCTTCCCTTTCGCGTTCTAGATAGGAAAGGTGACATGGTTCCGATCTCAGACCAGACGATGGCAGCAATCGAATACGCCATGCACGCGCTCAATACTCGCGCCGAGGTCATCGCCAACAACGTCGCCAACTCGGAAGTTCCCGGCTTCCAGGCATCGCGGGTCTCGTTTGAGGATCAACTGGCGCGGGCTATCACCGGCGACCGGATTGATCGTGTTCAGGGACCAGAGATCGCCGGTACCGGAGACCCCGGCGATGCCATCGGCAACAACGTGAACATCGAGAACGAGGTTGTCGAGATGATGGAAACCAACCTTCTCCAGCAAGCAATGGTCGAAGCGTTCAACTTCAAAGCCGGGCTCATGCGCTCGGCGATCGGGAGGACTGCATAGTGGGTGCCTTCGACGCTATCGACATCGCCCGCACCGGTGCAGATGTCTCCCAGCTGTGGCTCGAAGCCATCGCACACAACATCGCCAACGTCAACACCATCCGCTCCGCCGATGAGGAGCCGTTCCGAGCGCTCCTGGTTCACGCCGAGGAGTCCCTCGACGGCGCCGGCGTCGGCGAAGGAACCCGGGCGGTTCAGATCATGCGCTCCGACGGTGAACCGATGTGGGTCTTCGACCCCGAGCACCCGCTCGCCAGCGAAGAGGGGTATGTCGTCCGGCCCGTAGTGGAACTCGCCAAAGAGATGGCCGACATGATTGCGGCCCAGCGCAGCTACCAGATGAATCTGCAAGTCATAAAGACAAATGAGGAAACGTATCAAGCCGCCCTCAGGATTGGAAGCTAATGACACTGCCCCCAATCACAAGCGTCACCGGCTCTGCCGGAGTCAACGCAGCGCAGTCAGCTGCTGCGCCCAAGGCGGCCGATGGATTCGCCAACACCATTACCTCCGCTCTCGAAGCGGTATCCGATGCCGAGTTTGCCGCTGATGCCATCGCCGAGAACATCGCCACCGGTGGCGATGCCTCGGTTCAGGAACTGATGACGTCGATGACCAAAGCGCAGCTGAGCGTGGATCTTCTCGTTCAGGTCAGGAACAAGGCCGTAGAGGCCTACCAAGAAATCATGAGGATGCAGATCTGAGATGGAACGCCGTAACCGCATCGGAGACATGCTGGTCTCGCTACCGCTGGCTCACCAGATAGTGATTGGCATCGCAGCCGTCGTCCTGGCGATGGCCGCGTTCCTCTTCTTCCAGTGGGTTAGCACCCCGTCCTACACAGTTCTCTATTCCAATCTCGATGATTCGACGCTCGCCACCGTTGTTGATGAACTCGATCGACAGGGCATCGCCTACGAGATCGAGGGCGGAGGTTCCCGTGTTCTGGTTCCCAAGTCCGATGTTTACGCCGTCCGGGCCAGCCTGGCTGTTGCCGGTGTCGAAAACGGATCGGTTCCCCAGGGCTATTCGATCCTTGACGACCAGGGCCTCAACGTCTCGGATTTCCGGCAACGGGTCGACTATCAGCGAGCCCTCGAAGGTGAGATGGAACTGACCCTACTGGCGATGAACGACATCACCGATGCCACGGTCCACCTCGTGATGCCAGAGGAGTCTTTGTTCGCAGATGACGAAGAGTCCGTCACAGCTTCCGTACTGTTGGAGACCTCGGCGTCGTTGGGCGAGCTCGAGATCGAGACGGTCACATTCCTAGTGGCTTCCGGTGTCGAAGGCCTCGAGCCCAAAAACGTCACAGTCGCCAATGTGGACGGTGCGGTACTGCATGCCGCCGGCGACATTGCCGCCGACACTGCTGTCTCCAACCGCAATCTCAGGATGACCCAAGAATTCGAGAACTCTCTCGCCACCGATGTTCGCAACCTGTTGACATCAGTCGTTGGGCAAGACTCGGCATCGGTCGTTGTCAGGGCACAGCTCGACTTTGATGAGCAGTCAATCGAGAGCCAGACCTTCGACGAAGAGAGTGCCGTCGCTCTACGTGAGTCGACCATCGCAGAAACCTACATCGGGGCCGGCACGCCGCCCGGAGGGACGCTCGGCGTCGAAGGCGAGACCGTGGTCGCCGACACCAGCGGTGAGTACACATACGACCGCGAAGAGGTCATCAGGGAGTACGGAGTCGACAGTGTCATCTCTACGGAGATCACCGCCCCCGGCAAGGTCGAGCAGCTTTCAGTCGCCGTCGTCATGGACGACGGTTCGCTCACCGGCATCACCATTCCTGAGACCGCCGAGATCGAGTCACTAGTGGCGGCTGCCGTTGGTCTGGACACCAACCGTGGCGACACGATCTCCGTCTCGGCGATTGCCTACCCGGTTCCCGAGGTCATCGAAGAAGAGCCGGCCGCAGAAGCCGCTTCTATGGACATGATGGCGATGATCCCCCAGGTCATTGGTGGCTTGGTCCTCCTGATCGTCGTGGCTTCCCTGCTCATGATGGCGCGGGGCTCGTCGAAGAAGACCAAGGCCGCAGCACTCGAGGTGGTCCAACCGGCCCTCGGTGGCGGAGCGTCAGGATCCACCGGCGCAACCGAGGACGGCGCCAGCATCCATCCCGAGGTGATGAATCTCGTCCAGCGGCAGCCGGAAGAGATCGCAGTGCTTCTGCGGAGCTGGCTGGCTGATCGTCGATGAGTACTTCCCTACGACCAGAAGAGAAGGCTGCGGCGCTGGTTGTCGCCGTCGGCTCGTCCGCTGCCTCGGGGATGCTGGATCACCTGTCCGAGGACGAGGTCGAAGCGCTGGCAACCGAGGTGGCCAAGATCGGCAAGCTGCGCCCCGAGACAATCGATCTGGTATTCCAGGAAGTCTATGACGCTGCCCAGTCCCACGAGGTCTTTGCCTCCGGCGGCGTTGACTACGCCCGCGACATGCTCACACAGTGGAACAGTGCCCAGGGGCCGGAGATGATCGAGCGCATGATCAGCGATCTCGATGCTGTGCCATTCGGATTCGTCCGCCAGGTCCGAGCCGAGCAACTCGGCGACGTTCTAGAGGGCGAACACCCGCAGACCGTTGCGGTGATCCTCGCGCACCAACCCGCGGCGTATGCGGCAACGGTGCTGAAGGGCTTCGACGAGGACTTTCAAGCTCAGGTTGCGGTTCGGGTCGGCAAGATGGGCAGGATCTCCGAGGCGGTTATCCGGTCGATCGAGGGCATCCTCAAGACGCGGCTGGGTCCGGTCACGAGCGAAGACGCGAGCGCCACCGCCCGCGGCGGCGTCAAGGAGCTCGCCAATGTCTTGAACAACTCGGACCGCAACACCGAGCGGGCCGTGATGGAGCGTCTGCGCGACATTGACGAGGAGCTCGCTGACGAGGTCAGGGCCCTTATGTTCGTCTTCGACGATCTCGTAACTCTCGATGATCGTTCGATTCAGCGAGTCCTCCAAGATGTCAATGCGCAAGAGCTAGCTCTTGCCCTGAAGGGAGCAAACGACGAGGTCACAGACGCCATCATGCGCAACATGTCACAGCGGGCCAAAGAGAGCCTGCTGGAGGAAATCGATCTGCTCGGTCCAGTGCGTCGCTCCGACGTGGACGTCGCCCGCACCAAGGTCATTGCCGCGGTTCGCTTGCTTGAGGAGGCGGGCGAGATTGTGATCTCCCGCGGAGAGGAGAACGAGCTCATTGAATAGGGTTATCCGCAACGCAACGGTCACAGCTGCTCCCCCCGCGTTTGGACGGGGCGGGCTTCAGTTCGTTGACGATGCAACCGCAGAGCTCATCGAGCAGGCGAAAGCCGAAGCATTCGAAGCCGGTCGCCGGGAAGGGTTCGCCTCGGGGCGAGCCGACATGGAGGGCGCCATCTCCCGGGTCGACACTGCTCTGCATAATGCGGTGCGCGATCTTGCCAGGTACCGTGCCGAATCCGTGAACGAGACCATCGATGCGGCGATCGAGGTCGCCAGATTCGTCATGGGGCAGCTACCGACAGATGCAGTAGAGGCGATGGTCTCCCGTATCAACGATGCCATCCACGATCTCGATGACGAGGACATGAGCGTCGCCATCCACCCGCAGGACTGGGATGCCGTGAGCTCTATGGTCAGGCTCCCGGCAGGGATCACCATGGATCGCGATCCCTCCCTGCGCCCCGGCGAGGCTCGGATCGTCGGACGATGGGCGACTGCAGATCTAACCCGTGACGCCGCACTCGAGGTTGCCCGCGAGGTCTTGTCGTGACGACGCTGCTTCGCTCCCGGCTCGATGGACTCCAAGACGAGTCGCCCTGGCGTGTCGCCGGGCGGGTCGCTCGGGTGACCACGCACGAGCTCGAGGTGCGCGGCCTTCGCCTCAAGATCGGCGATGCTCTAGCGATTCACACCGACGATGTAACCAGGCAGGCCGAGGTCATCGCTCTTACCCCGGAGGGGGCAAGGGTCCTTCCCTACGGGGAGGTTGCCGGCATCGGCAAGGGTGACGTTGTCACAGCAGAGCGCGGCGGTCTGTCGATGTACATGTCGGAGGCTCTCATCGGCCGTGTGATCGATGGCTTGGGTCGGCCGCTCGACGACGGCCCTCCGCTGGACGGCGAGCCGACGGACGTCACCGCACCGGCTCCTTCGCCGCTGGAGCGAATCCGAATCAGCCAGCCGCTGCCTACCGGTATCCGGCTGCTCGACACCTTCTGCACTACCGGCAAGGGCCAGCGTATCGGCATCTTCGGGGGTAGCGGTGTCGGAAAGTCCACACTTCTGGGAATGATGGCTCGTGGCACGGGGGCAGACGTTGCCGTCCTTGCCCTCATCGGCGAGCGCGGTCGCGAGGTCCGTGAATTCATCGAAGACGAGCTCGGGCCCGAGGGTATGGCCCGATCGATCGTTGTAGTCGCTACCAGCGACCAGCCGGCGCTCATGCGGTTGCGTGCTTCGCTGCTGGCGACACGCATCTCTGAGTGGTTCGCCGATCGGGGCAACGACGTCTTGCTTCTGATGGACTCGTTGACCCGTCTGGCAATGGCACAGCGTGAGATTGGCCTAGCGGCGGGGGAGCCCCCGACCGCCCGTGGCTACACACCTTCGGTGTTTTCGTTGATGGCTCGCTTGCTCGAACGTGCCGGTCCGCGGGCTCGCGGCACCATCACCGGGTATTACAGCGTCCTCGTTGAGGGCGATGACATGAACGATCCGATTGCCGACACGGCGCGCTCGATCCTCGATGGCCATGTGGTACTCGATCGCCGTATTGCGATCTCCGGACGGTATCCCGCCATTGATCCGTTGGCGTCGCTCTCCCGGCTCGCTCCACGTCTGGTCTCTGCGGAACGGCGGGCGACCGTCACCGCGGCCCAGGATGCGCTGGCTGCGGCCGAAGAGGTTCGCGAGCTTGTTGAGGTTGGAGCGTACGTACCCGGCACCAACCCAGCCGCCGACCGCGGTCTTGGCGCGAAGCCGGCGTTGGTCGAGTTCCTCCGACAACCGTCGAACGAGATTGTCGGCTTTGAAGAGGCCTGGGCCAGCCTGGACACTCTGCGACCGCAATTGGGGATCGCATGACCAGGAAGCGCAATCCGTTCAACGTTCTAGTTCGGCTGCGGTCGATCGACGAGAAGCAGGCGCGTGCGTCGCTCGCAACCACTCGTCAGGCTCACGACCAGGCCCGCAAGAAGCTCGAAGAGCTCAAGGAGAGACATCGCGAGGACATCGATGTGGGCCAGATCATCGGCGCGGTCAATCTCCGCTCTCTTCAGTTGCGGGGGTTGGGCTCCCAGGAGATGGTCGCCGCTGCCGCTCAGGTCTATCAGCAGTCGGAGCGAGCAATGAGCGCAAAGTCTGAGGCCTGGCGCAGGGCTGCTGCCGATTTGGATGCCGCGGAGCGTCTCGACGACAAGAAGAAGCAAGAGATGGCCCGCGAGGCGGCCAAGTCCGCAGAGAAGTCACTTGATGACCTGATGGGCATGCTGCACGCACGAGCGGGAGATGGCCTGGTATGACTATCGCTTCCGTGGCATCTGCGGCCGGGCGTATCGGGCAGATTCAAGGCGAGTTCGTCAGGAACACGAGAAGGGCGGTCTCGTTTGCCGACACCCTGCAAGCGGCTCAACGGCCCGCATCATCGACGTCGCCCTCGGCCCCTAGCTCCATGACCGCCGCGTTTGGCTCACCGGCAACGTCTGCGTACGAGCCGCTGCCCATCATCGGCATCCTGGGCACTCCCGTAGTTGTCCAGAACGCCACCGCCTTTACCCCCGGTGATCTCACCTGGACGGGGCAGCTTCCCGAAGCCGGGCAGCATTGGGCGGGAGCGATAGAGCAGGCCGCAACAGACGCCGGTCTTGATCCCCGCCTGCTGGCCGCCATGGTTTGGCAGGAGTCACGCTTCCAGGAGGACGCCGTTTCATCATCCGGTGCGATTGGGCTCGCCCAGCTGATGCCGGGGACCGCGGCGGGACTTGACGTGGATCCACATGACCCGATCCAGAATCTTGATGGTGGGGCACGCTACCTCGCCTGGACTATTGAAGAATTCGGCTCCATCGAACTTGGACTGGCTGCCTACAACGCCGGGCCGGGACGGGTTCGTGAGGCCGACGGAATCCCCAACATCGCCGAGACTCAGGCATACGTGCCCCGAGTTCTCGACTACTACCGACAACTCGGAGGCATCGCGTGATGATCGAACCACAGAACACAATGATGCCGTTGCCCGCTAAATCGGCTACCGCCGACGTACCTAACGGAGAAGCAGGTTTCGGCGAAATGCTGGCGCAGACCTTGGGAATGATCTCTCAGGTGGACCCAAACGCGATCGCCAAGATCATGGGTGACACCCGGGGCACCAGCCAGGGGGGACCCGGCGATGACGAAGCACTGCTCGACATGGGCAGCAATCAGTCGGGCCCGATGAACAACGGGGCCGTTTCGGTAGCCCGATACGTGGCCCTTCCTAGCGACGGACTCGATGTCGTACCCAATGAAGGGCCGCCTGCTTTGCCTGGCGTCGAGACCGCTGACTCACCTGCAGTGGAAGCGCCAGCCACCGAGCCCAAGTTCGACACAGCCGGTCCGGCGCCGGTGACGACGGCGCCGCGCGAGACATCGGGCACACCCCAGCCCCCAGCCGTCCAACCGGCTACACCACACCCGGTGACGCCGCAGCCAACCCCTGTCCCGCCTCGCGACGGCATATGGCATCCGGTACCCAACGAGCAGATCACCGCAGCGGAACCTGTGGCGGTCTCCGAAACCCCCGTGGTTGCGGAGCCGGTGCGGGGCGATGCGAGCGCACCCCGTCTCGATCCGGATTTTGGTGAGAACGCCCCACGCAACTCGGGCTTGATTCCGATGGAGTCCACCCCGGTCGAGCCGGCACCCAGGCGCGAACCGGCCCCGATTGCGCCGATCACCCCAACCGACAGCGCTCCGGGTGTAGACCCGGTAGCCGACCCTGCGCCGATGATCGCCGAGGCGGTGCGCAACGTTGCCCCCGAGCAACTCGTGCGTGGCTCCGCCACGCCGGCAGAGGGGCGGACCCTGCCCACCGACCCGACTCCGCTGTCTGATCTGCAGAATATGGACACCGCTCCACCGCCGATGGCCGCGCCCCGACCGACGCAAAACGCCCCATCTATTGACCTGGGTGCCGCCTCGCCCGTCCGCATGCAGGAGGCCGAGGTCCGGGTCGCCGCTCCGGTGACAGTTCCCATCGCGGATGCTCATGTCGCGATAGAGCCAGCCGCAGTTGCCCCGCCAACAGGGCTGCCCATCGTCGACGCCGTCCAACCACAGACCGCGCCGGTGGTCGATGGTGGCGGACCCGCCCTCCCGTTGCAGAACACCGCGCTCGCCGAGCGAGTCCTCCAGGCGGTTGAGATGCAAGCGAATCAGCCCCCGCCCCGGACGATGGTCGTAGACATCCCAGAAATCGAGGGCCTGCGCCTGGTCGTGTCTGTCCGCAGCGGGGCAGAAGTCCACGTGGTTCCGTCCACGTCGTCTGCGGCATCTGACGGCCTTCAGTCGTTCATGGACGAGTTGCAGGGCGTACTCACCAGCCGAGGGTTCGTTATGACCGGGGATGGGCGACGTCGTGGCAGCAATCCTCACAACGACGAGCGTCCTGAGCCACAGCGACCGCAGCGACCCACGTTCCGCCGCCCGCAACCAACAGACAACGACCTCCGGATCTAGCACAGAGGACCAAACATGATTGAAGCGGTAAGCAGCGCCACCACTGCGACAACCTCTGCGGAGTCGTCGCTTGGCCAACTCGACAGCGACGCTTTTCTGAAGCTGCTGGTAGCCCAGATGAAGTATCAAAACCCGCTTGCTCCAACCGATGCCAGCGCAATGTTGGAGCAGACTGCCCAGTTCACTACCGTCGAGACACTCCAGGCGATCTCTGAGACCAATCAGGCTCTCCTGGGGTTCCAGCAGACCACGCTCGCAATGGGCACTGTTGGCAAGGAAGTGAACGCATACAGTCTGCACGGCACAGCCGTCACCGGGGTCGTCGAGACAGTTCGATTCACTGCAGACGGTCCGATGCTCGAGCTCGACTCTGGTATCGAGATCCCGCTGGCCAACGTAGTCGAGGTGAGCACCCCACCCCCAGCCGAGGAATAGCACCGAACCCAACCACCCAGAGAGCCCGTTCCGGCCCCGCCGGAACGGGCTCTTTCCTGTTCCGGCAACCTGAGCGGCACGACCGTGCCGGGGGCCGCAGGAACGGTCACGTTCTCGGATTTTGCGGAAATGGTCATTAAGCAGCGGCCATCTCACCCGACAGGTACTCCCGTTAGGAAACTGAAGTAGCCCAAACGGATTCGGGCCGGAGAGCACAAGGAGGTGCGACTCAATGATTCCTGTTACGCCCATCGCGGGCCAGACGGTCTTGCTGAACGCAAACCTCATCGAGGCGATCGAAGAAACACCCGATACCGTCATCGTTCTTGCCGGTGGACGCCGCATGGTTGTGGTTGACGTCCCCGATCATCTCGTAGCGAGAATCGAGCGAATCCGGGCTTCCGTTCTGGCCGCTGCCCACAACCGACGTCCCCGTGGCCGCGCCAGGCTCTATGCGATCAAGAACCAGGGAGAGTAGGACGTGACTACCTACCTCGGCATCATCATCGCCCTCATCGCCATTGTCGTTTCGACCGTCATGGACGGTAACTCGTTTGGTGCCTTGATCGGTCCCTCCTCTCTGCTGCTGGTGGTACTGGGCAGCATCGGTGTATCCCTGAGCGGCTTTCAGCTCGCCGACGTCAAGCCCGTCCCCAAAGGCATCATCATTTCCTTCACCGGCAAGGAGCCGGATCCGGGCGAGGCAATTGACCGCCTAATGAAGTTTGCCGAGATCGCGCGCAAAGAAGGCGTTCTTGCCCTGGAAGAACAGCTCGAAGAGCTCGATGACCCATTCATGAAGCTCGGTCTCCAGCAGATCGTCGACGGTGTCGACGGTGATGTGGTGCGGGACGTGCTCGAGATCGAGTTGGCTGCCCTGGATGAGCGGCACGGCCCCGTCATCGGCTATGTCAAGACGATGGGAAGCTACGCCCCGACGATGGGCATGGTCGGTACTGTCGTGGGTCTGATCAACATGCTCGGCAACCTGTCGGATCCGGCTCAGTTGGGTCTCGGCATGTCGGTTGCCCTCCTCACCACCCTCTACGGCGTCATCTTCGCCAACCTGGTCTTCCTCCCCATCGCATCGAAGCTGCAGCGTCTCCATGATCTCGAGGTTGCACAGAAGGAACTGGTAATGGACGGCATCCTTGCGGTCCAGGGCGGAGCCAGCCCCCGCATGGTTGTGGAGCGGCTCGAGGCCTACATCAACCCCGGCCAGCGAGTCGGTCATCAGGAACGCTCCAAGCGAGTCTCAGGTAAGGCCGCCTAATGGCACGCGAACGCAAGAAGCCCGAGGAACCGAATGAGCTGCGTTGGTTGACGACGTACTCGGATGTCGTCACTTTGCTCATGGCCTTCTTCGTGATGCTCTATGCGATCTCACAGGTTGATCAGACCAAGTTCCAGCTGTTCGTATCCGGTCTTGCCGACCCCTTCGACAACCCGGCCGTGGCCGAAGGGCTGCTGGCCTCAGGATCAGGCTTTGTCGGAGCCAACATGGGCGACGGCACGAGCGAGGATGAGACATTCGGCGCTCCTGCCTTGCTCGACGGACTGCCGGCGATGGAAACACTCGACGAAAACGAGGACGGGATATTTGAGCAGAATCCCAACACCGATCCTGATCCGGGTGAAGGCGGCACCGACCCAAACGCTGTAACAACGGACGAGCAGCTGCTCCAGGTGCGGGATGCCATCGAATCGGCGCTCGAGGAGGCCGGCTTGGCCGGCAACGTTGACTTTGAGTTGACGGCGCGGGGTCTGGTGATCGCCATCGCCACCGACCACGTTCTGTTCTCCAGCGGCTCGGCTCAGTTCGGGTCTGATGGACAAGCGATCGTTGATGCCATTGCCCCGACGCTGGCGACGTTCAACAACGACATCCTTGTTGAGGGACACACCGACACAGTTCCCCTGGATAGGGCCGGTTACGACAACTGGAACCTGTCCTCGGATAGAGCCTTGGCTGTTCTCAAGGCTCTGACAAAGTGGGACGGCGTAGAGCCGGCTCGGTTGGTTGCGACCGGGTACGGCGAGTACGAACCACGTGCAAGTAATGAGACAGATGAGGGCAAGTCGGCCAATAGACGTGTCGAGCTAGTCGTTGTCGTTGATAGAGGTGATTTCAATGGCTGACGAAGAAGTTGGCATCGAAGAAGAGAAAAAGGGCGGCAAAGGGAAGCTGATCGGGATCATCGGAGGTGTCGTGGTGCTACTTGGCGCCGTGTACTTCCTGTTCCTCGGCGGCGGGGGCGGAGGCGAGGAGGAGGCCGGGGTTACGACCACGACCATTCCCGTCGAAGGCCCCGTGATCGAGGTCGACGAGATGACCATCACGCTGTCGGACAACCCAGTTCGCTACGCCCGCCTGAAGTTTGCGGTGGTGCTGCCCGAGGGTGGCGACACGGCCGCTGTGGGCGAGCGAGTCCCGGTTCTCAAGGACGCAGTGCTCGATGTGGTCTCTGCGTATTCCGCGGACGAACTGATGGGCCCTGCTGCCCTTGGCGTGTTGCGCGAGGAGCTGAGCGCCAAGGCGCTCGAGGTCTATGAGGAAGGTGTCGTGCTCAGGGTCGTGCTCACCGAAGTCCTAGTTCAGTAACTGCGTATCCGGCGAAGCCGGATACGTCGGGGTTTCGCTTGGCGAAGCTCCAGCTCGTTCTTCCTTCGTTGCTGGGCGAGCTGGCATTGCTTGATTGGTGGGGGGTTTGGCCGACGGTGATACCTGAGAGTCGCACCTAGCGGCTCGCCCCGTTACCTAGACCGGAAACGACGGAGGTCATCGTTGGCGACCACGACCAGCGGTATGCGTAATCGAGTTGGCGGCTGGTTTCCCGGCCCCAACGTCGCGGCTCACCGCGGAGCATCTTCATGACGGCGACCATGCCCCAGACAGTCGATCTGTTGTCGGCAATGGTTCAGTCCGCAGCCCAGGCTGTGGAAGCCGCAGCGGGTGCTCCCATCCATGTGGGCCAGGCCGTGACCGTCTCCGTCGCTGACGCACTTGGGGCGAACGGAACCGTGATCAGCCGCTCCGAAATGGCGGCGGGCACCAACTCGGGTTCGCTGCTCACCATCGTTCCCGCCGCTGGCCTCGTGTCAGCAGAGGCTGCGATCGATGCATCAAACCTAACGACCGCGCTGGTGGCCGGCGCTATCGCGGGGATCGGCGCAGCGGGAGGACCGCTGCTGCAGGCATCGCCACCCCAACTGGTGGCAACCAGTGCCGGGGTGAACCCGCAAGGAGCGGAGGCAGTGGCTTTCGACCTCGTGGTCGGTTCACGATCAATAACAGTTCTTTGGGTTGTCGAGGCCACGCTCGGCGCTCTCCTCGGGGGGTCCATTCCGGTCGATGGATCTGCCGCGGAGGGGCCAAGCGTGGCCCCGGCCACATTGCCTGACCTCGGACGAACCGGCACGGTCAACTCTGAGCGTGACATAAGGGTGCTCTCGAAGGTGAAGACCCGTGTGACTGTCCAGATCGCCCGCGGCACTGCCCAGGTCCGCGACCTTGTCTCGATGGGCGCAGGAAGCGTGTTCGAACTCGACCGTGAGGCTGGAGACGCCGTCGACATACTTGTCAACGGGTCGATGGTGGCTCGGGGCGACATCGTCGTGGTTGGCCGCCAGCTCGGGGTCCGGATTTCAGAGGTCTGCGAGCCGGCCGAATGATCGCAGTCAACTTCCTCACCGACGTTCTTCCCGGGTTTGCCATCGTCCTCACCATCCCGGTTGTCTTGTGGTGGTACGTGCGCAAGACCCGCAGCGCCACACCGAATCGTCTTCGTATCTCCGACAAGGCCGCCCTCGGCAAGAACGCCTGGGTTGCTGTTGTCGAAGTTGATGACCAGCGCTTCCTGGTTGGCGCCGGCGAATCCGGAGTTGGTCTTATCTCTGAGCTGGAAGCTCTGCCCGAGGTTGTTGAGGAACCGGCAACGGATGCCGTCCCCGACGATCTGAATGGAATCACCGAACAGCCACGGATTGGCCTGGTTCGCAGACTGCAACTGATGACAGTGCGCGGTCCCGCCCAGACTCCGTGGAGGTCGTTCGGTGCAGATCGCAAGTAGGGCACTCCTCGTAGCCGCCGTCCTCTTTGGCACAATCGTTTCTGGTGCGGCCGGCGCTCAGGTGCTCGAGCCCGATTCCTTCTCCCAGGTGCAGACGGATGAGGTGCCCGAGACCGAGACGGTGTCCACCCCAACGACCACCGCCCCTCTCGTCGAAGTGCCGGAGATCGCCGACATCCCGGATATCTCCATCAGCGTTGAATCGCAGAGCGAAGGTGCTCTCAGCAACACTGTCATCATCATCATTCTGCTCACTGTCGGAGCCGTGGCTCCGAGCATTCTGCTGTTGATGACTTCCTTCACCCGGTTCGTGATCGTGTTGGGTTTGACCCGGAACGCGATCGGCGTACAGACGATCCCGCCCTCACAAGTCCTCATCGGTCTGGCGATGTTTCTCACCATCTTTGTGATGGGTCCCGTCTTCAGCGAGATCAATGAAGTCGCAGTGCAGCCAATGCTTGGCGGTGAGATCGGCCAGGCCGAGGCGATGTCTGCTGGCTACGAGCCGCTGCGTGAGTTCATGCTTGCCCAAACGCGGGAAGATGATCTGCGTCTCTTTATGGAACTATCCGACCAGCCGCAACCGGAGAGCGAAGTCGACGTTCCCGCCACCACCCTGATCCCTGCGTTCGTGATATCCGAACTACGGACGTCCTTTGTCATCGGTTTTGTCATCTTTGTGCCCTTCCTGGTTATCGACCTCATCGTGGCTGCGGTGTTGATGTCGATGGGCATGGTGATGTTGCCACCGGTGTTCATCTCGTTGCCCCTCAAGCTCTTGCTCTTTGTTCTCGTCGATGGCTGGGCGCTGCTCATCGGATCGGTGGTCGAGTCAGTCCAGGGGGCCGTCTTATGACCGACGCTCAGGTCATCGAGATCGTTTCGGAAGCGTTCCGGGTAGCGGCCACCATTGCCGGACCCATCCTGATGGCTGCGCTGTTTGTGGGTGTCTCGGTATCACTGCTGCAGACCATCACGCAGATTCAAGAGATGACCCTCACCTTCGTCCCCAAGCTGGTTGCGATGGGGCTCATCGTCTTGTTGTCCGGTCAGTGGATGATCCGCACGATGACCAACTGGGTGATCGGCCTCTGGTCGCTGATCCCGACCATGTAGGCCGCGCATGGAACTCGACTTTGCGGTCAATGCCGATTGGGTGGCCGGCATGCTGCTGGCAAGCATTCGCATCGCCGGGTTTGCGGTGGCGTCGCCGATGTTCAAGGCGTTCCCTTCCACCGGCCGCGTGGCTCTTGTGCTGGTGCTGGGATATACGTTCACTGAACCGATCGCAGGATCCGGGGACATAGCTGCCCTCATGGTTGGTGGTTTTACCAACGCTGTGGTCGGCTTGACCCTCGGATTCCTCACCGGCCTCATCTTCTACCTCTTCACGGTGGGCGGTGCGCTGATCGACTTCACGTCGAGTTTGAGCGCCGCGGCCATCTTTGATCCTGTGTCGAGTGACCGCGTGACCATTTTCGGGCGCATCTTCAACATGATGGCGCTGGCCATGTTCTTCGTCCTCGGTGGAGATCGTCTTCTAGTCGCCGGTCTTGGCGTGAGCTTCGACGCGGTCGCCGTTACGGGGACCATTTCGCTGTCGGGTGGCCTCGCCGACGTTGCCGTTGGCTTGATGGGGCGAATGATGATCGGGGCAATCGAAATGGCAATGCCGGCGCTGGCCGCTCTATTCATTGCCGAGGTGGTGCTTGGCATCGCAGCTCGCTTCGCCCCGCAATCGAATGTCTTCTTGATCGGTCTTCCCGTGAAGCTGTTTGCCGCGCTCGCCAGTGTGAGCGCTGTGTTGCTGCTGGTCCCCGAGACTCTCGACGGTGTCATGGGCATTATCCAAGACACCTTCCGCACCGCTCTGTCCGGCATGTAGGCAGCGTCGAAGACGGCGGCTCACATAAGATGTCCGAATGACAGAACATGAACGAACCGAGCCGAACGTAGCGAAGAGGCTTGGTCGGCGTTTGATCGATGGGTACCGACGTTCCGGAGCGGACGTTCCTTTCGGTGACCCCGTGCCGTCGCATGGCGCAGAGATGGAAGGTTGGTTCTGGCGTGTCACCGATGCAGCCTCCGGCCGGGTAGTTGTCGCTCTCTGCGGTGTGAATCGGCATCCCGCTGGCGACTGGGCCACCGTCGCGGTGGCGCTGCATCCGGGGGGCGTGGTGCGTTCCGCTGCCTTGGACAATGCGCATGCCGACCGTTCGCAGTTTGCGCTCGTTGCCGGGACGACGCCGGATGCGATGTTCCGGGCGTCGCCGCAACGCCTCCAGGTGGATCTCGAGGACATTCATCTCGATTTGGCGTTCCCCAATCCCTACGTCTGGCCGCTGGCTTTTGGTGGCGGCGGCGTGTTCTCGTCGATCCCGTTCCTCAACCAGTATTGGCACCCGTATCGCTTGGGCGGTACCGCCACCGGATCAGTCGACGTCGGCGCCGACCGCTGGTCGTTCGATGGCGCAAAGCTGTACTGCGAACGCAATTGGGGCTCGGGTTTCCCGCAGCGGTGGTGGTGGGGGCAGGCTCATGACTTTGGCGACGCGGATGTGTCCGTCGCGTTTTCCGGTGGACTGCTCTCGCTGGGCCCTATCGCTCGACTGGTATCGGGGGTGGTTCTTCGGCTGGGCGACCGTGTTATCCGAATGACGCCACCAATCCCGGTCCGGTCAGACTTGTCATCCGACCGGTGGTCAATCCGGGCTCGATCGGTGCGATACCAGATCGATCTCGAGGGTGATGGGGCCGGAATTGACCCACATGTACTGCCGGTCCCGCTCCCGGCCGAACGGCGCAACGTCGACACCGACTTCGAACACCTTGCGGGCCGACTCCACTGTGTAGTGCGCAAACGAGGCAGGGTCCTCTTTGACGGCACCTCCGACTTCGCCGGTCTTGAAATCGGCAGCGTGCCATAGCCACGTCCCGCAGTGCCGCAGTTCCCCCCTACCCCCGGCTGCGCCGGCGGTACCTTTCCCCCAGAGGGGGACTGACATGCGGAGGGCGGCGCTTTCCACCAGAGGGGGGACTGACATCGGTGGGTGCGGGCCTCGCCGAAGGCGAGGCGCTTACATGCTCACGCTTCTCGCCGACAGGGAGACGAGGCCGAAGGATCGGCTGAAATGCCAATGGAATGGCTTGGACCTCGACCGGAGTCGTAGTGAGCCGTTCCCAGGACAAAACTGAGAAGCCAACTGACAGGCGAAAGCGCGAGGCACGACAAGAAGGTCGCGTCGCCAAGTCGCAAGAGGTTGGGGTCGCTCTCTCGATGGTCATGCTGGTCCTGGCCCTTCGATTCATGGCGCCAAGTGCGGCTGCCGAGATCGCCTCACGGGCTCGCGCCATCCTCTCTATTTCAGGTACCGGAACCATCGAGGCCGAGGTCGGCACCCATGTCATTGGGATGTTGCTGGTCGGGCTTGTTCCGTTCCTTCTGGCTGCCACGGTGTTTGGAGTGGCCGGCGGTGTCGGCCAGGTCGGGTTTGCGCTGGCGCCCAAGGCAGCCAAGCCCAAGCTCTCGAATCTCTCGATCAAAAAGGGCCTCAACCGTTTCAAGCCATCGGTGTTCATGTGGGAGCTGGTGAAAGCCGTTGGCAAGGTCGG
>CBDUNF010000032.1:0-24207 GCA_965368515.1 uncultured bacterium
TGCCGCTGCGAAGCGGGATCGTCTTCCCTCACATGGTCATCACCGTTTCCATCGAATCCGAAGGAGCGACCAAGGCGCTGGCTTCGGCGGAATCCACCGGTGGGCGCTTGGTCCTCATCCCGGTGGTGGACGGCGAATATGGATCGGTCGGCACGATCGCCGAGATACAGGAAGTGTCAGATGGCGGGGGGACCTCCGCCATCATTAGCGGACTGGCGCGGGCCCGCATCGGTTCGGGTTCAACCCAGACAGACGACGTGCTCTGGGTCGAGGTCGAACCGGTCCCCGAGCAGCTCGAGTACTCCGAAGCAACCGTTGCCAAGGCGGCAGAACTCAGAGCGATCCTCGAGGAGATCCTCGATCACCGTGGCATCCGTGGTGCGGCAGAACGGATCTTGGCAACCGACGACCCCGGTCACCTCGTCGACCTCCTCGTCTATTCGCCCGATCTCGAGATGGCGCAGAAGGCGCAGTTGCTCGAGACGATCGACATCGACGAACGACTGGCCACCGCACTGATCTGGATGGGAGAGGTGCTGGCCGGACTGACGATCAGGCAAAGGGTTCGTGAGGATGCGGCAGAGAGCATCGAGAAGAACCAGAGAGAGTTCGTGCTGCGCCAGCAGATGCAGGCGATCCGCACGGAGCTCGGCGACGACGATGGGTCGGTTGTCGACGAGTACCGTCAGCGTCTCGATGACACCCCGCTTCCGGAGACGGTGGCAGAGGTCGTCAGCCGCGAGCTCGATCGGCTCGACAGGCTCAGCGAACAGAGCCCTGAGCACTCCTGGATTCGCACCTGGCTCGACACGACGTTCGATCTGCCATGGGGTACGACGACCGAAGACCATCTTGATCTTGAAGCGGCGCGCACCGTACTCGACTCCGACCACACCGGTCTGAGTGACGTGAAAGAGCGAATCGTCGAGCACTTGGCCGTAAGGAAGCTGCGCAAGGATCGGAACCTCGAGAGCTCAACTCGTGGCACCGGAACCATTCTGCTCCTGGTCGGCCCTCCCGGTGTCGGCAAGACATCGCTTGGGGAATCCGTCGCCCGGGCACTCGGCCGCAATTTCGTCCGCGTGGCACTCGGTGGCCTGCGTGACGAAGCAGAGATCCGGGGCCATCGCCGCACCTATGTCGGGGCCCGCCCGGGACGTATCGCCAGAGCAATCATCGAATCCGAGTCCATGAACCCCGTATTCCTGCTGGACGAAATGGACAAGGTCGGCGGCGACTGGCGCGGCGATCCATCATCAGCGCTGCTGGAGGTGCTCGACCCGGAGCAAAACCACACGTTCCGTGACAACTACCTCGAATACGATCTCGATCTATCCGACGTGATGTTCATCGCCACGTCAAACGTCCTAGAGACCATTCCGGCTCCATTGCTCGATCGCACCGAAGTCATCCGTCTCGATGGGTACACGCTTGACGAGAAGGAAGAGATCGCAACCACTCACCTCCTCCCCCGCGTCATCGAGCGAAGCGGGTTGACTCCGACAGAAGTTGTCGTCGAACCCGACGCGGTTCGAGCGGTTGTGGATGACTACACGAGGGAAGCCGGGGTGCGCAACCTGGAACGACAGCTCGGCAAGTTGGTGAGGAAAGTCGCAACAACGATTGCGGCGGAGACCGCGGTGCCGCCGGTGACGGTTGATGCTGACGCGCTGCGCACTTTACTCGGCAAACCAACCGTCCATCACAGCGAGATTGACGACAGAACCGCTGTGCCTGGTGTCGCCACCGGCCTCGCCGTGACCGGCGCCGGCGGTGACGTCCTGTTCGTCGAAGCGAGCACTATCCCTGGCGAACCCGGCCTCACGCTCACCGGTCAGCTCGGTGACGTGATGAAGGAATCAGCACAAATCGCCGTCTCCTACGTTCGCGGCCATGCTGCAGACCTCGGCATAGACCCGAGGGACCTCGAGGGGCGGATTCACCTCCATGTGCCCGCCGGGGCTATCCCCAAGGATGGGCCGTCGGCAGGCGTGACCATGACTACGGCCCTCGTCAGCCTGCTCACCAACCGCAGGGTGAAGGCAGATGTCGGCATGACCGGCGAGGTGACCCTGCAGGGCAAGGTACTTCCGATCGGTGGAGTCAAGCAGAAGGTTCTGGCCGCCCATCGGGCCGGGCTACGCGAGATCATCCTGCCATCGCGCAACGCCGACGATCTCGACGACGTTCCGGAATCGGTTCGCAACGAAATGACGTTCCATACGCCGACCGACATCAATGATGTTCTCGATCTGGCGCTCGCATAGCGATTGTGGAGCCGGGTCCTAAACCCAGCGGGCGGCGGTATTGACCTCGACCAGGCTGGGCCCATCCTCCACTGCCAACGCGGCACGGAGGGTGGGCACCAGCTCGGATGCATCGGCGACGCGATACCCGGTGCCACCGCACAGGTCGGCATACGCAGCGAAGTCGGGGTTCACAAGCGAGGTCTGCCACACCGGATGAAGCGACCCAACTTGCTCCCGACTGATCTTGGCGAGTTCGTCGTTGTTGAGCACGATATGGGTGATATTCATCCGGTACTTGACCGCGGTGGTGAACTCCGCGAGGTACTGACCGAGCCCACCGTCACCGGAGATCGAGACGACCTTTCGCCTATCTCCAACCGCGGCCCAAGCACCAAGCGCAGCAGGCAAGGCAAATCCGATCGACCCCAGGTACCCCGACATGAGGACGTCTTGTTGCCCCTGGCTGACGAAATAGTGCCCGAAGGCGTAGGTGTTGTTCCCAACATCCACCGCAATTACTGCGTCGCTGGGCATCAGGGTGCTGAGATCCGCAAAGAGCCGAGCTGGGTGCATCCGCCCCTTTTCGTCGACGAGCCCGGCTCTTCGCCCTTTCTCTGTGTTCCAGCGTGTCCAGCGTCTGGCAATGTCCTCGCGGACACCGGGGCGAGCGACGGGCGCCAGCTCGTCGGCGAGCAGGCGGACTGTTGCCCCGATCTCACCCCACAGCGGCACATCAATTGGGTGGAACCTGCCTAGGGCGATCCGGTCGAAGTCGACCTGGATTGTCGGCTTCTTCGCCGAGATACCGGTGTGATTCGAGAATGATGCACCGAGGACCAACAGACAATCGCTGCGACCCATCACCGCAGATGCAACCGGGGTGCCAGAGCGACCCAGGGTTCCGCAGGCCAGCGGGTGCTCGTCGCCAACGATCCCCTTTGCCTTGAAGGTGTTGATGATCGGAGCATCGAGCCTCTCGGCCAACGCAACAATCGCGTCGCGGTGGGGCCGAGCGCCGTTGCCGAGAATGATCGTCGGGCGCTTGGCGGCTGTCAGTAGCGCAACCGCACGAGACACCTCGGCAGCGTCAGGAACTATGGCGGCCGGAGCCACCCGTCCGGTCTTTGGTTTCGCAGGTGGATCGTCGCGGCCCGAGAGATTCTGAACGTCGTCGGGAAACACCAGGTGGGCCACGTCGCGATCGACCACGGCGTGCTTGATCGCCAGAGCCATCAACTCCGACGCATTCTCCTGGGCAATCAGCGTCTGGCTATACCCGGCCACCGCCGCAAACGCCTCAGCGGTCGGAATCTCTTGGAAGGCGCCCGGGCCGGTCACCTGCGTCTGTACCTGACCGGTCAAAGCAAGAATCGGAGCGCGATCAACCTTTGCATCCCACAAGCCCGTCAACAGGTTGGTCGCCCCCGGCCCCGCAATCGCAAAGCAGGCGGCCGGATTGCCGGTCAGCTTGCCATAGGCCGATGCCGCAAATGCCCCCGCCCCTTCATGGCGGATACCGATGTACCGCAGTCTGCCTACAGTCTCTGCCTTCCGCATCGCATCGGCGAGACCAAGATTGGAATGCCCGACCATTCCAAAGACGGTGTTGACCCCCCAGTCAGTCATGACATCGACGACTTGGTCCATCAGTGTCGGTGCGGTGTCTGTGACCGGAAGCTGGACGTATAGACCGTCAGAACGAGTCTCGATCGGATACGCCGTGGCGGCATCGCTGTAGCCCGATGGCGGCAGCCCGGTGAGGGGGTCGTATTCGTACCCGTGCCACGGGCAGAGCAGGCAGCCGTCCTCTATCTGACCTTCGCCGAGTGGTCCGCCCTGGTGCGGGCAATGGTTGTCCAGGACGCCATAACCCTCGTCGGTTCGGGTGACGGCTAGACCCCGACCTCCAACGACAACGGAAGTGACCCCGCCGACCTCGAGCTCAGCACCTTCAATGCGATACCACTCACCGGTTTGCGACGGTGCCATAGACCTCCCTCAACGACCCCTTCAGCATACGGGGGCAGCTGGGCGACTATGACGAGCGGGTCAACGGAATCCGCGCCGGGTCGGTTGGCTCTTGCCGCGGCCTCGCGCCAACCAGCCGATGAGGAAACCGAAGGTGACGGATACCACGATCCAAACGGTGATCTGACCTGCGACGAACATCATTCTCTTCTACTCCTCCAACAAAGCCTTGAATTCAATGCGGCGGTTCCTGGCCCGCCCTTCCGCCGTGTCATTAGAGGCTACCGGCTGGTCCTCTCCATACCCCTCAACGACAAATCTGGCAGGATCTTGGCCGTTGTCCAGCAGATAGTCCAGAGCGGCTTGCGCCCGGCGCTTGCTCAGATCGAGGTTCTCGACGGGATCTCCTTGATTGTCGGTGTGCCCGGCAATCTCGATGGGGACGTTGGGGAACTGCTCGAGTGCGGCGATGACCTCATCCAACAACGCGATACCTACCGGCGTCAGCCTGTCGCTGTTCAACTCGAATTCGACGACCTTGCCTTCGATCAGATCGTCGATGCTCTCTTGCAGCTCTACCACATCGCGCGGGGTGTATGCGGGAGGCTCCGGAATCGCCAGACCACTGATGAAGTCGAAAGTGGTCCCAGCTACCAGAGCCTCAATGTCATCCTGGGCATCACGACGATCCTGACGCGTTTCGTATTCCCCGCTCATCTGTACAAGACGTTCGGCTGCGTTGATGAGGATCTTGCCTTCGGGCAGCGTTTCTCCGCCGATGTCGATGAGTCCGAGCACCGCCGAAAGCCAGTCACGCTCGCTCGGTGCACCCTCCTTGAGAAGGAACTGGTCCGCCGTTACTCCACCCGGGAATGCATCTCCGAGGGTCTGCAGAAATGCGTCCCGGTTCGCCTCGTCCGATACTTCACCAATGATCGTGACGCTGCCGTTGGCCCACGTGACCGTGATGGGTGCGGCAACAACGTCCGGAGTGTCGATATCAACCGGAGGCAGATACTGAAGCTCAGCAGTTACGTCCCCGACACCCTCAATACGTTCGAGAAGCGGTTGCAGTGAGCCAACATGCTCCTCGAATCCAACGGTTCCCCGGAGATGGAGATTGGTCGCACTGGCCTCAACAGAGATGTCTGTGCGAACCGACACGGTTGGATCAGCCTCGGCGACCTCGGAGACCTGTCTGTTGATTATTCCCATAGCCTGAGTCTCGAGATGGCTCTCGATCGCCTTCAGACCGAAGATCACCGCCAGAACCGCCAGGATCAACGTGCCGAGCACCGTTGCCGATATGAACATGCCGAGCTCAACGAGTTGCGTGTCGCTATCTCGTCCTGGCATAGGCGGCGGTGTCGACCTCGACGCAGGGCCGCCGATCTGTTGGAGCCGATTGGTTACTTTTCTCTTCGCCATATTTCCGCGAGGACCTCGACCGATCTTCGGTTCGCCGACCAGGAATAGTAACGGAAAGCTCGAGTTTGGAGATTGATTCGGAGCCGCGGTTCAGGCGATCGCTGCGCCGCGGTCAGCATGCGCCGCTTGGTCGTCGCCATCACCGAGGACGACCTTGATAACCTCATGTCGCTCAGCTCCCGTGGTGAGCATCTCCGCAACTGCGTCTTGGAGAAGCCGCAGCGCGGCCGCCAGTCGATCGTGTTGCTGCTCAGCGCCCGCCACTATCGCGGCAGCTTCGGCTTCTGCGGCCGCCAGCATTCGCTCGGCCTCGGCTTTGATCGCCGTAACTGCGCTCTCACCCTCGGCAGCCGCCTTCGACCGAATCATGGCTGATTCTCGTTCTGCGTCTGTGAGCATTCCGGATGCTTGTTCGAGCATCAGACTTGCCTGCTCCCGCAGGGCTTCGGCTTCTATGGCGGAAGGACTGCTGGCGGCGTGGGTCTCGGCCCGCTCCAGTATTTCGTTGGCGCGCCGCTCGGCATCGGCCAGCATGAGTTGCTTCTTCTCGACCGCTTCGAGGAATGCGTGTTCGACGCTGGAGGAAGTTCGCCGGCTGTTGGCGACCTCGGATTCGAGGACCTTGACCTTGGCATGAAGAGCTGAATTCTTGTCTTCGACGTCGCGGACGGCCCCGACTATCGCATCGATGAACTCATCAACTTCGGCCCGGTCGTAGCCGCGGACCGCCAGAGTGAATTGTGCCTGCTCTATCTCTGTCCAAAGCTTCACGGCCGTCTCCAAGTCTTCGCAACAGCCTTCGCACCTACCAACACTATCAGTGTATCGGGCGCTACTTTGTGTGGTCAAGCCTTTTCCGCAGCCTTTCGAGAAAAGTCTTCTGGGCGGGATTCAGCAATACGGCGGCTTCGGTGGCGGAACACCACCGAAGCTGGTCGATTTCTGGGAACTCGATCATGCGCCCGCTGCCCCGAGGCCACTCCATTTTCACGGTGTTGGAGCGCGCTTGGGTTGTATCCAGAGTTCCCCGAATCGCCCAGGCGATGATCCGCTTCCCGGAACGAAGTTCCACCTCTCCAAGATCGATCATCTCCGCATCGGGGGGCGGTGATCCGGTCTCTTCTGCGAATTCGCGCCTTGCTGCCGCCTTGGGGTCCTCGTTGTCGTCCACGAGTCCCTTGGGGATGCTCCACGCCCCCTGCTGACGCTTCGCCCAGAACGGCCCCCCGGGGTGACCGATCAACACCTCCAGCGAACCTCGATCGTCGCGGTACAGGAGAATTCCCGCGCTGAGACGTTGCACCGGCAACGGCGTCTCCTACAGCGGCTCGGGTGGCGGAGGCGGTGGAGGTGGCGGGGGTGGTGGCTCGGGATCACTGACGATAGGGTTGTAGTGGTGCGTCCACGTCTCGAATGTCGAGGTGCCGTCTTGATACGTGATGGTGCGAGTGACGGTTGCCGATCCGCCCCCGGAGGTCGTTGCCGACCCGGTTGTTGTCGTCTGGACAGTCCGCCCCCCGTTGGCCCCGATGAGTTGGACGGTGATGCTCGTATCCGTGTAGCTGGTGTCGATGGTCAGCGGGTGCTCGGTGTCATTCCGGAAAACGATGTCCGGGAGGGTCCATCCCAACGTTGCCTCCCGGCCCAGCGGATACCGAGAGAAGTAGATCGAATGAGGTCTGTGGTACACATCTTCGAGCCCGGCGAAGAAGATCGCATTGTATATGGTGGTCGCAAACTGACTCGTGCCGCCGCCAACTTCGGCGACGAGCTCTCCACCAACGATCGCACCAGCCGGAACGTAGCCCTTTGCCGTGGTGCGTTGCCCGACATGTTCGTTTAACGACCATGTCTCGCCCGCTTCGACCGCCACACCGTCGACGGCATCAGCAATCAGGTGGATGTTCGTCACCCGGGACTCACAACACTCGTGATAGGTCGTGAACTCGCCAATCACGTGCGGACGCGGCGGTGGGACTATCGGATCGAGGTCGAGCGCACGGACCAGGAAGACTGCAAGATTCTTGCGCTTGACAACGCTTTCCGGGCAGAACACGCCTTCGCCACAGCCTGACGTGATTCCGGCCGCGGCCAAGGCTTCGATCTGACCCTCGAACACCGAGTAGTCGTCATCGGTGAACGTATCGATGTCAGAAGGCACCTCGTAGCCGAAAGCGCGGACCAAGAAAGCCGCAATCTCGCCCCGGGTCACCGGGCGAGTCGGGCAAAACTCATCGTTGACTGGCGGATTGCAGCCTTTTGTGATCCCCGCCGCGACCAATGAATCGATGTCGTCCTCGTGGGGCGATTCGTCGTCGTCGGTGAACTTGTTGGCTTCCTCTGCAGCCGGCAGACCTAGCGCTCGCACTAGGAAGGAGGCGACCTGGCCTCTTGTCACCGAATTGTTCGGGCAGAACCGGTCGTTTACTGGTGGGTTACAACCTTTGGTTATCCCCGTTGCCGCCAAAGCCTCGATGTACCCCTCTTGTTGCATCTCGTCGTCATCGACGTACGACCCGCCGGGGGGAAGCTCCTCGCCTTCAGGTTCCTGTGCGCCTGCCGCTCCCATAACCAGAAGACTGGCAATAAGGGCAAAGGCGAGCGTGAGACGACGGAGCATTTGGTTCGACATTCCAGTCATTTTCGGCGAGGAGTCGAGGTTATCGCAAGTTGGGTTAGCTAGGGAATTCTGCCGCCAATTCGACATGCAGCCGAGTAGGGTTCGACCTCGGAGGAATGCGGCAGCGCCGCACGAAGAGGGAGAATCAATGACGTTCCGAAGTAGTTTCGCTCGGCTTCTGTTGGTCCTGGCGATGTTGTTCAGCACGGTGGCTGCCGGCGCAGCGGCGCAATCGGTGGAGGGCGATGACGGCCCGGATATCAGATTGCGCACCGGGGACACCCAGATTACAGATGGGCTCGCAGAGGCTTCAGCACTGGACCAACGGGGTCGCGGCAGCTATCTGGTCCAGTTCTCTGGCCCGATAACCCAAGCCCAGGCGGACAGCCTGAGAGCGCTCGGAGCCGACCTGGTGTCGTATGTGCCGGATTATGCGTACAAGGCCTCGATGACTGCCGGTCAGGCAGCGCACGCCGCCAATGTCGCCGGTGTCGCTTCGATCGGCGTCTACAACGCCGACTACAAGCTGAGTCCGGGACTCGCCCTGAGCGGCCTTTACCGGATTCGTCTTGATCGCGGCGCCGACGCATCGCAGGTCACCACCGACATCGAAGCTGCGGGAGGCTCGGTCGTCGCCGGCTCGGGCCGAGTCCTGACGGTGATGGCAGAAAGCGCCCACCTGAACGACATTGCCGCGCTCCACGCAGTCGCCTGGGTCGAGAACCTGGTTCTCCGTGAGAAGCACAACGAATACGGCGCAGGCGTCATCCTCGGCGCCAATGTCGCCAACGCCTCTGGCTACGACGGCTCAACCCAGATCGTTGCGGTCGCCGACACCGGTATCGGTGGCGGGACGGCGGCATCCGTCCACGCCGACGTTCCATCGAGTCGTGTCGTCGATATCTTCGACTGGCCGGGCGTATCGGTCCGCGGTTGCTATCGCGTCACCCCTGACGGTGCGATCGACGTCGACTCCGGTCACGGCACACACACGGCTCTCTCGGTACTGGGAGGGGGCAATGCAGCAGGCATCGGGCAGGGAACCGCTCCTGCCGCCGGACTGGTATTCCAAGCTACAGAGGACTGGGCCAGCTTCCGTGGAGCCTGTAGCGGCGAGATCGACGGCTACTACCTCCTCGGTCTGCCGGATGACCTCAACGACTTGCTCCAGCAAGCCTATGACGTCGGAGCCCGGATCCACTCCGATTCCTGGGGAAGCAGCGTCGCGGGTGAATACACCATCGACTCCGCACAGGTTGACAACTTCATGTGGCTCAACCAGGACTTCCTGATGACCACCTCGGCGGGTAACGCCGGTATCGATGCAGACGCCAACGGCTTTGTCGACACCGACTCCATGGGATCACCGGCCACAGCCAAGAACGTGCTGACGGTCGGCGCCAGCGAAAACGATCGGCAAGGCGACTGGTCTTGCGATGCCGGCATCGGCAACGACTGCACCGGCCAGAACGACCTGTTCACCTACGGCGATGCATGGCCCGCCGACTATCCGGCTGCACCCACAGCCACGGATCCGAGCGCAGGTAATGCCGAGCAGCTCGCAGCTTTCTCGAGTCGTGGGCCCACCGACGACGGCAGGATCAAGCCCGACATCGTTGCTCCGGGAACCTGGGTGCTGTCCGGCTATTCCGATCTGTACCAGGAGGGCTATGACGGGGTGACCAACCCGCAGAACGGGGCTTTCCAGTACGACGGTTGGGGTTTCCCGGTCGATTCGGAGTACAAGTACATGGGCGGAACGTCCATGAGCAATCCGCTGGCAGCCGGTGCTACCGCCGTTGTCAGGGACTACTACAACAAGGCCCATGGCCACGATGCCAGCGGTGCCCTCGCCAAGGCGACCCTGATCAACTCGGCAGTCGACCTTCTCGATGAGAACAACGATGGCGCCAACGACAACGACTATCCGATCCCGAACAGTCACGAAGGCTGGGGCCGGATAGATCTTGCCAACGCAGTCGATGGCTCAGCCGAGTTCGTCGATGATGCGAGCGGGATTACAACCGGAGCGACGAACACATACGGGTTCGAAGCCGACGGAACCGGAAGCATGCGGGTATCGCTGGTCTGGGCCGACTATCCGTCGACCGAGACGGCTGCCGTCAACTTGGTCAATGACCTCGACTTGACGGTCACCGCGCCCGATGGGACTTCGTACACCGGCAACGTGTTCTCGGGAGGTTGGTCCACCACCGGTGGTACCGCCGACCGTCTCAACAACGTTGAGAACGTGTACGTGTCTGCAGCCGGCGCCGGCACCTGGACGGTGGAAGTCACCGGGTTCAATGTACCGTTCGGTCCGCAGCCGTTTGCTCTAGTCGTTGACGGCGGTGGCTCGACCGGAGGCGGCAATGTCGCTCCAACCGCGGCGTTCACGTCCTCGTGCACCGACCTCGATTGTGACTTCACCGACACATCGAGCGACAGCGACGGCAGCGTCGTCGGCTGGGACTGGGACTTCGGCGATGGCAACACATCGACCGCACAGAACCCCGCCCACAGCTACGCCGCAGCCGGCACCTACACAGTGGCCCTCACAGTCACCGACGATGACGGCGACACCGGCACCACCAGTGCGTCAGTCACCGTCACCGAACCAGGCGGAGGCGTGTCGATGCATGTTTCCGACCTCGACGCGGTGGCAGTGAACGAAGGGCGTGCGTGGATGGCAGTCGTGTCGATCACGGTTGTCGACGATGCCGGCAGCGTGGTCGCAGGCGCAACGGTGGACATCTCCTGGCGAGACGGCACGACCGATTCGTGCACCACGGGTGCCGACGGTATCTGCTCGGTCGAAGACGGGGCGCTTCGCAAGCGAACCTGGTCGATGACCGTCACCGGCGTTAGTCACGGTTCTCTGACCTACGATGCGGGCGCCAACACGGATCCCGATGGCGACAGTGACGGAACCACGATCCTCCTGTCTCGCCCTTAGCCAACACCAACGACGGCAACACTGGGACGGTCGATGTCGCAAGACATTGACCGTCCCTTTGCATTGGCGCCCGTGTTTTCCAGCGATGGCACATTGTTCATAGCCGATGGCTGGTCGCTATCGCTAGTGGGGCCGGTCTATTCCCGCTACATTCGGAACAGCCTCGGGGAGGGGAACTCAATGGCTATGAACTACGAAGGCTGTGCCATAGACACGGGCGCATTCACGAGGGTGACGTCGCTATGAAGGTGGGCATCCTGGCGGGTGGATTCGGGACTCGACTGGGTGAAGAGACCGAGCGAATTCCGAAGCCCATGGTCGAAATCGGCGGTAAACCGATCCTGTGGCACATCATGCGCTACTACGAGCACTTCGGCTGCAACGATTTTGCTATCGCGCTCGGATACAAGGGTGACTACATCAAGAGATGGTTCAGCGAGTACGCATCTCTATCCGGCGATCTCCATCTCGACCTGGGCCGGCGTGCGGTCAATGGCGCCAGCGGCGACATGCCCGACTGGCGGGTCTCGCTGATCGAAACCGGGCCGCAGACCGGCACTGGTGGCCGTATCAAGCAGATCATGCCCTACCTGGGAGATGAGACGTCCATGGTGACCTGGGGCGATGGACTCTCGACCGTTGACCTAACCAAGCTGGTCGACTTCCACAGGTCGCACGGGAAGCTGGCCACCCTCACGGCGGTGCGCCCGCCCGCCCGCTTCGGGCACCTTGACATCGACGGCGACCAGATAACGGAGTTCAACGAGAAGCCCCAGACCGGCGAGGGCTGGATCAACGGGGCCTTCTTCGTGTTGGAGCCGGAAGTAGTCGAATTCATCGACGGTGATCACACCATGTTTGAGCGCGAGCCGCTGCAGAAACTCGCGGCTTCGGGCCAGCTAATGGCATACAAGCACTATGACTTCTGGCAGTGCATGGACACGCTACGGGACAAGAAACTGCTGGAACGGCTGTGGGAGACCGGCCCGCCCTGGAAGGTTTGGTAGAAGCCGGCAACGTCTCGGCTTCATGGGGAAGATGGGGAGCATCTGATGAGAGTGTTGGTAACCGGGCACGATGGGTACATCGGCACAATCTTGGTACCCATGTTTCAATCGGCCGGCCACGAGGTTGTCGGCATGGACAGCTATCTGTTCGATGGCTGCGTCTTCGGTAAAGGAGTCGACGACCCACCGGCCCTGCGGCTGGACATCCGCGATGTGCAACCCCAGCATCTCGAGGGCTTCGACGCCGTTGTCCACCTGGCGGCAGTCTCGAATGATCCGCTCGGGGATCTCAACCCTGACTCGACTCTCGAGATCAACCATCGGGCGACGGTCAAGGTCGCAGAGGCGGCCAAGGCGGCCGGAGTCGAGAGGTTTCTCTTCTCGTCGTCCTGCAGCCTCTACGGCGCCCAAGGTGACGGCTATCTCGATGAGAGCGGGAGCTTCAATCCGGTTACGCCATATGGCGAATCGAAGGTGTTGAGTGAGCGCGACCTTGCAGCCATGGCCGACGACGACTTCAGCCCCACCTATCTGCGCAATGCCACTGCGTATGGTGCGTCCCCCCGGCTCCGTGGGGATCTGGTCGTCAACAACCTGACCGGGTTTGCGTTCACAACGAGCAAGGTGTTTCTGAAGAGCGACGGTTCTTCGTGGCGTCCCCTCGTTCACATCGAGGACATTTCCCGAGCGTTTCTGGCCATGCTCGAGGCCGACCGGTCCGTCATCCACAACGAGGCATTCAATGTTGGGGCGACCGAGGAGAACTACCAGATTCGTGACGTGGCGGGCATGGTGCATGCTGTGGTCACCGGCAGTGAGGTCACGCTGTCGGACACTGCTTTCAACGACCCGCGCAACTATCGCGTCAACTGCGACAAGCTCGTCGAAGCCCTCCCTGCGGCCCGGGCGCAGTGGACGGTGCAGAAGGGCATCGAGGAGCTCTACGAGGCGTATCAGCGCAATGGCCTCACGCTTGATGATCTCGAGGGCGACCGCTTCATGAGGATTCGTCGCGTGCAATCGCTGCAGGGGGCGGGACGGCTCGATCAACGATTGCGCTGGACCGAAACGGAACCGCTGTGACAGATACCGTTGCGGCGGAATGTCGCTCGTGCGGGTCCGCCGATCTACACGCCTTTCTCGACCTGGGCGTTACTCCCCTTGCTGATGCATTGGTCCGGCCTGGTGCGCTCGGTGCTCCGGAGGATCGTTTCCCCCTCGAGGTCGCTTTCTGTGCGGATTGCGCATTGGTCCAGATCCTCGAGGAGGTGCCACCGGAAAAGCTCTTTGTTGAGAACTACTTGTACTTCTCCTCGTTCTCCAACCACCTGCTCGAGCATGCCAGAAAGCATGCTGAGTGGCTGATCGAAGACCGCGGGCTGAACGAAGGTTCTCTTGTCGTGGAAATCGCCAGCAATGATGGCTACCTGCTCCGCAACTTCCTGGACCACGGGGTCCCTGTGCTTGGGATCGATCCCGCCCCGGACCAATCTGCAGCAGCCATCGCGGCAGGTGTCCCAACACTCGCTGAGTTCTTCGGCGTAGACCTGGCGGAACGGCTACGTGGCGAAGGAAAACGAGCGGATGTGATCATCGCCAATAACGTTTTGGCGCACGTCCCCAACTTGAACGGATTCGTCGCCGGGATGGGCATCCTCCTTGCGGATGATGGCGTGATCACTGTCGAGAACCCGTACGTCCGCGAGCTGATCGACCATTGTGAATTCGACACGATCTACCACGAGCACTTCTGCTACTACGCATGCATCTCGATCGATCGGCTGATGCAGCGTCACGGGTTATGGCTCAACCATGTCGAGTTCTTCCCCGATCTGCATGGCGGCACGCTGCGCTGGCACATTGGCAAACAGGAGAACCGCAGCGAGCAGGCCAAGCGCTACCTCAGGACCGAACAGGAAATCGGCCTTGATGAAATCGGCTACTACACCAAGTTCGCCGACCGCGTAGACACAGTCCGCGAGCGCCTGCTGACCCTCCTGTCCGACCTTCGCAAGAGCGGCGCCTCGATTGCCGGCTATGGCGCTGCCGCCAAGGGCTCGACGCTTCTCAACGCTACGGGGATCAGCACCGACCTCGTCGAATACGTGGTGGATCGCAACGTCCACAAACACGGAACATTCATGCCGGGAACCAATCAACCGGTTCTCGGCACTGAAATCCTGTTGGAACGCCAGCCAGACTACGTACTGCTGCTGGCTTGGAACTTCGCCGATGAGATCATGGCCCAACAGAGCGAATACCTCGCCAGAGGTGGTCGCTTCATCGTTCCCGTCCCCTTTCCGGAGGTGATCGGTGGCTGACTCCCAATGTCCTGCTTGTGCTGCCAACGCTTTGGAGATATTCCACCGGCAGGCAGCCGTTCCGGCCAACAGTTGCCTGCTGCTGGCGACCCAGGATGAAGCGACTCAGTTTCCGACCGGGACGATCGATCTTGCGTTCTGTTCCGCCTGCGGATTCATCACCAATACCACCTTCGATGCGGCGCTTGCGGAGTACTCCGACCGGTATGAAGAAACCCAAGCGTTCTCTCCTCGGTTTGTCACGTTTGCCCGGGCGCTGGCTCAACAGTGGGTAGATCGCCATGACCTCACCGGAAAGACGGTGCTCGAGATTGGCTGCGGCAAGGGCGAATTCCTGGTGCTCATGGCGGAGGCCGGCATCGGACGCGGGATCGGGATAGATCCAGGCGTGCATCCTGAACGGATCGCCACGACTGCGGCCGACCGACTCGAGTGGATCGCCGACTTCTATTCCGAGCAATACGCACACATCGAGGCCGACGCGATCGTCTGCCGCCATACGCTCGAGCACATCGCACCGGTCAGCGATTTCTTGGGGATGATCAGAAGGGCGATCGGCAATCGTCTCGATACGAGAGTGCTTTTCGAACTTCCCGATGCCCAACGAGTTCTCGACGAGGTCGCATTCTGGGACATCTACTACGAGCACTGCTCGTACTTCAGCGCTGGGTCGCTGGTCCGCCTCTTCGAACAGGAAGGGTTCGAAGTGACCGATCTGACACTGGCCTATGACGATCAGTACCTCATCCTTGACGCGCGGCCGATATCTGCCGATGCCAAGCCGCGTCGCTGGCCGGCAAACGACCGGCCGACACTTCGGGCGGGCGTAGACCACTACCGGGTCGCCTACCGCGACACCATCGAGAGCTGGAGAGCGCGCCTCGACGAGATGGGTGAGCAAGGAAGGACTGCGGTGATATGGGGCGCCGGGTCGAAAGGTGTGTCATTTCTGTCGGTTGTCGGCAAGAACGTGCGGGCCGCGGTGGACATCAACCCGCACAAACACGGCATGTTCATGGCCGGGACCGGCCACGAGATCATCGCTCCCGAGCGCCTGCGATCACTGGAGCCCGATCTTGTCATCGCGATGAACCCCGTCTACCTCGACGAGATACAGGGCGCACTGGACGATCTCAGCATCAGTGCCCGCCTGGAGGCGCTCTGAGAGCGTCAGGAGACTTCCGCCTTCGGGCGTCGGCGTCGGTTGACCGCCATCGCCATTCCGAGCCGGAGGTCGTTCAGCAGTCGCTTCCAATTCCAGGTAGCGATCCACCTGGCGACCACGCCGATCGAACGTAGTTTGTCGGTCAATCCGATCGGTGCCCGGGCGATAGCGAGGAGAAACTCGCGGAGGCGCCGCCAGTTCGGAAAGACGATCTTTCCGGCGCGCTGGGCGTCAAACCAGACCTCGCGGATATGCCCCCGGTCTGCGACCTTCTTCCGGATTCGGATCGACCGATCCGGATGGTCGCGGTTGAGGAATAGCCGCTCCCCCACTTCGTGAAAGGGACCCTGCAACGCAAGCTCGAGAAGGAGTGTTCTGTCGCTCCCCGTGTAGCTACCGTGGAGGCTGGTCTGATCAATCGCCGAGCGGCGCATCACCCCGAAGATTGCGGCGTCCGATGCCCCGCCCTTGGTGTAGGGGTAGATGGCGCAGGCCACCCGTGTCGCCACGTCAGGAGAGCAGAGGGCCGGGCGCGGATCTCCCTCCCCGATGCGGGCGCCGGCTGCGTCTATCGAGTCGAACATGGTGAAGGCGACCACGGTCTCCGGTTCGGCTTCGAGCACGGCCACGCACCTAGAAAGAAACGTCGGTTCGATCAGATCGTCGTGCGCCGACCACTTGAAATAGCGCCCTCGTGAGCGGTGATACACGTCGTTGTAGTTCGGTGCGGCACCGTAGTTCTTGACCTGCCGGTGATAATGCACCCGGCCATCCGTTGCGGCGTACTTGCGACAGATGGCTTCTGTCGCATCGGTTGAGGTGTTATCTGCGATCACCACTTCGAAGTCAGTGAAGTCCTGGGCGAGGATGGCCTCGAGGGTGGTCGCCAGATAGTTCTCGCCGTTGTATACCGGGATACCGATGCTGACCAGTGGCTGACTCATCGGATCGGCTCTGCGGCTTGGCCGGTCAGCAGACCGTAGGCATCGTTGATCCGTTCAAAGTGCGCGTCGCCGATCGTCGGGTTATCCGATTTGGCCATGCGTTGGTTGGCAACCAGCGCCGCGTCGAGAAGGCCGCGTTCGATGCGGCACCGCTGCAAGAGCCTCCAGTGTTCGTCGGGAGATCGCTGCGGGCGGGCGGCGGCGATCCGGGCCAGCGCGGGCTCGGCGACTTCGGGCCCCGAGAGCTTCAGCAGGGACGCAAGATCATTGTGAATCCAGCCGAGTCCGGCGTACTCCCAATCGACGACCGTGATCCTGGTCGCATCGCGGCGATCGTGAAACATGTTGTCGCGGCGGAAGTCTCCGTGGATCGCATCATCGGCGTGGTCCGGGGTCTCCGCTAGATAGAGCGAGGTAACGGCATCCCAGCGATCCAGGAGACGAGCTGTGCGGGCATCATTCGTCCGGTCGTTGAAGCGGCTCAGAGCATCGTGGGCATATCCAACGAATACCTGTGGAAACTCACCGTCGTACTTGATCAGCTGATCGGCGGAGTTGTCGTCTATCCATGTCGCGATCCCGGCACTGACATCGAGGAGACGGTCGACGGCCCACAGAATGTCGTCCTTCTTGAAACCCCAGCGGTGCGTGGCGTTCAGATCCGCCAGGAAGTACTGATAGCGCACCTCGGGCTCGAGCTCGACAAGGGCGTGGACTCCAGGCAAGAAGGCGCGCACCTCGTCATTAGGTTTCCCATAGATGGCTGCCTCGGGCAGACCGGGCAATCCGGGGAACCCAACCACTGCCGGATAGTGTTCGGGACTCAGGTTCACATCTTTGAAGAAGAATCGCGCCGTCTTTCCCGACGCTGCTTCCGCCCACACGACGAAGGCAGTTGCCTCCTTGTACCCCGAGACGCTGGCATGCTGATAGATCCGCGGCGGCGCGTCGAGCAACTTCTGGGCAACATCGGTCAGAACGTTCGGGTCCGCTCCCGGAGGTGGGCCGGCGACCTTGCGTTGGCTGATTTTGGACCGACGTACCCGGTCGCGCATGTCTGACGACGCAAGCTGGCTGAGCCGATTTCGCAGCGTTTTGTACAGCGACATCTCAGTTGACCCCGTCGACAGCAAATGGGGGACCCGATCCATCTCGCGGTCTGTTGCCGTCCCTCATCAAAACCATCCGCACGCAACCGCCCCCAGGCTCTCGCTACCCACAACGGCGACTCTACTAGCGAGTTACCAAGCAGTCGGGCGCCTCGTGAGGCGCCCGACCAACGTTGGTTATTTCGGCGAGACGGACCCGCTACGGATTCAGGATGTTGTTCGCCCGCCTGATGAATGCGGCCATCTGACCACGAGTCACCGGATCGTTCGGGCAGAACCGATCATTGAGCGGCGGGTTACACCCGAGAGTGATCTCCGCAGCCGCCAACTTCGCAATCGCATCCTCAAAGATCGACCCGTCGTCATCGACAAACATGTTCCCGCCACCATCATCGGTGAGGCCCAGGAAGCGCACCATGAATGCGGCCATCTGACCACGGGTCACGTTGTCGTTGGGACAGAAGAGGTCGTTGGCAGGCGGGTTGCATCCAAGGGTGATCCCCTCTTCTGCGAGCCACACGATATCTGCCACGAACACGCTGCCTTCGATGTCACCGAGCACTTTTAGCTCGAGCTCGACGGCCGGGTTGTCTCCATTCATGTCGCCGACGACCACCGCTACTTCGTGGAGACCGCCGCTATCGGGCGTGAACTCAAACGTCGCAGTTGTGCCGGTGTCGACAACGAGCCCACCTGTGGTCACGACCCACTCGTAGGTGATTGTGCCAGCCCCGCCGGATACCACCGTTGCAGTGAACGTGGACACCTCGCCGGGAGCACCGATGGTTGGGCCATCAACCGACACCAGCAGAGCGTCAGCATCGACGACGTCAACTGTGACGCCGGCGATGCTCAACCCGTCGAATGCGGTGTCGGTAGATGCTGACGAGTGGGTGACCAGGCCATCGTGCGGGTCCGCCTCGTTGGTGTTGTCCTCGACACCATTCACCGTCACCGTCTGCGCCACAGACCAGTCGCCTGGCGTGAACGTGACCGACGGCGGCGTCACCGTGATTTCTGCGTCCGCTGTCGCAGTGACAGTGACGCTTCCGGTTGGCTCTGCGGTGAGAACGACGTCGTAGGTGTCACTGAGACCACCCTCGACTACCAGAGTCGAACCGTCCGTTTCGGTGATAGTCACGCCGGCCACATCATCGTCTTCGACGGTAGCCGTAACGCTTGCGCCGGTGATGCCTGCATAGTCGCCACCCGATGCGGAGTGGGTGATGACCTCGCTGGTATCGCCGTCGACGCGTGCATCGTCGACCGCAGTCACTGTGACTGTCTGCGCGGTGCTCCAATCCCCCGATGTGAAGGTCAGCGACGTGGGGGAAACGGTTGCCTCGCCAGTCGTTGGGGCCACGGCAACCGTTACGGTCCCCGTCGGCTCAGAGTCGAGCACAACGGTATACGTGTCGGTTGTGCCATCTTCGCTGACGGTTGTGCCCGATGACTCAGCGACTGTGATCCCTCTGGTGTCATCGTCGTTGACGGTTGCGGTGACATTGGCTCCAGTCACGCCTGCGTAGTCGGCGCCTGATGCCGAGTGTGTGAACACTTCGCTGGTCTGGCCGTCGTCGACATCGTCGTCGGTAGCGGTCACGGTCACCACTTGCGGTGAGTCCCAGTTGCCTGCATCGAATGTAAGCGTCGTGTCGCCCACCGATGCTTCGCCCGTAGTGGATCCGATGGTAACGGTCACGGTGCCCATCGGCTCGGAATCGAGCTCAACGGTATAGCTGTCGGTAGCGCCGCCCTCGGTGACCGATGTACCCGAGGACTCCACAATCGTGATGCCCTTCGTGTCGTCATCGTTGACAGTGACCGTGACATCGACGGGCGTCACCGATCCGTAGCCTCCTCCTGCGGGGGTATTGGTCACGACGCCGGTTTGCTGCCCATCGACAACATCATCGTCCGTGGCCTGCACGGTGACTGTCTGTGCCAGATTCCAGTTCCCCACCGTGAAAGTCAGCACGGTGGCCGAGGTGATTGAGAACTCATCAGAGCTCTCCGAGAGCGTGATAGTCACGTCCCCGCTCGGAATCGTGGTCAGCTCGATGTCATAGGAGCCGCTGCCGCTGGGCTCCGAAACAGTCGGAGATCCTGAGATGCTTATGCCCGGGGTGTCGTCGTCTGTGACGTTGACCGTCACCGAGTCGATGACAACCCCGTCGTAGCCGCTACCGGTCGCAGCGTGATCAATGGTCTCAGTCGTCGCTCCGTCGATCGCAGCATCGTCGACGGCGGTCACCGTCACTTCCTGCGGTGTATCCCAGTTGCCGGAGCTGAAGATGAGTGATCCCGTGCCGCCCACGGTGGCGACGGCGGTTGCCTCGGTGCCCTGCGGCGTGATGGTCACAGTCACATCACCCGTTGGCTGTGTGTCGAGGACGACATCGTATGTTCCGGTCGCACCGCCTTCGGTCACGTTGACGGTCGTCGGCGTGACACTGACTCCGGCGACATCGTCGTCGGAGATGCTTGCCGTCACTGATGCGATAACGGGCGTGCCGCCGTCGTAGAAGGGGTCCGAGGACGATGCGGCATGGTCAATGGTTTCGGAGGTAGATCCGTCGACTACATCGTCATCAACAGCAGTGACCGTCACGAACTGGGGTGTGCTCCAGTTGGCTGCGGTGAAGACCAGGCTCCCCGCGCCGCCAACCGTCGCGGTTGCGGTGGCTTCGGTGCCCTGCGGCGTAAGCGAGATCGTGACATCTTCGGTTGGCTCTGTGTCCAGCACGATGCTGTACGACCCGTTTGCTCCCCCCTCAGTAGCGGCGACTCCCCCACCTTCGTTGATCGTTACGCCGGCTTCGTCGGTGTCAAAGACGTTGACAGTGCCTGATGCAACCGTCACACCGTCGTACCCACCGCCGGAGACCGTGTGGAAAATCGTCTCGACGTGCGTTGAAGGCTCATCGATGTCATCGTCGACGGCTGTGATCTCCACGGACTGCGGCACATTCCAGTTAGCCGGTGTGAACGTCAGGAAGCCGAGACCACCCGGATCGGAGAGAGCTGTGACGTCCAAGCCGTCGGTTGGGTCCACCGTCATGGTGAACGTCACGTCGCCTGTCGGCTCGCTCAGCAGCGCCACGTTGTATCCGTCCGTGAGGACGGCGCCTGTCTCTTCAACGGCGTTTGTCAGCGGGTTGACGGTGACTCCGGCGGTGTCGTTGTCGGCAACGCTAACCGTCACCGATCCGATAACGACGCCGTCGTAGCCGCCTCCGGATGCACTATGAGTGATGTCGCTGCTACTGACGCCATCGTCAATGGCATCGTCCACGGAGGTGACTGTGACGGTCTGCGGGGTGTCCCAGTCGCCAGTAGTGAACAGGAGAGTGGTCTGATCCACTGTGAACTCGGTGCTGCCGCCGATGTTGACAGACACGGTGACGGTGCCCGACGGCACCTCGTCCAGCACGACGTCGTAGGAGTCTGATGGACTCGCGGCCGGGTTTTCAGTGATGCCAAGGCTTGTCTCAGAAACCGAGACTCCCGGGGCAGCCAGCGCCGCAGGGGCGCTCAGCCCGACGGTGAGCAGCGACGCCACGAGCGACAACACCGCCAGCAGAATCAAACGCCGATTCCTCGGCAACACGGCATGAACACCCATATACGGATTCCCCTCCCAAAATGACCCTCTTCTTCTGCGCTGGGACCTTAGATGCCATTGCGGGCTTGATCAACGAAATATCTAGTGGGTGACTAAACAACGATCGACGGTCAGGAGCAACCGACCGCAGCGAATCGTGGGTTGGGATGGACTTCGCGTTTCGGTCGGCGATTACCCGCAACAGGTCGATAGGTCCTCATCTGGTGGGATTCAGCAGCGCAATTCGTTCGATCACAGGTGTGCCTCAGAATCAAACCGCATTCGCGTCTCTGGCTTGGCCTCGGCTCCGCAGCTATCGGTTGCACGTCGCGGCGAGGCTACGCCTGACACCTCGGCGGCACCCGGTGTTCGAGCAAAAAAAAATGTTGAGAAACCCACTCATTAACTTCTGCTGGTGGATATTCTTACCCGGCTAAGTCCGATGTCGGAGTGCTTCCCGTAACGACCACACAGCTCGGTCGGCGACGGGCCTATCGAAGGGTTGCCTGATGTCGTTTAACTCCCGTTTCGTTCTGTTGATAGCGATCGCGCTAACCATGGGACAGATCGCCGCCGTAGCTGCGGTTCCGAGTCCATCCCCACTTCCAGCGACTGACGAGAGCGCGGGCCAAACAGCTGCGGTACTTGCCGCACCGCAGCCAGACAGTCCGCTCGTTGGCGCCAAGCTCCGCGACGAGCTCGGTGTCACCGAGACCGACCGTTTCGTCGTCGAGTTCACCGCCCGCCCAAACCTCGAAAAAGCTGCCGCGATTAGCGACTTTGCTGAGCGTGGTCAGGCCGTTGTCGACGCCCTGCAAACGACGGCAGAAGATTCACAGGCCGAGGCAATGCGACTAGTCACCGCAAGCGGCGGCTTCGCCGAGGAGTACTGGTTCCGCAATGTGATCATCGTTGCCGGTGACAATGAACTTATTGCAGCGCTGTCTCGTCTTCCCGAAGTCAAGGAGATCCGCCCCGAGCGCATCTATCCGTTGATACGTCCGGTTGACCGCGGCCAAGCCGTTGCCATTGCCGCCGGTGATCCCGAGTGGGGCGTCGCCCAGATGGGGGCTGATCGGGTCTGGGACGAGGGAATCCTCGGCGGCGGTGTTGTGGTTGCGAGTGTCGACACTGGCGTTGACTACACCCATCCCGCCCTGACCAACCAGTATCGAGGCAACGTTGGAGGTGGTGTCTTCGTCCACGACTACAACTGGTGGGATCCATCAGGGGCGTGTGGAGGCGCACCCTGCGACAACGTTGAACATGGAACCCATACGATGGGCACGATGGTCGGCGGCGACGGTCCCGGTCCATTCACGCCTGATATTGGTGTAGCCCCGGGCGCACAGTGGATTGCCGCCAAGGGCTGCGAGGATTTCGGGTGTAGTGAGGGGTCGTTGCTTTCGTCCGGCCAGTGGATTTTGGCTCCGACAGACCTCAACGGCGAGAACCCGGATCCGGCGATGCGTCCTGACATCGTCAACAACTCATGGGGCGGCGGCTCCGGGGACGCGTTCTATCTCGAGATCGTCCAGAACTGGCGGGCGGCGGGGATCATCCCGGTGTTCGCAGCAGGAAACCCGGGACCTTTCTGCGCTGAGGGCGGCTCTCCAGGTGACTATCTCGAGTCATTCTCGGTAGGCGCAACCGACATCAATGATGTCATCGCTGACTTCTCCGGTCGCGGGCCTTCCGTTTACGGCAAGGTGAACCCCGACGTCGCTGCCCCGGGTGTCGACGTTACGTCGTCGGTCCCGGGTGGCGGCTATGGCGTTCTGTCGGGAACCTCGATGGCTGCCCCACACGTGGCAGGCACCCTGGCGCTGATGGTGTCGGCAGCACCCCAACTGATCGGTGACGTCTCCGGAGCAACCGGGAGCCTTGCGACGACCGCGGTTGACATCATCGATCTCACATGCGGCGGTGCAGAGAGCGGCGATCCGAACAACGTCTACGGTGATGGGCGCATCGACGCACTTGCCGCGGTGCAGCTAGTCGCCACCGGCGGCACACTCATCGGCCACGTCACCGCAGCCGATGGCGCAACCCCAATTAGTGGTGCCACCGTTGTCGCTAGCAACGGGGAGCGGCTTTTCACCACTTACACCGACAGCGACGGAGCATTCAAACTGTTTCTCGCCGCCGGCGAGTATGCAGTGACCGCTAACTCGTTCGGGTATGAGACGACGGTTGCTTCCGGGGTCGTCATCGAAACGGACCAGACCACGGTTCAGGACTTCGCGCTCACCGCGCTGCCAACGTTTGTGCTGAGTGGCACTGTGCGTCGTGCCGAGAGCAACCGCAGCGTCCCCGGCGTCACGGTGCGTGTGCTTGGCGTCCCGGTCGATCCGGTAACGACAGACGCCAGGGGCAATTACCGCCTTACGTTGCCTTTGGGTTCCTACACCCTCGAAGCGTCACAGGGAGGCTGTCTGTCGACCGACAGCGGGGAAGTCGATTTGCTCGCCAACAGCAGACTCGACTTCCGAGTCGTCCAACTCATTGACGACTTCGGACACGGCTGCTCGCCGATCGCGTTCGCTTGGGTTGATGCGCAGACTCCTACGACGGTCTACGGCGATGACCAAACCGGGCGCCTCCCGCTCCCGATCCCCTTCTCGTTCTATGGCGAAACCTACGAAGACCTCTTCATCGGGTCGAACGGATACCTGGCGTTCGAGGATCAACACTTCGGATACAGCCCTGGGTTCAATACCGCGATCCCGAACCGGGAAGAGCCGAACGCGGCGATCTATGCGTCGTGGCAGGACCTATGGGTTGTCGGTGATGCCCGCGTCGAAGAAGCCTTCGATCTTCACGCCAGCCGCGCTCG
>CBDUNF010000033.1:0-23114 GCA_965368515.1 uncultured bacterium
CGCCTTGGAGATACCCTTGCGGATAGCATCTTCAAAGGTCCCGGGTGAGGTAGACGTGATCTCAATCACCTTCGCTACAGACACTTAGAGCTCCTCTCATTGGGAGTGTCGATGCCCCAAGGGTACCGCGTCCCGGTTCCTGCAACTAGTCGTGGCATTCCTACCAGCGGCTGGCAAGCTTGGCGCCGACCACGCCGCCGATGGCTGCTCCGATAAGCATGAGCACAAAGGGGATATTGCCGACGACCAAGCCAACGAGGATTCCCACGATTCCGCCGGTCACAATGCCGACACGCATCCCATTGACCCAGTCGTAGTTGGTTCGACCTTGTGGGGTCTTTTCATCCATGAGGTGCCTCCTCAGTCTCCATCGTAGGACTCATGGCCTGGTTTGTGTTGCCGATAACTTCCTATCTCGCGGGAACCGGCCGCGCTCAGGATTGCGTCCAACCGGAACACAACAGGGGAGACCCGACCAATGACTATCAAACGATTGAAATCAGTTCTGGTGCTGTTTGTAGTGACACTGCTGGTTCTAGCGGCGTGCTCTGGTGACAGCGATGATTCCGGATTGGAAGCGGCTCCGGCAATGGAGGATGGCGCCTTCCAGGACATCGCCGGCGAGCTCGAGAGTGGCGACGACAGCATTGAAGCCCCCGAGACGGCTGATCGAGCAAGTGACGCCGATACGCTCGGCAGCGGCGGGGTTGACGGGGCTGTGCTGCAAACCGCATCTCTCGGTCGCGACATCATCTTTACGGCCGACATGACTGTGGCCGTGACCGACGTGGCTTCGGCCGGTGCCGAGGCCACCCGAATCATCCAGGAGATGGGCGGTTTCCTGTTCGGTCAACAGACCACCGGTGCTCCGGAGCCGCTGAGTGTGCTCACGTTCAAGGTGCTGCCGGGGGACTTCCAACGAGCGCTATCCCTGCTGGGCTCGGTAGGAGAGATCCGGGTTCAGAACGTGTCGGCGGACGACGTGACCGAGAGGGTTGTCGACCTCGAGTCCCGCATCGCGACCGCCGCTGCCAGCGTTGAGCGGCTCAAAGGTTTCTTGGAAGCGGCAACGGACATCGAGACCATCGCTGAGCTGGAGAGCCAGTTGCTGCAACGCGAGACCGACCTAGAGACCATGCGCGGTCAGCTGCGTACGCTTCGAGATCGAGTCGACCTGGCGACGATCTACCTCACTCTCACCGAGGCGCTCAGTCGCCCCGATCTTCATCTGGCAGTCAGCGGTTTTGCCGGCCATGACGATGGGGTTTCATGTCCGACGGAGGATCGGATCAGGGTCGAAGAGGGCGAGAACGCCACCGTCTGCTTTGAGATCACCAACACAGGTGATACGCCGCTCGCAGGTTTCGAACTGCGTGACACCGTCCTCGACCTGGATCTTGCGGACTTGATCGTCGTGTGGGGCGACCCGAACGGTGTGCTCGAACCGGGACAGTCGATGGTCCTCGCCGGTGAGATCACCGTTGAGCGCAATCTCCGCACCCAGACTCGGGTCAATGCAGAGCCTGTTGACCAAGATGGAAACCGAGTTGAAGGTCGCGAGGTAGCCAGCACCGTCTCGATGACCATCGAGTCGGTTGACCCGGGTGGTCTTCCGGGTTTCCAGGACGGACTCGAGGCCAGCTGGAGCGCGCTGGTCTGGGTTGGTGGAGTGGTCGTCCTGTTCGCCGGGGCAATACTGCCGCTGCTGATCCCGCTGGCGTTGCTCGTGTGGCTTTGGCTCCGATTCGCCAATCGCGAGAAGAAGCCGAAGTCTGAGTCCAGCATCGTACGGCCACCATGGACGGGTGCCGATGCACCTGCCATGCCTGACGCAGAGCCAGAGAAGACTGTTGATGGGGATGGGTCTGATTCTGCACCAGAGCAAGAGGAGAATGCCGACTAGTCGCCGGCCCATCTGAACACGATCAGGCGTGCGCCGTGTCTCCGGATGCGGCGCACGCTTGTGTCTGAGGATACGAGGCCCACCCCTTGCCTATCGAACATATGTTCGATAGGGTGGTGACCCCCATGGAGCACCCATAGGGGGAGGGATGAGGCGGAGACGGTGGCGGACGCATTTCGGTTGGACCAGTTCAAGGGCAATGTTGTCGCGCCCACCGACCTGCTGACATTGCAACCAGGACGGGTAACCGGTCTTGTCGGCCATCCTGGCTTTGGCCTGACCCGACTTGGCCTGACCATGCTGGCATCGCGTGAGCAGTTGGGCACCGTTGCCTATCTGGACGTCAGGGGCTGGCTCAGCCCACCGGCAGCCTGGGAAGCCGGTGTTTCCCCGGAGCGTCTTGTCGTGGTGCGGTGCGATGATCCGGTGCGTTGGGGGCGAGTGGCATCTCATCTTCTCGAAGGGGTTGGTGCCGTCTATGCCGAAGTCCCCACACGGATAAAACCAGCCCAGCTTCACAAGTTGGTGGCGCTGGCTAGAAGTCGCAAGACCCCGCTGGTGCTTCGACCGCTCCAAGGAGATCTACCCAGCGGAATGGCTCATCTGCGGCTCGAAGCTCGTCGGGTGATCTGGGAGGGAACCGATCGCGGCCACGGCCGGCTCACCTCTCGCAAGCTGGTCTTTGCGGCATCGGGCAAGGCAATGCGAGGTATGACGCGGCTCATTGAGGTGGAGGATGATGGAACGAACGCTATGCGTTTGGTTCCCGGACTGGCCGCTGCGCCGTCCGGACGTGCCACCGGATGAACCCTGCCAGGCAGTCGACGATGGAAATCTGGTGGTTGCCGTCAACACGCCGGCTGCAGAGGCGGGCATCCAGGTGGGAATGCGTCGTCGTGAAGCGGAAGCTGTTTGCCCGACCGTAACCACGATCGAACATGATCCCGGGGCCGAGATGGCCCGGTTCGAGCGGGTAGCTGTTGCCGTGGAAACGCTCATCCCGCGTATCGAGGTGGTCTCGCCCGGGTTGATTCTGGCGCCGGTCACCGGTGCAGTTCGCTACTTCGGTGGGGAGGATCCGCTGATAGACCGGGTGGCCAAGGAAGTCGACAACGTCGCCGGTTCCGGGTTTCGCCTTGGGCTGGCCGCAGGTCCCTTTGCGGCGCGCCATGCTGCCGAGATCGCTACTGCAGGCGACCCTGTCTTCATCGTTGCTGATGACGATACATTTCGATCTGGCCTCGATGTAGCCGCACTTGGTAGCGAGGATATCGAGGCAGTGTTTCGCTGGCTGGGTATAAGCACACTTGGTGAGTTGGCGGATTTGCCTCGGGAGGCTGTTGTGTCCCGTTTTGGGACCGATGGGCTGCGGGCGCACCGTCTTGCCTGTGGAGAAGACCGTGACACCCATGATCGGGTTATTGCCGATGACTTGAGTATCGAGGAGAAGTTCGACCCTCCTCTCGAGAACTTGGAGCAAGTTGCCTTTGTCGCGCGCTCTATTGCATATCAGTTGTTGGCAACGCCTGCGCTGCAGGGGGCGATTCCGCATCGTATTGAGGTCGAGGCAGAAGCGGCCGATGGTTCCGTCCGGAGTCGAACCTGGCGTAGCTCCGACCCGTTTGACGAGCGCATGTTGGGGGAGCGCGTTCGGTGGCAGCTCCAGGCCTGGCTCGATACCGCTCGGCTTCGTAGCGGTCCCGGCATAAGAGGTGGTTTGGTGCGATTGCGCATCGTCCCGGCTGATCTGTCAGACCAGGGTCGACAGCTTGCCCTCGATGAGGATGCGTTGTCGGCAGCAGAGGCACAGCGGGCTTTTGCTCAGACACAGGCGATCGTCGGCAACGATGATGTCCTCCAGGCGATCCCACAGGGCGGTAGAGACCCCGGAGAGCGTTCTCTCTGGTATCGCTGGGGAGAGACACCACCGGCTCCGGAGCGGGACCCTCATGCTCCCTGGCCTGGTCAGGTACCTGCACCGATGCCCGCATTGGTGCCACCTGACCCATTCCCTCTCGAGGTGGAGTGGGATAGTGGTATTCCCACCCGGGTGCGGTTGGGTACCAGGTGGGTTGAGGTTCTGTCCTGGGCGGGTCCCTGGCGCAAGGTAGGGCGGTGGTGGGATGGTGAGCATCCGGCGGATCGCTACCAGTTGGTTACCTCAGCAGGGGCGTTTCTTTGTGCGGTCATCGAAGGCAAGACCTACATGGCGGGGGTCTACGACTGATGGAATTGCTCTTCGATGACGTCGTAGACCCGAGTTCGCAGCTGATTGATGTCGTTTGCCGTGAGATCGAAGGTTGGAATCGGCTCGTGGATGACGACATCAGCATGTCCCTTGTAGAACAGCTTCGAACCGGGTGGCCAGACTTCCCACGTCCCGGTCACCGTGACCGGAACCACCGGCAAACCTGTCGAGATAGCCATCCGGAACGCCCCCTTCTTGAACGGATGCAGAGCCCCATCTCGGCTCCGGGTTCCCTCGGCGAACACAATCAGCGAGTAACCGTTGACCTTCGCCCGGGCCACCCCTTCGTTTATCGCCGCATACGACTTGGACCCGGCACCCCGATCTATCTTGACCATGCCGGCGACGTGCAGCGCCTGAGCGAAGACGGGTATCTTGTACAGCTCCTTCTTCGCGAGGTAGCGGATCGGGGTCGGGATCGCTCGGAACAGCAGTGGCACGTCGAAGTTCGACAGATGATTCGACAGGAAGAAGTACTGCGTGCCCGGCTCCACATTCTCAGCCCCACTGACCGTGTAGCTCATCGGTGGGACCCAGAGGAAGACCCGACTCCACAGTTGAATGACTCGCTCGCCGGCGCGCCGCATCCGGAGGGTCATAAGCAGAATGAAGACTGCCGAGATCATGATCGTGAACAGCATGAAAAGTGGTACCGCGATCGCAGATTTCATGCCGAGCAGGATCTTTCGAGACATCGAGGTAGCGTAGTGGACTCGGGTAAGAGGATCGTGATCACATGCGGAAGCTGAGCAACAGTCAGGCGCGTCGAATTGCATTGGCGGCACAAGGGTTCTCTGACCCTCGCCCACGGGGCCGCGTCGACCGTAGGCACTTTCGTCGGGTCATCGACCGCATCGGTCTCCTACAACTCGACTCGGTCAACGTCCTACAGCGATCCCACTACCTCCCAATGTGGTCGCGGCTTGGTCCTTACTCGATTGAGGCGCTGGACGAGTTCACTGCGCGCAGTGGCGAGATGTTCGAGTATTGGGGCCATGTGGCCTCGCTCCTTCCCGTGGAGGTGCATCGGCTGCTGCGATGGCGAATGGATGAGCTCGAGCCCTGGCGACCGGTCAAAGACATGATCGGCGGACATCCCGATTACTTGCCATCGGTACTTGCGGAGATCGCCGAGCATGGCCCGCTCACGGTTTCGGACCTATCCGATCCGGGGGCGCGGACCGGGCCGTGGTGGGGCCACGGCAAGGGTAAAACCGCCCTCGACTGGTTGTTCTCCAAGGGCCAGATCACTGCCTACCGCAACGCCAACTTTGGTCGTCTCTACGACCTGCCGGCTCGCGTTATCGCTCCGGAGCACCTCGAGGCGCCCGCACCAAGCAAGCGTGAGGCGTTTCGTGAGCTGTTGCTCCTGAGTGCCCGGCACCACGGCGTGGGCACGGCGGCAGACTTCGCCGACTACTACCGACTGAACAAGCCGATAGCTCGGTCTGTGCTGGCCGAGATGGTCGCCGCGGGGGACCTGGAGGAGGTGACGGTTGAGGGTTGGTCACATCCTGCGCTGCTGCACCCCGATGCGAAGCTGCCACGCACCATCTCGACGACAGCACTGTTGAGCCCTTTCGACCCCGTTGTCTGGGAACGCGATCGCACCGAGCGGCTATTCGGATTTCGCTATCGGATCGAGATCTATGTGCCGAAACCCGACCGCATCTACGGCTATTACGTGCTCCCGTTCCTTGTCGATGATGCTCTGGTGGCCAGGGTCGATCTGAAATCCGACCGCAAGAACGGTGTCTTGCTTGTGAAGGGCTCATTCCACGAGGAAGGAGTGGATGCTGAGGCAGTTGCCGGGCGTCTTGCGCCAGAGCTGCGGGCGATGAGTGCGTGGCTAGACCTGGGCGATGTCGATATCAAGCCTCGAGGCAATCTGGCTTCGGCGCTCTCGGCCTATTCCTAATTCGACGATGCTGTCAGGTGGACGGCTGCAACCTGCACTCCGGTTGGGACTCGGTATTCGGCCCCGGAATTCCAGTCCTTGAAGAGAAGGTCGTTGGTGTGAACCTCTTGCAGCACGAGGAACCGATCGTCCCAAGCGGTGCTGATCACGCGAGCGGTCTGGTCGATTGAGGTGAGACGTGTCGATCTCGAGTGCACCGTTCGAGCGAGGATCGATGTGTGGCCATCCTCTTGGAAAGTAATCGCCAGGACCCAGCTGCCGTCGGTAGTGAGCTCAAAGTCTGAGGCTCCGATATCGAGGTTGGGTAACGGCATCTCGGTGCCATCGGGTTGCAGCAGGTACGGGACAAGTCCCTCTTCGTCTGCCGTTGCCAGCAGCAACGTTCCGTCTAGCGCCGCATCGAAAAAGGAGCCGTTGCCGGAGCGTGTTTGGATTCCATCGGGATCGAAGCCGAATACGGCATTCCCGCTATTGGTGGCGAAGCCCCAATCGCCCCAAGCATGCAATGTGTGATTGCTGTATGGAACCGAGAACTCGATCAACGGTTGCAGCCCGAAGGACGTTTCGCCGGAGAGGTCGGCAACACGAATGGTTGTTTGGTCGGAAGCGCTGTCTGCATCCGGCTGCGTCCAGGCGAACAGGTCGGGGTCGGTGGGGTGCCAGACCCCGCTGGTGATGTCGTCGCGGAGATAAACCGGGCGACCTCCTTCCGCGGAATCGAGAACGAACGACCCATCCGTGACCCAGGTGTGGATGGCGACTCGGCTGCCATCCGAGTTGTATGCCGCCGAACGCGGTTGTGAGATGTTTGCGTTGAACGAGGGGGCGGTCGCCGCGGGGCTCCAGTGCCCGACCCTGGCGTTGGTGGGTGTCGCGGCAACCAGGCTGAATCCATCTGTGGCGATCGAGAGGAGCTGGCGAAGCTGCGGCGGCGGTGGCGGGGGAGAGGTTGTTGTCGTTGGTGGGCTTGCCTCCTCCGCAAGCGCGGCCGGGGCCTCAGTTGTCGCGCTACCAACGTCGGTACTGTCGCTCAATCCCAAACCGCGCGCGATGAACCCAAACGCTAGCGCTCCTGCGACGATGACGATGAGCGGCGTCCAACGGCGTCTCGGCTCGATGGGCAGATGCTGCGGCGCGTCGCCATCGATGTCATCGATCGGGAGCGGTCGAATCCTCGACCCAGAATCCCTTGCCTCCATTGGACACAGAGCGTACCTGTTTCCCAAGGTGAATGTCTATGGGCAATCGGCGACGGCTATCGTTTGAGGTAGAGCAACGGAGAGGACGGTCATGGTGGGTTTCGAGGACCGAGTGGCGATTGTGACCGGGGCAGGCGGCGGCTTGGGTCGCGAGCACGCGATGTTGCTGGCGGCGCGGGGCGCTGCGGTTGTGGTCAACGATCTTGGCGGCTCGGTAGACGGAGAAGGGGCTAGTGCCTCGGCGGCAGACGAGGTCGTGGCCGAAATCGTGGCAGCAGGCGGTGTTGCGGTTGCCGAGCATTCGTCGGTCGCCGATCCATCGGGTGGCGAGGCGATCGTCGCAAAGGCTCTCGACGCCTTCGGACGTCTCGATATTGTCATCAACAACGCCGGCATTCTTCGCGACAAGAGCTTTGCGAACCTGACTCCGGAACTGCTTCAGCCAGTTCTCGATGTCCACCTGGGTGGAGCGTTCTATGTGACCCGACCTGCATTCGCTCATATGAAAGAGCAGGGATACGGCCGAATCGTGTTCACATCCAGCGGGTCGGGGTTGATGGGCAATTTCGGGCAGGCCAACTACGGCGCCGCCAAGATGGGCATGATCGGCTTGATGAACGTGCTGAAGGTCGAAGGCGCCAAGTACAACATCAGAGTGAACGCAATCGCACCCATTGCGCTGACCCGCATGACTGAAGGGTTGTTTGGTGGGTTGGTCGACATGTTCTCGCCGGATCAGGTTTCACCGGCGGTCGCCTATCTGGTTTCTGAGGAGTGTGAGCTCACCGGTGAGATCTGGTCGGTTGGTGGCGGATCGGTAAGTCGGTTCTTCATCGGGCTCACCGACGGATACTGCAAGGATCCCGACGGACCTCCGCTCACAATCGAGGATGTCGCCGCCCACTTGAACGAGATCCGCAGCGAGACGGACTACATCGTCCCGTTCACGTCACAGGACGAATTCGCCAAGCTTGGGCCACGGTTGAGCAAGTGAGCGCGCCTGGAGCGGATGCGACCAAAGCGGAGTGGCGGGCCTGGGCTCGTCTGCAACGAGCGGCATTGGATTGGGAAACCGTATCGACGGCCGTTGTCGGATCGTTGCGGGCTTGGATAACTCCCGACAACTATCAAACGGTTCTCGTCTTTCTTCCCATGGCGGAAGAGGTAAACCTCAATCTGCTCCTCGAGGGTGATACGGAGACGCGTTTCGTTGCGACGCGAACGCCCGATAGGGGTGGAGATCTGAGCGTCCACGAGCTCGGGGGCCCGCTCGAGGTCCATCGCTTGGGTTTCCTCCAGCCGCATGCGAGTGCGCGTCGGGTTGGGCCCGACGAGGTAGACATCGCACTGCTGCCGGGTCTTGCGTTTGATCTGTTCGGCAACAGGCTGGGTCGTGGCGCCGGCTACTTCGATCGGCTGCTCCGTGCAACGCGGCCGAGCGCCAAGCTCGTCGGCGTCGTGCCCGCTGCCCTTGTCGTTGATCGTCTTCCCGCCGAAAGCCACGACATGCCAGTTGGCTACCTGGCTACCGAAGAGGGCGTAATCGAGACCGCCTAACAGCTAGCTCTTCAGCGCGATGACCCGATCGGGTCGGATATGGAACAAGACATCGTCGTCGAGTCCGAACCTGTGCGTGGTGGTCGCCGAGAGTTCGACGTCATCGACCGCAAATTCAACGTAGTACTTGCCGCTCTGGAAGACGCAGCGGAGCACATGACCGAGATGCGGTCCGTCTGCGGCGACCCTGATGGCGTGTGGGGGCACGATGACGCGGTGGGCACCAGGCGCAAGCGAAGTCTCCACACGTGCCCAACCGAGATCTGCCCATCCGTCCGTCACCTTGGCGACGATCGGGCTGTTGAAGCCGAGCATGCTGGCAACGAACTCGTCCTGAGGGTCTGCCCACAGTTCTTGGGGGCTTCCCTTGCGGACCAGGCGACCTCGATTCATCACGGCGACTGTGTCGGCGACTGCGAAGGCTTCGTCCCTGTCATGAGTGACGTAGAGCGCGGTGACTCCGAGCTGCGAGAAGATTGAGCGCATTTCAGCTGTGAGGTGCTCGCGCATCGCTCGGTCAAGGGCTCCGATAGGCTCGTCGAGCAGGATGAGCCGCGGTGACGGCGCCAGGGTTCGCGCTAGCGCGACCCGCTGTTGTTCGCCGCCAGAAAGCTCGTGGACGGGTCGGTCCTGGAATCCTGCCAGCCCGATCGTCTCGAGGACCGTCTCCACCCGATCCGATCGACGGTTCGGACTGACGCCCTGCATCCGGAGTCCGAACTCGACGTTGCCGCGCACCGAGAGGTGGGGGAAAAGGGCGTAATCCTGAAACATGAAGACGAATCCCCGCTCGTGGGGAGGAACGTCGCGGAGATTGCGGCCGTCCCAGGTAACGGTTCCGATGTCGAGTGGTTCCAGTCCGGCGATCGCCCGCAACAGGGTTGTCTTGCCACAACCTGACGGTCCCATGACGGCCATCACCTCACCGTCGTGGACGGTCAGGTTGACGGCATCAAGCGCAATGGTCTCTTCGAACGCCACAGACAGACGCAGGCATTGCAGCATCAGAAATCACCAAGCCCGTCGGTCCGCAGTCGTTCGATCAGGAGGATCGTCGCTGTGGTGCCGATCATCAAAATCGTGCTGAGAGCCATGGCGTTGGTGAAGCTTTCGGTGCCGGGTCTGCCGAGGAGACGGAAGATAGCGGTCGGAAGCGTCGGGTTGCTCGGTAGGGCTAGGAACGAGGTGGCACCGAACTCACCGAGAGAGACCGCAAACGCAAACCCGGCCCCTATCAAGGCCGCTCGCGACACTAGGGGCAGATCGATCTCGCGCCACACCCGCTGCGGTGGAGCGCCCAGCATGGCCGCGGCCTCGCGAAGCTGATGGCGCACTGAGCGCATCACCGGTACCGCGGTCCGCACCACGAACGGGGTGGCGACCATCGCGTGGGCGATCGGGATGAGCCAGACCGAGGTTCGCAGATCGATTGGTGCGTCGAGTGCGAGTAGGAAGCCGAATCCGAGGGTGACCGCGGACGTACCGAGCGGAAGCATCAGGAGTGCATCGAATGAGCGCGACAGCCAGCCACGGCGATAAGCGATGACCGTTGCTGCGGCTAGTCCGATGGTCGTTGCAATGACCGTTGCCAGAATGGCAAAACGGGCTGAATTCCAAATAGCTGTCGTAGCTGGTGCTGTCATGCCTCCGATCTGATCGCCGAAGCGGGTATATGCGTCGAAGCCGTAGCCGCTCGCCGATCCCAGCGACCTCTCGATCAAGACGAGAAGCGGGGCACCAAGGAGGAACAGCATCACTAGGAGATTGCTCAGCACATGCCATTGCTGATGAGGGGTTACGACCGCGATGGATTCGGCAGCTGCCTGGTGGCCGAACTGCACGGCCTTCTTCTCCTGGTATCGCGAGTACAGGAAGAGGGTCGCCGATATGCCGACAATCTGGAGGAAGGCCAATGCTGCCGCTACTTGGAAGTTGATCAAACCGGTAGCTTGCCGCCAGATTTCTACTTCGATGGTCGCGTGTTGCAGGCCGCCGAGGATGAGGATGATTCCGAACGATGTGAACGTGAATAGGAAAACCAACGAGGCTGCCGATGCTATGGCCGGGCGGAGCAGAGGGAGCGTGACACGCAGAAACACTCGCATTCGACTGGCCCCGAGCATCTCGGCCGCTTCGCCAAGGGTCGGGTCGATGCGTTCCCAGTACGCAGACACCGTGCGCACAACAATCGAGTAGTTGAAGAAGACATGGGCCAGCAGGATTGCCCAGATCGTCTGTCGGAGATCAATCCCGATTGGTCCGTTTGGCCCGAGCAGGGCGAGAAAGGCACTTCCTACGACAACCGTGGGAAGGACGAATGGAACCACTATGGCAGCCCTGACCAGGCTCTTGCCGGGGAATTCGTATCGCGCCATGACATGGGCCGCTGGGAGTGCGAGCAGCAGGGTCAACAGCGTTGACGCGACTGCCTGCCACAACGTGAACCAAGCGACGTTGAGGAGAGCGTTTCGGCCCAGCACAGTCTGGATCGGGCCGAGGTCGATGCGGCCATCTGAGGTGAAACCTGTGACGAGCACAGTAAGTAGCGGGTACAAGAAGAAGTACCCGATAAACGCCAGCGGAACACCGACCAGCGCTATTCCCCCAGCTCGTGTCAGCGAAGGATGTCGGTCCATTCGTTGATCCAAGTCTCGCGATTCCGTTCGATAGTTTCGACGGGAACCTCTGCCGTCGCAACCGGCACTGGCGAAAAGTCGGTAAACACTTCGGGCAGTGCGGCTTCCGCGTTCGCCGGATAGACAAACATGTTGAGGGGGATGTCTTCCTGCACGGGAACCGAAAGCAGGAAGTCAATCAGCAGACCCGCAATGGCTGGGTCGGCGGCTCCAGCAACAATCCCGGCGAACTCAACCTGGCGGAAGCACCCGTCCAGTAGCGCTGCAGTGGGTGCCTCGGCAGGAGCGGGGTCCGAGAAGTAGACGCCCACAGCTGGAGAAGATGCGTATGACACCACGATCGGGCGGGTACCGCCTTCACCCCCGCCGGAGAACTCAGCGCTATACGCTTCCGTCCAGCCGGACACCACTAGAACCCCGTTCTCCTTGAGATCGGCCCAGTAGTCACGCCAGGTGTAGTCGCCGTCCTCGCCGAAGTGGCCGATCGTGGCCAGCAGAAAGGCAAGCCCCGGCGATGAGCTTGCCGGGTCCTGCACGACCAGCATGTCCCGATACCGCGGATCGGTCAGATCGGCCAGTGTTTGAGGAGCCGGGATAGATGTGAAGGCGGCTCGGTCGTAGTTGATGCAGACGTCACCAAAGTCGATCGGGGTTACGTGTGGGTCGACGACAAGGCCCGCGGGCACCTGGTCGAGGAGCGGCGACTCGTATTCGACGAACACTCCCTCCTCGATCGCGCGCGACAAGAACGTGTTGTCGACCCCGAAGATCACGTCGGCGATCGGATTGTCCTTGGTCAAAATCGCTTGGCTGAGCATCGATCCGGCATCGCCGGAGTCGAGCACAGTCACCGTGATCCCAGTCTCGGCTGTGAACTGATCCAGGACCCCGTCGCTCAGGGCAAAGGACTCATGGGTCATCAGGGTGAGATTGTCGACCTCGGGTTCGCCGCTGTCGGAGCATGCCGCAGCTAGGAGCATGAGGGCCAGCATGGCAAGCAAGACTCGATTGGCATTCACCTGTTTAGGTCCTTTCGTGGATCGCGAGAACTTGCCCACGTATCACTGAAACTGTCGCGGCTGCGGTCGTGATCTCGTTGCTGACGCCTCGCGTCGAGCCGACATCGAGAGCGACGTCATCGAGTGGCCATCGCAGGCCGGTCGAGGCACATTCGGCGGTCCCACCGATAGCCAGGACCGATAACAGCGAGCCATCGGTGCGATGAAACGTTCCGGAGCGGCCGCGGCGCAACGCGGTCACGGTCGCTTGCGACGTTTTCCAGTCCAGTGCGATCGTGCGCTCCTTGAGCAGGAGGAGCGCATTGGCGAAGGTGTGCGCTATCCGGCCGCCGGTACCGCCAATGATGGTGGCCTGCTGGTAGCCGGCGGTCGCTGCGGCATCGATGGCGAGCTCGAGATCGGATGCGTCCTTGTCGACCGGGTGCCTTTCAATGGTGACGCCCGTGGCCTCGGCCCGCGCCAAGGCTTCTGCCGTTACCGAATCCATGTCGCCGATGACGAGGTCGGGGGAGATTCCGAGTCGAAACGCCTGGTCAAGCCCGGAATCGGCGGCAATCACCCAATCGGGGACATCGAGGCGCAGTGCCACGTCCTGTTTCACCGGGTTGCCCCCGGCAATGATTAGTGCCCATTCAGGCTTCGTGTCGTCCACGCGCTTCCTCCGCTGGCATAACCCAGATCAGGTTCCGCGGGTCGGTGACGTTCCGAGCATTTGCTCTGCCGGTCGTCCCTCTCAGTTCGGCGTTCCCGAACTCCCCGGGGTGGGAATGACAAAAGGATACCAGGATCCCGATGGTGCCTCAGCGGTTTCGAAGATTACCTCTTGACAAGATGACATCGTAGTGACATCATTATGACATCGAGACAGTGTCAAGCAACACGAGAGCTTGGCGGAGGATGAGGAGCGCAAGATGTTGTGGACAAACAACCCCGAGATTCTGCGAGAGCTGCACAACGAGCGAGTCCGACAGGTCACCGACCACGGCTTCACCCGCAAGCCACGACTGAAGCTGGTTGCCATGGACAAAGAAGCCGATGCCGCTAGCGTCGCCTGAGGACTGCGACAGGTGAGCCCCACCGGAGGAACGATGAACACCGAAGCGATTGCCGCCAAGCTCGAAGACCAGCTGCTGGCCAGCGGGCGTCTTGCCGGCACCGACCCCGCCGTCGAGCATGTCGTCGACGCTCTTGTGACCGCACTCGGTCCCGCCGTCCGCCAAGCAGTGCTCGAGCTTGTCGAGCAGGCAGCTGCCGAGATAGGCGCACAGCTGACTTCTGGTCGAGTAGATGTCGTATTGAATGAGGGCGAGCCGGCGCTCGTTTTGCGCCGGGACGAAGCGGAAGCTTCCTTTTCGACAGAAGAACTCGAGGCACGGATGACCGTACGGCTGCCTTCGAACCTGAAATTGGCGCTCGAAGAGGCCGCTGACGACGCCGGTGACTCGATGAACAGCTTTGTACTGAAAACGTTGGCAACTGGGACCAGCCGGGGGCGCAAGGGCCGCCGCATTCGTGAAACGTTGGAAACATGACAGATCTCATCAAGACCTTTGATGTAGGAGAGACCGTTCGGGTCATTGCCGCTACCCGTAGCGGTGACATCACGGTGGTCGGAGGCGATCCGGGTTCGGTTCGTGTGGTCATCGACGGACCGGGTGCATCCAACTACGAGATTGACCAGCTCGGCGACGTAATCTCGATAGAGCCTCGTCGCAAGGGCCGGTTTATCGGTTCGTCTGCAGACATCATCCTCACGGTGCCCGCTCGGTCGACGCTCGAGCTGTCGTGTACATCCGGCGATATCAACGTCCAGAGCGATATCGAGGAACTTCGGGCGTCTGTTGCGAGCGGTGACGTCAGGGCGAGCTCCGTGCAGTCTATGTGTCGGGTGAACTCCGCTTCCGGCGACATCAGGGTGGGGAGCGTCCTCGATGCCGAGATCAACACGGCGTCCGGAACCGTCCGGCTGGGACGGGTCTTGCGCAATCTGCGGTTGAACGCGGCAAGCGGCAACATCTATGTTGACGAAGTCCACGAGAGCGCTATCTGCAAGGTTGCCAGCAGTGATGTCCGTATCAGTGCTTTCCTCGGTACCGAGGTGAGGCACAAGGCGATGTCGGGTGATCTTCACCTTGGTATTCCATCCCGCCGAACCATCGAGCTCGACTTCTCGAGCGTCTCCGGTGGTCTGAAGAACCGTTTGCCAAAGGGCGACGGCAGTCCCAGCGAGAAGACCCTCACAATCTCAATGACAGCCGTATCCGGTGATCTAACCCTAAAAGGGGCCTAGTCGCCTGCCCTGGCTCGGGCACGAGTTTGCTGTGCAAACTCGAACCTGCCCCGCGGGCAGGCGCTATCCTCACCGCCGTGGACGGCTCCTTCGAACCCTTGAAAGACCGTGACGTCCTTTCCCGAGAGCAGGCCAAGTGGCCGACCGGGGGCGAGGACCGTCCCGCCATTATCGGTATAGCCGGAGGTTCGGGGTCCGGGAAGACCACCATCGCCGAGTCGGTCGTCGCTGCGGTTGGCGTGGACACCGTTTCGCTCATCCAGCACGATGCCTACTACCGCGATCTCCCGCATCTCGACCTCGAAGAACGGGCCAAAGTCAACTACGACCACCCGGATTCATTGGAAACAGAGCTGCTGATCGAGCACATCCACGAGCTGCGGGCAGGACGAGAGATTCGGCGACCGGTCTACGACTTCACCAATCACCGGCGCACCGCAGAAACAGTTCTAGTGAGGCCTGAACCAGTTGTTGTGGTCGAGGGGATCCTGGTCTTGACCGAGCGTGAACTTCGCGACGTCATGGACCTGAAGATCTATGTCGATGCGGACTCTGATTTGCGACTGATGCGCCGTCTTCAGCGCGACATCGTTGAACGCGACCGTACGCTTGATTCGGTCATCGACCAGTACCAGAAGACGGTGCGCCCGATGCACCTGCAGTTTGTCGAACCCTCGAAGCGGTACGCCGACATCATTGTCCCCAGCGGTGGCTACAACCTAGGGGCGGTGGGCACGATCACGTCGATGATTCGTGACGTGCTCTCGGGTGCTCACAAGCGGACCTAAGCCTGCGACTTCCGGTTCTCTGCTGCGAGATGCCGCTGAACCAGCTCTTCGACCGCCGGCATTGCCGCGTTTGTGTAGATGCGGTGCCCGTAGGCCGAGGCGTGGAACAGGTCGCCGGCAAAGACCTCGTCCGGATTGGTGAGAAACTCGTTCCAACCCGAGGACCAGGTGTGCGTCTTGACTACCCGTGGGTGGTCGGCGACGGTGCGGCGGACTGCTCGGTCGAAGGAGCGGCCACGAATTCTGATGATCGAGCGTGCGAGGGCGGGAAGACGGGGGATCGAACCGAGATCGCCGATTCCGGATACTGCCACTCCTGGAACGTGATGGTCTAGCTGCCCGACGATTTGGCGGTACTCACGCTCGAACCGGCTAACCGGCGTGGCACGCAGCGCGTCGTTCGCCCCAACAGACACGAACGCAATATCCGGGCCAAAGGCGATTGCCGGCTGGAGTTGATCCGCGATGACGTCGCGTGTCTTCGAGCCACCTACGGCAACCGACAGGAGCTCTACCCGGAATCGTTCGGCGAGGCGGAGGGCGATCTGTCTGGGCCACGCCGCGTCGAGTGGTTCGACCCCTGGCGCCGTCACCGAGCTATCGCCAAGGACTACGACCTTGAGAGGGGGCGCTTCCGGGTCGCCAAAGAAGCCCGATGGGTCCTGGTTTTGTAGCGACGGCAGATCCTTGCGATGCGCAGCTTTGAGCACCTGGGCGACAAGCAGTACGACGGCAAATACCGGCTTGCGTAGGAATCTCAATCGGTGCATCTCAACCCCTTCTGTGCCCGGAGTCTATCGGCGTGGCCGCGGTGTTCGTTCGTACAATGCCGCTATCGATGAAGCACAACGTATGCGGCAGCTGCGCTACGCCGACCCGCCGAGCTGGCCTTTCAACTCACCGATAGCCCCTTGCGGCACGACCGGGCGCACCGGTGCCACTCGCGGGGCTTTGCGATACGACTCTCCGAGAGGTGGTCTCTTGTCCTCGTGGCCCTTGTTTGGCCAGTACGCCATGGCCCGCTCGGTCATCGCAGTGATCGTGAGTGCCGGATTCACACCGAGGTTGGCCGGTACAGCCGAGCCATCGGCAACGTGGAGACCGTCGTAGCCAAATACACGATGGTATGGGTCGATCACACCTTCGTCGGGTGAGACACCGATTGCGGAGCCGCCGATGATGTGTGCTGTCGTCGGAACGTCGAGCAAGACCTCGTTGACCGCGCTTCCGGCAAAGCCGCCCATCGCGCTGGCTGCGGCGCGAGCCGCCTCGTTGCCGATCGGGATGTAACTGGGGTTGGGAGTACTTTCGTCCTGCTGAGACTTCAACCTGGTACCGAGCCAGCCTTTCTTCAATGACAAGTGGATGCGGTTGTCGAGGCTCTGCATCACCAACAGGATGATGGATCGCTCGGACCAGCGGCGGACCGACAGGCTGCGGAGGAAAGTGAACGGGTGGCGGATGACCTGTCCGAGGAACCGGAGCTGGCGGGGGATGCGACCGCCGCCGTCGACTAGAACGGTAGCGAGGAGTCCCATAGCGTTGCTGCCCGGAGGGTACCGCACCGGTTCGATATGGGTGTGGGGCTCCGGATGAATCGAGGAAGTGATGGCAACCCCTTCGGAGTAGTCGGTCGCCAGATCGGTGGCTGTTGCGCCGAGCAGGGCTTCACTGTTAGTGCGCACCGACCAGCCAACCCGATCCGACAGGCGGGGCAGTGATTGTCCTTTCAGGCCTAGCAGCAGTCTGCTGGTGCCAAGTGCGCCGGCCGAGAAGATGACATGTTCGGCGGTGAAGGTGCGTGGCGTCTTGCGTACCCAGGCGCCGGGACGTTCGGTCTTGATTTCGTACCCACCGCTTGTGCGAGGAGCAACGCCGACGACCTGAGTCTCCGGATACACGTCGACGCCTGCGTGCTCGGCCAGGTACAGGTAGTTACGGTCAAGCGTGTTCTTGGCATTGAACCGACAGCCAACCATGCATCCGCCGCAAGTGACGCAACCGGTACGTTCCGGACCGGCACCCCCGAAATATGGGTCTGCTGCGGTGACGCCCGACTCGCCGAAGTAGACCGCGACGGGAGTTGGCTGATAAGTATCTTCAACACCGAAGTGGGTGGCGACGTCCTTGATGACGAGGTCGGCGGGTGTCGTGTGCGGATGGGGAGTCGAGCCGAGCATACGGCGGGCCTGGTCGTAGAACGGTGCTAGTTCGGTCTTCCAATCGGCTATGTCGGCCCACACCCGGTCGGTGTAGAAGGCGTCGTGTGGCTCATAGAGCGTATTGGCATAGACCAGTGAGCCGCCCCCCACGCCGGCGCCGGACAGCACCAATACATCACGGAGCAGGGTGAGACGCTGAATGCCCCGCATTCCGAGCCTGGGGAACCACAAGAACTTGCGGATGTTCCAGTTCGTTTTCGGGTAGTCGGTTTGATTGAAGCGTTTGCCGGACTCGACGACCGCGACCCGATAGCCCTTTTCGGTCAGACGGAGAGCGCTAACGCTGCCGCCAAAGCCAGAGCCGATGATCAGGACGTCGTAGTGCATTACCCATGGAGAATGGCAGATCGACGGCGGTGATGCCGAGTCAGACGTTGAAGCGGAACAGGATCACGTCACCCTCGGCGACGATGGAGTCCTTGCCTTCGAGACGCCACGTGCCGGCGTCCTTGGCGCCGAGTTCACCGTTGTGTTCGATGAAGTCGTCGTATGCGATGACTTCGGCGCGGATGAAGCCTTTTTCGAAATCGGTATGGATCTTGCCCGCCACCTGTGGTGCCGACATGCCATGACGAAAGGTCCAGGCGCGCGCTTGCTTCTCGCCGGAGGTGAAGTAGGTCCCGAGGTCGAGCAAGTGATATGCGGCGCGGATGACTCGATTGAGGCCGGGTTCGGTCTCGCCGATGTCGGCGAGAAACTCGTCTCGGTCGTCGTCTTCGAGCTGCGAGATCTCGGCCTCGATCTCGGCGCAGATGACCACCACGTCGGCATTCTCTTCCGCACCACGCCGTTGCACCTGTTGCACATATTCGTTGTCTTGCTCGGAGGCTTCATCGATATTCGCCACGTACATCATCGGTTTGAGTGTTATGAGCTGATACTCGCGTATCGACTTCAACTCATCGGGATTCAATGCCAGGGTCCGGGCGGGTAGGCCCTGGTCGAGGTGGTCGCGGATCTTGTTCAGTGTGGCCAGCAGCTTCGCCGCCCCTGGGTCTCCGGCTTTGCTCTTGCGTTCTGTGCGGTCGATGGCGCGATCGACGATGTCTTCGTCGGCAAGCGCCAACTCCAGATTGATGGTGTCGATGTCGGCGATCGGGTCGATTTCTCCGGTGACGTGAGCAATATCGGGGTCTTCGAAGCATCTGACGATGTGCACGATGGCGTCGGTATCGCGGATGTGTTGGAGGAATTGGTTGCCCAGGCCTTCGCCCCGGGAAGCACCGGCCACGAGACCGGCGATATCGACGAACTCCATGGTCGCCGGGACGATTTCTGCCGGCTTGACGATGTCGGCGATCTTGTACAAACGTAGATCCGGTACCGGGACCACGCCGACGTTGGGCTTGATGGTGCTGAATGGGAAGTTCTCCGCGGCGATCTTGGCGCGGGTCAGCGCGTTGAAGAGGGTTGATTTTCCAACGTTGGGAAGTCCCACGATGCCGCACTGCAGCGCCATATCCGGTCTCCGGGGGTAGTCGAACCCAGGAGCTTAGATGGCTTCGGCACCGGCCGGGTCACTGTTCTGCAAGCCATCTGCTCCTCGCCGGGTTGCCACATGCACCTGGGGCCTCGGGATCGACTCCGGGCCAGGCGGTCCCGCCGAAGAAGCCGGGAGCCCCGTCGAGGTAGTAGGAGCGGGGAATGGTGCGCGACGTGATTGCCGGATCCCATCGGATTTCGCCGGCCTCGAAGTTGCCATGGAGCAACGTGCCGATCACGCTCTCGTCGATCGCGACCTCGTCGGGTGATCCCACGAGCACATTGCCAACCAGGTTCTGAGTGTGCGATGAGTCGGCCACAAATACGCCCTCTACCGTCACACAATTGCGATGGGCGGTGTTGCCGGGGCCCACCGGCCCCCAGTAGTCGGCGAAACCGATTTCCTCGACGATGTTCCCTTCGAAGAGGTTCATGGCGGGATAGTGGCCGTGGAGCGAGATATCGGGCAGTAGGTTTCCGTTGTTGTCGTGAGAATCGGTCGAGAAGTTGTAGCCGAAGACGTTGCCGGCGGCGCCGACCTGGATGATCATCGAGTGGCGCAGCGACTCAAAGATGTTGTCCTCGATCAGGCAACCTGTGGTGTGCCTTCCGATGCTGGTTCCGTATCCGCGCCCGCCACCGCCGTGGTCGTGAGCATCTATGAATCGGCTATTGCGAATCTCGCAGCGGTAGACCGAGGAGGTATCCACGTGGGAGCGCATGGCCATCTCGCTGAGGACATTGTCCATCCACACGAACGCGGCGTTCTTGAACGAGACGGTTGCCGCCTCGCCTGCATCGAGTCGTTCGATGTGGACATCTTCGATGCCGGCGTATTCGACCATGCCGAGAGGCCTTAGCACAGGGTTCTGTGCTGGGTCGTAACTGTGGTGCAGCGGCTCGGCCAGGGTGACCTGGCCGCCCGACACGGCCACGATGCGCACCATTTCGCCAACGGAGTCGTCCGCCCAGCTCACATCCCATGCCGGATCGGTGTACATGATCGCTGCATCGTTCTCCTGCTGGATCTCGGCGAAGCTGCCAACGACCACCTCGCTGGCGTCGGACACGGTGACCGTGGTGGTGCCCTTGCCGAACCCTGCGGTGACGGGAGTCCAGTCGCCTCTCTCGTATGTGACCACCTCGAGGGCAGGTGCGGCCGCGCCGTTCAGATCGAACTCGAGATGGGTTTCGGCGGGTCCGGAGCCGCGAATCACGACACCGTCGGTCAGGCTGAGGGTTCCCTCAATCCGGTAGATGCCGGCGGGAGCGAACACGACGCCACCGGCTTCGGGAAGCGACGCAATCGCAGCCACAAACGCCGCATGATCGTTGGCGGATCCGTTCCCTATGGCACCGTGGTCGGTGACCGTCGTGGCTACCGGTGAGTCGGGGACTCCTCCCGGTATCCCCGGGTCCCAAGCTGTCCTGCGGCTCTCCGGGATGATTGCTCCATCGCCTGACGACAACGTCAGCGCCCGGTGCAGGAAAGCCGCCATCTGAGACCGTGTCACCGGTTCGGCGGGACAGAATCGAGTGTTGGCCGGAGGGTTGCATCCCTTGGTCACTCCGGCGGCGGCAAGCCTTTCGATGTCGGCTTCGAATATCGAGTCGTTGTCATCTGTGAAGGGATCACCGGATCGGGTGACGAGACTCAGTGCGCGGCTGAGGAACGCCGCCATTTCTGCCCTTGTGACCACCGCGTCAGGGCAGTAGCGGTTGTTGTCGGGTGGGTTGCAGCCCTTGGTGATTCCGGCAGCAGCCAGGGCTTCGATGGACTCCTCGAACACGGAGCCGTCGTCATCGACGAAATCGACAGCACCGGGATTGACGAGATCGAGCGCTCGGACCAGGAAAGCGGCCATTTGCCCACGGGTCACCGAATCGTTTGGGCAATAACGGTCATTGGCGGGCGGATTGCATCCCTTGGTGATGCCTTCCTCGGCCAACCACGTGATGTCGGCATGGAAAGGGTGATCGGTGGGTACATCGTCGAAGTCGGTGGCGGCCACCGCGACGCCGGGAAGTATCGCAGCCAACAGAGTCACGGTCAGCACCACTATGCGAGTCATGAGGTCATCGTCGCATGGCCCCGGTGCTATCTGAACTCGCTCCGGGCAGGCTAGGTTGCTGACGTGGATGACCTACTAGAGCTAATCGAAGGCAGCGATCTCGCCGGGCTGGTCCGGCGTATCGACGGGCTGGTGTCGGCGCGGGAGTGGGAAGGCATCGTTGACCTCCGTGATCGGTGTATCGAAGCGGTCGATCGCGGCAAGCAGCTGTGGGGGGTAGCCCAATTCGCTGAATATCGGCTGGCGTTGGATGCCCCCGGGCCACTCGCCGGTCAGGTCGTCAAGGAGGGAGCGGGGCGCTTCGCCCTCGGCCCGCTGTGGGAGGTCGCCGCCTCGACACATCCCTGGGACGAACTGGCTCCACATGTGGACGACGATCGGCTCCGAACCCTGATCGGACATGAACGCCTTTTGCGAGGAGAATCCGTCGACATCGGCGAGATCGATCCGCACGTCCTCGAGGTGCCGTTCTTGCTGGAACCGTGGGAGCCACAATATCCCGTTGCGGCCTATCGGTCCGATCGTGCCGACTTTCCCGAGCCGGAATGGACCCGCCTGGATTGGATTGAGCTTCCTGATCCCATTGCGCGAGAGCACGACGACGACGCTATTGAGGCGCTCGTCGGCCTGACCGCACCATGGACCGAGCAGTCGAATGGGCGAGCTGAGGGAGTCGTTGTCGCTGGTGGTGCGCTCCAAGCGATCCGGACCCTGGGCCCGCATCGCGCCCGGGCCGCTGAGATCGACGGGGGAGAAGCGCTTGCGTTGATGGCATGGACCGGGGCTTCCGGAGGAGCCTACGGGCGGCGTCGCGGCACGCCGGTCGGGAGGATGCGCGCGTGGTGGGCACTTGCGGCGCTACTCGGGCTCGACGACATCGATGATCCCGGTGAATTGGGTGCGGAAGTGGCGGGGCTGCGTTGGTGGCGGTGGGACCCGGGTGATCAGATCGGTGGCTGGGGATTCCACCTTGCCATCGAGGACCCCGGCGACGGTCTCGCTTGGGCAGTGAGCGCCGTCGACGCCGTGTAGGTGCTCGTTGCCGCTCACCTTGCCGGTTACCGCTCGGCCGCCGGGCCTTCCTGCTTCTTGCGTATCTGGCGTCCATATGTGGACGTGGCGTACGCAAGAAGCGGATGTCGACCGGCCCCGGCATCGCATTACGCAGACCGTTCCTTGACGATCTTGGGGATACTGATGCGGCGGATCGCCCGTAGACCGGGAATCTGTGAAATCAGCGCCACCACCAGAATCGCCAGCGAGGCCAATACATAGGTGCTCGGCTGGATGTACAGCTTGAATGCGAACAGGTCGCTGTTGAAGCTACTCAGCGCCGCGCTTGCAGCGAAGGTGCCGACCACCAATCCCAGCGGGATGCCCATGGCCGCGACCAGCAGGTTCTCTGCTGTGATGTAGCGAGAGATGCTGCGTCGCTCGGTTCCCACTGCAAGCAGCGTCGCCACTTCTCGGGTGCGTTCTGCGATGTTCACGCTCATCGCGTTGAAGATCAGGGCAAACGCCATCGCCCCACCGAACACGAGCATCACTCCTACGAATGCATAGAAGAGAATCATGAAGCGTTGCATCAGGTCGTAGAGCACGTTGGCGTCTTCAAACGCCGCCACCTGCGGGAGATCGGTGACCATGGTGCGTAGCACCTGGGAGTCCACTGCTGCGTCGTAGGCGATGAGTGCCGATGTCGCGGGAAGCGTCGTCCCCGCGAGCGACTCGGCGTCCGACAGCAGCGGGTCATCCCAGCGGAGTCGCAGTACGCCATCGT
>CBDUNF010000034.1:0-23105 GCA_965368515.1 uncultured bacterium
AATGGCATCGAGGATTCCAGCGACATCATCGGCTAGGTCGGCGATTTCGACGGGACCCCGCACCCAGTCGCTTCTGCCGTGGTTGCGCAGATCCGGGACAACAACTCGGAACCGCCGCGCCAACGCCGGGATGATCCGGTGGAACGTCATCGCACCGTCGAGGTTCCAGCCGTGTATGAGCACCAACACAGGAGCGTCCTCTGGACCCGCTTCTCGCACAAACAGCTCGTGTTCGCCAACGATGACGGTGCGTCCCGGAATCGGCAACGCATTGTCCTGGGGCAGTTTGAACCTGGGATTCAGTTCCGGACCAAACATGCGCCACGCCAGCCAACCGACCGCCCAATATCCGACCCATCTGATCAGTCGCATCGCCTACTCCCTAAAGCCGGCGTCATTGATCCCAAGGGTGTCGACTGCAAACACGAAGTCGGTCACGGGTTCGCCGCCGACCAGATGCTCCGTGATGATCCGCTCCATCACCGATTCGTCGACCGAGTGGTACCAAACACCCTCCGGATAGACGACTGCGATCGGACCGCGCTCGCAGACCCGCAAGCAATCGACCTTCGTTCGCAATACTGTTCCACCGATCACGCCGGTCCCGGAAGGCGGATCATCAAGGTCGCGACCACGCCAGGCTGGCGGAGCGGAAGACAACCCGAGCTCCTTGAGCCGACGCTTCAGATAGACCCAGACGGCGGCGCTCTCCTCGTAGGTGGAGCATCGCGGGGTGGATTGCTGGGCGCACAGAAGAATGTGCCGGTCGAGAGAGCCAATCCCGAGTGATTGCGAGATTGACTCGAGCCGATCTTGTGCGTTGCCGTTCACGCCGTGCAAGGTAGCGCTGTTTGCGCGGGCACGAAACCGGGCCGTCTGCGTATCATCGGCATTCGGCTACCGGAGCCAGCGGTGAACCATTTCCAGAACATCTATGCCAACGAGGCTGATACCTACCACCGGCTGGTCGCCGCCGAGGACACCCACGGTGAGTTGGCAGCACACATCGACAAGGTCACAGCCGACGCATCCACCATCGTCGACATCGGAACCGGAACCGGCCGTCTTGCGATCCCCCTCTGTCGGGCGGGGAAGCGGGTTCATGGTGTGGACACCGCCAAGGCCATGCTGGACGTCGCGGCATCGAAGCTCGATGGCTGCGAAGGACAATGGGCTCTGAGCGTTGGTGATGCCCGCGATCTTCCCATTGCAGGCGGCTGGGCCGATGTGGCGGTCGCGGGATGGGTGTACGGGCACTTCACCGAATTCTGGCCCGACACCTGGGAGGCTGATCTGACGACGGCCATCGGCGAGATGGACCGAGTGGTCAAGCCGGGAGGATCCCAGGTTGTGATCGACACGCTGGGTACCGCAGTGACCGAGCCGGCCGCACCCACCATCAAGCTGGCTGAGTATCACGAGCATCTCGAGGCCGTCGGTTTCGAGCGCACCGTGCTACAGACCGACTATCGGTTTGCATCGGTAGAGGAGTCGATCGAGCTACTCGACTGGTTCTTCGGCCTCGGTGACTGGGCCAAAGAACACAACGACGCGCTTGTCCCGGAATTCACCGGTTGGTGGCAGCGCAGCCGTGTCTCCTAACCATCCTCCTGCGCACAGATAGCCAGAAGATCGTCGCCGTAGGCTTCGAGTTTGGACGGCCCGATACCGGGGATCATGATCAGCTCGCGCTCATTGCGCGGCCGAGCGGCGGCGATCGCCATGAGCGTCTTGTCGTTCATCACCACGTATGCGGGAACCGAGCTTCCCACCGCGGTCTCGAGACGCCACGTCTTCAGCCGATCGACCAGGGCATCATCAACCGACAACGTCTCAACCGGACGCACCAGCGGGCCGCTGCCACCAGGGGTCGTAATGGACTCGCCCCACTCGACCAGCATCGTGCTGGTGCCTGAATCCAGGACGACGACCGCTCCCTCGTCTTCGAACTCCGCAACGACGCCCGTGTAGCCGCCCGCGATACGGATTCGATCGCCGATGGCGACGGCTCGCCCACCTTGGGCGACGGTTGTTGCGGTCGGTTGCGGTGCCGTCGTGCGGTCCGCCTCCCCGGTCATCTCCTTGAGAAACACCGAAGGCCGGGCCTCATCAGCCAGCACGATGACCTGCTTGCGCCCCCGGGTGATGGCAACGTGGAACACACGTCGCTCCTCCTCGCGGTCCTCGGCGAGGTCGTGTGGGAACAGGCCCCGGTCCGCACCAAAGACGACGATGCGATCCCACTCCATGCCCTTCACTCGATGCACTGTCGACAACTCCACGCCGTTGCGGTCGTTGGATCTGCTGAGAACCTGCCGGAGCCACGGCTCAAAGTCCCCGAGTTCCCGATGCAGGACCGCGGCCCGCCGCAGCGCCGTCAGATCATCGGATTGGGCGGATCGATCGGCACGCCGGCGCCCGGCGTCAAGCGCCTGGGCGGCGCTGCTCAGCCCGATCTCGTTGTTGATGACATCCAACATCACCATGCTGTCACCCCGCTCAGCAACCTCCACTGCCCGCTCGATGTCGGCAACAAACCCATCCCACTTGCTCCCCTGCTTGCCGTCGAGTCGGTGACCGAGCTTGGCGAGGTCGTCGAGGGACACCCGGCTGCGGCGTCCGATCAGTTGGCCGGTAATCCGGGTCAAGCCACGAGCCGGCCTTCGCACCACCTTCATCAGATCGGACGTCCTGATGTCATTTGGGTTGAGACCGATGCGGACCCAGGCGAGAGCGGCCGCCATCACGGTGCGTTCGAGAACCGCACCATCAAGTGGGGAGCTGAACGGGATCCCCGCCTCTGCGAACGCAACGTGAACCGGCAGCAACGCCGAGTTGACCCTGCATAGGACTGCGATATCAGTCGGCGCAGTTGTCCCGAGCCAGTCCCCCACCCGCACCGCACATTGCAAGCCCAGCTCGGTACCGGGAACACGGTCGACGGCGAGGGCGTCGACCTGTTCATCATGCTCGCCCGGCCTGATTACCTTGTCGACCCGTCGCTTGTTGTAACTGAGCAAAGTTGCCGCAGCCTCGACCACGCTGGGCGGGCACCGATAGTTCACCTCTAACGGATGTGAGGAAGCCCCGGGAAAGAGATCGGAGTAGTCAATGAGGAACCCGGGGTCGGCTCCCAGGTAGCCGTAGATGACCTGGTCGTCGTCGCCGACACCAAAAACGTTGAGCCCCGGTGATGCCAGCAACCGGATGAGCAGCAGGTAGGCGGGGGTTAGGTCCTGGAACTCGTCAACGACCAGATGTCGACACCTGTCCTGCCAATAGTGACGGAGATCGGGATCTCGCAACAGCGCTTCGATCGCGCCATAGACCTGCTCGTCAAAGTCGGCCTCGCCTCTTCTCTCCAGGAGAGCCCGATAGCTTCCGTAGACCTTGGCGAAATCGGGAACGTCGTCGCGGAACTCCTCAACGTCATCGGGAGGGCGAAGCCCGATACGGACCTCACCGAGCGCCTCTAGATAGGGCCCGATCGTGTCGGTGCTCGGCCGCCGTGGTGCTTCTACGATTCCGTCGAGACGACGCCGCTGGTCCCGCTCGTCGAGCAGGACGAGATCCCCACGGGCCTGCCGCACAATCTCCCAACCAAGAGAGTGAATGGTCCGCACTTTCAGACCGGGCTGCTCGCCCAGCCGCTCCCTCATCTCAGCGGCGGCCCTGTTGTTGTAGGCGAGAGCGCAGATGATCTCGGGCTCGATGCCTCTGTCCACGACGAGATGACGCACCCGGGCAGTGAGAGTGCGTGTCTTGCCCGACCCCGCTGGGGCGATGATTCGTGCCGGACCGGCTTGGTGGGTGGCCGCCGCATGCTGGTCGGGGGCCAAATCGGGCAGGGAATCGGCTCCGCCCGTTTTGCCTACGGTCAGACGTCCCAGCGTCACCGTCTCGGCATGAACCACCGGTTCGGCCACACCCGGAAGCGGCCCGCGCGGCCCACCATCAACCCATGCAGCTTGGCCGTCGGGAAGGATGATGTCGGTGTCTTCCCCAACCGCGGCGCCCAACGACTCGGCCTTCCGCCCCCACCACCAGGTCGGGTCCCCGCTGCGATTGTCGTAGCTGTTGGCCCACACGAGGTGATGGAGTCTCTCCTTGTTGAACAGGAATCCACGTCGGAGCCGCCACGGATCCATCGTTGAAGACTCGGGCTGACGGAGCGCTGCCGGGTCGACGGCAAGTTCGATGGCAACCGGCTCTCGGTCTACCCAGGCTCGATGGAGCCGACCAACAACCTCTTCGAGTCGCTGCCGATCATCGAGCAGCGATTGGCTGATGACCACCCGGGGCGCCTCGGCCCACGGAGATGGGGCGGGATCACCGGGGGCGACGACGACCGACCGGCCGAACAGATCATTGGATTCCACGGCGCGCAGCATACGAGGTGGAGATGACAAACCTGCCGGCTAGAGCGTACGGAGCGGCTCTATCTCAAAGAGCGTGCCACCTTCCGGGTGGTCAAAACGCACCGCGGCCGTCTTCTCGCTCATGTGGTGAACCCGCAGGAAGAGCTCGACAAACGGATCGTCATAACCAGAAGACCCGGCGTTGACCGCAAGCACACCGCGCGGAACGGTAAAGCCTCCGTCAGAGACCACCCCGGCAAGAGTGACACCGTTGAGGGTGACCAGGACCCGGTCGCCGGACTGGAGGTTCGCGGCCCGGAGATGGGACTTGCGGAGTGTGGTCTTGATGTTCCCAAAACCATCGGTCCACGCCACCAGGTGCGAAGGCACATCCTCGATATCGGTCGGGTCGAGCACATCGGTCAGCACCGAGTAGTCACCGTCAAGAACGGCCGAAACGTATTTCGGGAAGTAGTCGCGGGAACGGAACTGGGATCCGGCCGCGGGGCTCGCCACGTCACGGTATTCGACTACCCGGTGCTTGATGAAACTGAACGCATACTCGGAGCAAACGCTGACCACTTCGACACCGTTGTCGAGCTTGGCGTACTGGAGCCCACGGCCACGATTCTCCGTGGAGACCTCATCCTGGTCCCGCCGCGGTGCGGCGTTGCCGAAGATGACCATCCGAGTCGGTGACTCGCCAAGAGCCAGCTGGGCCGTCACAAAACCCACTGCGATCGTATCGAGCGGCGGTGTCGATGTCTGGTGGATCATGACCGAAGCCGGATCGGCCAACGAAGTGTGGAAGCGAGTCTTGATCTCCGCAAACTCGAGGCCATCGGGGGCGTAGTCACAGATCATGTGGAGGAGCGTTGGTTTGTTCACAGCGGCGATGGTAACCGGACGACACAACGCGTCAGCAGCCGAACCGCAATCCGCCGTGGCAGAGAAGGCCGGCTCGGCGACTAAACGACCTTGATGACCCCGGAAGGACCGTCGGCAAAATCGCGTTCAACGATGCTCCCGATGACCGAACCAGACTCGCCTTCGTCTTCGAGAGCCTGCAGCAGTGCGTTGGATAGCGGCGCTTCGATCGTCATGAGAAGCCCACCATTGGTTTGAGCGTCGGCCAACAGAAGACGCCCGGGAAGCGGCAGATCACCAAACCGGGTGAAGCGCTCGACCGCGGCGAGGTTGCGCTCGGTTCCGCCCGGCACGACGTTGTTCTCCGCAAGTTGAGTTGCTCCCGAGAGCGCCGGGACCGCAGCTGCTTCCACCACAGCGCTGACGTCGCTTCCTCGCACCATCTCACCGAGATGACCAAGCAGACCGAATCCGGTGACATCGGTTGCTGCCGAAACACCGACCCGGCGCATAGCTCTCGCCGCCGCTGCATTGAGCCGGACCATCGTCGCAACCGCCTCGTCGCGGACCGACTGCTCCACGACGCCACGCTTGATTCCGGTTGTAATGAGGCCGGTCCCGATCGGCTTGGTCAGCACGAGCACATCACCGGGTGCCGCGCCATCGTTGCCGATGATCTCGTCGGGATGCACCAATCCGGTAACGGCAAGGCCGTACTTCGGTTCGCCGTCGTCGATGCTGTGCCCGCCTACGAGCGTGCACCTGGCCTCCTCGAGCACGGTGGCACCCCCCTCGAGAACATCACCGAGCAGATCGAAGGGAAGACGGTCGCGAGGCCAACCGACCAACTGGAGCGCCGTTAGCGGCGTGCCCCCCATGGCGTAGACATCAGACAGTGCGTTGGCCGCGGCGATCCGCCCCCAGTCGAACGCTTCGTCAACGATCGGGGTGAAGAAGTCCACCGTCTGCACCAAAGCGATCTCGTCGGTGATGCGGTAGACCCCGGCGTCATCGGAACCACCGATACCAACAAGGAGGTCATCGTGGCGGACAACGGATGAATTGTTCACGCGGCGCAAGACCTGCGCCAGCTCGTCTGGGCCGAGCTTGCAGGCTCAACCAGCCCCATGCGAGAACGATGTCAGTCGCTCCACAATGCACCTCCTTTCGGGTCGGAGCTGCAGTCTACGTGGGCATCGGAACCCAGCAGCCGCTTGGGATTGGCCACAATTGTTGGGAATTGGCCGACGACGGACTAGGCCGGGCAAGCCGACTAGCTGTCGGATTGTCGGTTGTTACTATTGCGAGACCGGGTGATTCACCACCACCCGGGTTTCCAACAGGCCCCCTCGTCCCCCCTGGGGGGCCTGTTGCTTTCTGAGAGCAGGGATGCTCGCTGGCATTTCGGGGCTATGTATGGCAGGCCCCGGAGTCCAGTTTGCGGGTGCCCGTGCGGGGGCATCGGCAGTCCTTGACGCGGCATAGGGCTTGACTGTGTCGAACCCCATGGCTCAAACGACCTCGTCGTACTCGTGTCCTTGAACGCAACTTCACCCGCCCCGGCTGCCCTGGCGTCTGCTTACTCGCCTAACCTGGCGAAACCATGCGTCTTCCTTTTCAAACCAGCTTGAGCCGTCTCAGCCATCGGCTGAGGGAACTCGCACGCAATCGTCCTGAAGAGGCCGAGGAATTCCTCGACTCGCATCAAGACGAGTGGGAGGAGATCGCGGAGACCGACCCGGGCTCAGCCGCAGACATCCTCGAAGCGCTGGATGAAGAGGGGGCCGCAGACCTGCTGCGCGACCTCGACGCCGACGATGCAGCCGACGTTCTCGATGAGATGCGGGCTCCCGCCGCAGCGGACGTCATCGAGGAGATGTCGACCGAAGCCGCAGCGGAGCTCATCGCTGAAATGGAGCCCGACCAGGCCGTCGACTTGCTCGCCGCCCTCGAAGAAGACGAGGTTCGCGACGCCGTCATAGCTGCTCTCGACCCCGATTTCCGTCTCGACATCAATCGTCTGATCGTCTATCCGCCGGACAGCGCAGGCGGTCTCATGACCACCGACTATGCCTCGCTGCAGTCCGGTGTGACGAGTGGCGAGGCGATTGAATCACTTCGCCGTCTTCACGAGGAGATCGGCTCCAACCTCACTTACGTCTACGTCGTTGATGTGCAAGGCAGGCTGGTGGGCGTCGTTCCGTTCCGAGAGCTGGTGTTCGCTCGACCACATACCGGCCTCGACGAGATCATGCTTGCCGACCCGGTCTCGGTGACCGTCAACACCGACCGCGAGATCGTCGCCGAGTTGATCCAGCGTTATCGCCTGATTTCGATCCCGGTCACCGATGCCCAGCACCATCTGGTCGGGATCGTCAAGGTGGACGAGGCGATGGAAGCGGCCCAGGCAGAGGCGACTGAAGACATCGCCCAGATGGTTGGTGCCGGCGCCGAAGAGACGGTGTACACCGAGGTCTCGGTATCGGTGCGCCGCCGCATACCCTGGATCACACTGAACCTCTTTGTAGGTTTCGGGCTTGCCATCGTCATCAGCGGCTTCGAGGACCTGATCGCGGACCGGGCGATATTGGCGTCATTCATGCCGATGGTCGCGCTGGTGGGCGGCAACTCCGGGTCACAGAGCCTTGCGGTAATCATCCGGGCGATGGCCGTTGGTTCACTTCCCCCCGGTCGAGCGGCACGTGCGATCCGCCGGGAAGCCACCATTGGCCTGTTCAACGGTTTGGTGATTGCCTCTGTGTCGGGATCGCTCGGTGGCCTCGTTGCGGGCGATGCTTGGATCGGCCTCGTAATAGCTATCGCGGTGTTCGCCAATCTGCTGGTGGCTGGCTTTGTGGGAGCTTCAATCCCAATCCTGTTGCGTAGGCTCGGCCTGGATCCGGCGTTGGCTTCGAACATCTTCCTGACGATGGTCACCGACACTGTCGGCTTCGGTGGGTTTCTCCTCACCGCCAAGATCGTCCTGGGCCTCTAGCTCTTCCGGTATGCGCAGAGTCTCGGCTGCACCAGATGATCCAGTCGGATCGGTGACCTATCCGGCGACAAGAACAACGGCGCGGACATGTTCGGGGATGAGATTGGAGGCAGCTAACTCCTGGCTGAGGTTCCCCGGTCAGGAACCGAGAATGGCGACGCCGGATTCCTCGAGTGGTCCGACGTAAACGATGCGGAAACCCTCTTCGAGCCTGGCGATGTAGTCGTTGTCGAGAGCGGTCTGCTGAGCTGCGGTCGGCTCCTCGACGAACAGCGCATCGGCGGCGGCCTGGGTCTCAACGATGTGGGCTTCATAGACCGGTGCGTACTGCTCGACCAGGTCGGACATGACATTGAGGATGTCGATGTCGGATAGCGACTCGTAGGTCGTCGGGTCGAGGAGCACCACAACAACGTCACCGTCGTCGGAGGCCTCGCGGCTCACGATGCTGTATTGCGGGAAGCTCAGTTCCGGCGCAGCTGATGTAGTGGTTGTTGTGGATGATTCCGGAGCGTCGTCTGTGCTCGATCCAGCGATGTCGGCAGAGTCTGCGAGCGTCGTTATCGTGTCGGCAAGACTGGTCGAAGTCAGGCCCTCTTCGGTGCCGTCGTCATCCCCGGAGCACGATACAACAAGGGTCAGCACCATTCCCACAACTATCGCCTGTCTGAATCTCACCATGTCACTCTACATCGGCACGCAGATTGCGTGGGTTAGTTGTTAGCGGACCACTCTTCATAGGCTATGCCTTCCATCCACCGCTCCGAGTTCACTACCGCAAAACGCTCTCGTACTTCCTCGAACAACTCCTCGCTTGGTGCGGCGTCGAGGCCCACCCTGGCCAGATCGAGCAGGGGCCGCCATGCCCGGGGCCCCAGGGCGATGTCTACCTTGGATCGCCAGTCATCATGGTCAGAGACGGTGCTGCGTTCGGCTTCCCAAAACGCCTGCATCTTCTGGGCAGCACGAAGGCTACGCCGGATCTCACGGATGGCGTTCTTGGGGAGCTCGCTGGCTTCCACGAGCGTGTCGCCTGCCCAGTCGGCAAAGGCCTGTTGCCCCCAGGCATGTGGGTCGGTGACGACCGACTCATAGAGCCCTTCGATTGCACGCAGGGTGCTGAGGAACAGACCTGCGCTCACCGCTTCGTCTCCTCCCGGATGAGATCGATAAGGCCGGCGCGGAGCCTCTTTGTGATCGGACCGACTTCCTTTTCGACATTCCCAATCCGAACCACCGGTTGAATCTCGCGCAACGTCGAAAGGGCCACCACCTCATCTGCATCCAGCATGCGCTGAAGGGGGAAAACACCCTCGGCGATTGGAATGCCGAGGCGATTGGCTACATCGAGCACAGCCTGCCTCGTGACCGAGGCGAGAATGCCCAGATCGAGCTCGGGAGTCTCAAAGACGCCTGCGGTGATCCAGGCGACCGTGTTTGTCGGGCCTTCCAGCACGGCACCGCTGCGCCCAACCAGGAGGGCGTCCCCATAGCCTTCCGCTCTGGCGTGGAATCGGGCGGCCACATTCGGGCCGTACGACAGAGTCTTTGCTCCAGTCAGTTCGGAGACGGCACCATCTGGATGCCAGGGTGCTTCCACCGGAAGCAAGGAGGTCGTCGCATCGACCGGGCGGAGCGGTTCTGCGAAGACGATCAATCGAGAGCCCTCGCCCGAGCCGGTTTCATCCGTCCCACCCGTCGCAACGACGCGCACCGAGCAGTCGCCGACTGCGGCCCGATCCGCAACCCAGCCATCGATGTCGGCACGATCGGGCAGACCAAGCCCGAGGGCCGCCGCCGATCGCTCGAGACGGTCGAGGTGCTGCTTCTGCCGAAACGCCACACCGTCGTACGAGCGCAGTGCCTCAAAGCAGCCGAACCCACGAAGCAGGGCGATATCGAACACCGAAATTGTGGCGTCGGCGGGGTCAACCCGCTCGCCATCAACCAGGACATATCCAAGAACGTTCATCACTATGAGGGTACTTGGTGGCTGAGACGCGGGTATCAGGCTTACCGTCGCCTCGAGTGACGGAGAATTGATGGAGGCATGGGCCCGCGCTGGGAAGAAGGACGGCTCCAGGACCTGAGACGTCGCTAGTAGGTTTGCGGCATGACACGACCATCGATGATCTTGGCTGGGACGGTTCTGGATTCCTCTGACGCCAGGAAGCTCGCCGATTTCTACGAGCAATTCCTGGGTTGGGAGCGAACTCAGAACGAACCGGATTGGGTGGTGCTGACGCCGCCCGGGGATGGCAGCCGTCTGTCTTTCCAAACGGAGCCCGAGTACGTCCGGCCGGTGTGGCCGAGCACAAAGGACGCCCAGCAGATGTCGATGCACCTCGACATCGCCACCGACGATGTCGAGCGGTCGGTTGCGCTGGCAGTCGATCTCGGAGCCAAGGTGGCTGAGTGGCAGCCGCAGAAGGATGTGACCGTGATGCTCGACCCGGCCGGTCATCCGTTCTGTCTGTTCTACTGGGTTGGCTGAGACGCCGCACCTCACCGCTCTGTTGGGAACAGCCGCCGACATCCACCCCTCCCCGGGTGGGGTATAGTGTGGTTAGCTAAGGCAAGGATCCCATGATTCCCGAACACAAGAAGGCAGCCCTCAACCGCCTCAAGACTGTGCGCGGCCATATCGATGCGGTGATCGCCATGGTCGATGATGAGCGGTATTGCCCCGACATCATGAAGCAGGTTTCGGCACTCCAAGGGTCTCTGGAGGGGGTCAACCGTGTACTTCTGGAAAACCACGTCGAGACCTGCGTGATGCACGGCGTCAAAGAAGGACGCACCGCCGAAATCGTCGACGAACTCCTCGAAACCATCCGCTACACGCCGGCCATCACCGGCCCGATCAAGGAAGCTACGCAATGACTGAAACCACCCTGTCGGTACCCGAGATCCACTGTGATCACTGCAAGATGTCGATCGAAGGCGCTGTGAAAGCCCTCGACGGCGTCGCTTCAGCTGAAGTCAGTGTTGAAAAGGCGACAGTGAGTGTCGGATTCGATGCGCCCGCATCTATCGAAGGCATCATTAGCGCCATCGAAGACCAGGGCTACGACGTCCCCTCCCAGTAGTCCCGAGTGGCCACCGACACCACCACTGAGACCATTACCTTCGACGTCGAGGGCATGACATGTGCGTCGTGCGCGATGCGTATTGAGCGCGTCCTCGGCAAGCAGGACGGAGTGGAGTCGGCGGTCGTGAACCTCACCGGCAAGGAAGCGAGAGTCACTGTCCATCCGGGCATCGACGTCGCCGACCTCTCCGCCGCCGTCGAGAAGATCGGATACGGGGCCACCCAGGTGATGCAGGACGAGGAGCGCGAGAGCCTCGCCGATCGGTACGACTCCGAGACCCGGTACCAGCGCCGCATGGCGCTCGGGGCGGCCATCCTCACCGTTCCGGCGTTCCTGCTCATGATGTTCGGACCCGGCGGGCACGACGGCGGGAACGACGATGCCATCGTCCTGGGACCCGTCATGGAGTCACAACTCGACGCCGGTGTCGTCGTCGAGGAAATGGACATGACCGGCATAAGCGGCATGGAAATGGACGACATGGGCGCCATGGACATGGGTGGCGGAGCCACCTGGCCGGATCTGGTGATCTGGCTCCTCGTCACCCCGGTCGTCTTCGTGTTCGGCTGGCAGTTCCATCGCACGGCGTTCCTCCGGCTCCGCAGCGGCGGAGCGAACATGGACACCCTCATCTCGATGGGGACGCTTGCGGCCTATACCTATTCGATCTGGGCATTCTTTGCGGGCGAACCGGTGTTCTTCGAGACAGCAGCATGGATCATCACTTTCATCCTGCTCGGCCGATTCTTCGAAGCTCGCAGCAAGGGACGTGCGTCGAGCGCGATCACCAGATTGTTGGAACTGGGGGCGAAGGAGGCCCGTGTCCTGCGCGACGGCGCCGAGGTCACGGTACCGATCGATCAGGTGGCCCCCGGCGACCATATGGTCATCCGCCCCGGGGAGAAGGTACCGACGGACGGAACTTTGCTGGAGGGGTCCTCCTCGTTCGACGAGAGCATGATGTCGGGCGAGTCGATGCCCGTCGACAAGGCGCCCGGCGACGAGGTCTTCGGTGCGACTATCAACCAGCAAGGGATGATCGTCGTCGAGGCCACCAGGATCGGCTCCGACACGGCTCTGGCCCAGATCGTCCGTCTCGTCGAGGACGCCCAAACGAGCAAGGCACCCATCCAACGGCTCGCCGACCGCATCTCTGGCATCTTTGTGCCGATCGTTTTGGTGATTGCCATCGGAACCCTGGCCGCATGGCTGCTGATCGAGGGCGATGTCCAAAAGGCAGTCCAGTCGGCGGTCGCGGTACTCATCATCGCCTGCCCCTGCGCCCTCGGCCTTGCGACCCCGACGGCGATCATGGTCGGTTCGGGCCGGGGTGCAGAACTCGGAATCCTGTTCAAGAACGCCGAGATCTTTGAACGGACGAGGGTGGTCACCACCGTCGTGTTCGACAAGACCGGCACCTTGACCAGAGGAGCCATGACCTTGAGCAGGATCGTCACCGACGATGAGCCTCTGGCGCTCCGTCTCGTCGGCTCGACTGAATCGGCGAGTGAGCACCCGATCGCTAGAGCCGTGGCGCTGGGAGCCGAGGAAGGCGGGGCTGAGTTGGTCCTGCCGTCGGACTTCGAGAATCTGCCCGGCCGCGGGGTGCGCGGCACCGTCGACGGGCGCCAAGTTGCCGTCGGTTCGGCCAAGATGATGGCCGAACTCGGCCTGCTCGTGCCCGAACGGTTCGAAGATGCCCTCGAGGAGATGGAACTGGCCGGCGAGACTGCCTTCCTGGCCGGATGGGACGGCGAGGTACGAGCCGCCCTCGCCGTTGCCGATACCGTCCGCGAGTCATCAGCTAGAGCAATAGCCGCGCTTCACGCCAAGGGCCTCACAACCGGCATGCTTACCGGGGATAACCGACGTACTGCCGACACCATTGCAGCCCAGATCGGCATCGACCGGGTGATGGCCGAAGTCCTCCCCGGAGACAAGTCTGCAGAGATCGCCCGCCTCCAGGGCGAGGGCGAGCAAGTGGCGTTCGCCGGCGACGGCGTCAACGATGCCCCGGCGCTCGTCCAGGCCGATCTAGGAATGGCGATCGGGACCGGAACCGACGTAGCCATCGAGGCCGGAGACGTAGTACTCATGAACGGCGATCCGGAGTTGGCGGTCACCGCGCTGTCGCTGGCGTCTCGTACTTTCCAGGTGATCCGACAGAATCTCTTCTGGGCCTTCGCCTACAACGCGGCTGCGATCCCACTGGCAGCCGCAGGACTCCTCCACCCCATGATCGCTGCCAGTGCCATGGCCATGTCGAGCGTGTCGGTGGTCGGGAACTCGCTGCGGTTGCGACGCTTCGGGCGCTAACCCCAGCCCATCACTCGTCTCTAACCTCGACGGTTGTGGTCAGCTCGGTGCCGTTGTCGAACGTGAGGATCACGTCGAGCGTGTCGTCGGCCTCGAGTGGCTCCGCCAGCTCCATCAGCATCACGTGCACGCCTCCGGGAACCATCATCACCGTGGACGCAGCAGGAATCTCCACCTGGGGGATCCTTGTCATGCCCATCAGGCCATCGTCGCGGATGACCGTCTGGTGGATCTGGGCCGAGGCAGCAACCTCCGACGAGACCGATACTCCGCTGAGTGCAGTGTCGGTGGGACCACCTTCGATGGTGAGATACACCGCACCATTGGGACCCACGGCAGGACGCGACCATGCGTCAGCCACACCGAGCGAGGCATCGTCCTCGCCACCACAGGCGCCAGCCGCCAGGGCTAGGGCTGCTATCAGCACGAGCGTTCTACGCATCGTCGTTCTCCTTGTTCGGCCGTAGGCAACTCGCCGCGCCTGTGTCTCGTCAGCCAGGCAGAGGTGCCCGGAGACCCTACTCACGATCCGACCATCCCTCGTTCGGATGTGGTGGTCGACGGATTCAAGGGTAATCGGTACGCGCCCCTCCAAAGCGGTACGGGTTCTGTGCGCGGTCCTGATAGAGCTTGTGAGATTCAGCTCTGTGCCTGTGTCTGCATTCTGATGAACTCGAGGACCTGCATGTTGAATGCGGTCGGGTTGTCCTCGTGAACCATGTGAGAGGCATTTGGTATGGCGACCCGCTGCGAGTTAGGCATCAGTTTGCGTAGGTGGTCGGTGAGCAGGGTCCAATGTCGAGGGCTTTCTTCTCCGGAGACCAGGAGGGATGGTGTTCTGATGGATCGGACCTCGGCTTCCGTGAGGGGACCGAGGCTGTCGCTCAGGTACTCGGCCTGGATGTTGTTTGCTTCGACCTGGGCCCATCGATCTGGGCTCAACCGATTGAAGGCGTCCTTGCCGAGCACAGCCTTGCCGAACACCCGAATAGCCTTGTCCATGTCGTTCCTCGACGCTGCCTTGGTAGCCGGGACCAGCCCTGTGGCGCCGAACTTGACCAGCGAGTAGCCCAGGCGTGGGTTCCTTGCCAGTACCCGGAGCAGCTCGCTAGGTCGCGGCGGATTGCTCAGGAAGAGGGGCACAACAGGTGGTTCGATCAGTATCTGGCTCTGAATCAGCTCCGGGTGACTGAGCGAAGCGAGGAGTGCGACGAAGCCACCGTAGGAATGGCCAACCAAGTGAACTGGGCCACCGCCGACGAAATCGACCACCGCGATGAGATCCTCGACGTGGGCCGTCATCGAGTAGCTCGCTCCGGTTGCAGCAGCATCGTTGGGCCAGTGGTGCCGCCGGCTGTACGTGATCACCCGGTATTGCTCGCTCAGCGACCCGACCTGGGCGTCCCAAGATCTCGCATCGCTCGCTGAGCCGTGAACCAGGACGACCACCGGACCGCTTCCGAACTCATGCACGTCGGTGCTGAAGTTGCCCATCTTCCGTTCCGTCATGGCGTGGTCCTTGCCGAGTCGACTCCGTCCTGCAGACCGACGCTACCCATCCGAAACCGGAAACGGCAGAGCACCTAATCGAGGAGGTGAGGCATTGGTGCGCATGCCCTCCTCACGAATGATGCCGGGATGAACAGGGTGGCTATGCCACGGAACCCGTCCACATAAGGCAGTCGACGAGTCGAGGACGGGATCCCCAGCGCCCTGACCGGGCGTCCTGGTTGATATCGTTGTCCGAGTGATGAGATTCGTGGTCTGTCCCCTGTTGTTCGCACTAGCTTTCGCTGGCTGTGGAGCGGACGACAGCTCGGCAACCTACACGCTGGCCGACGGCAGCGTGTACTCAGTCACCGACTGTCCAGCAGCGGCGAACCTGCTTATCGGTGGCTACGACTCAGCCGATGCCCTACCAGTGAAAGGGCAGACGGACCGGGCCAGAGTGGAGGCCGAGGCCGAGACGGTGAGGGATCACTTGGTTGGGTCGAACGACGTCGTCGCGGTGAGTGTGATTCCGCGAAACGGCGAAGTCTGGTATCGCCTTCCCGATGGTGACTACGCCGTTGAGATCGTCGAGGATTTCCAGTACGAGGCCATTCTCGGCCCCGATGGTGTCTGCCCCTCCGCCCCCTACTCGATCAGCGGCGTCCCGGTGCTCTATAACCGAGCCGACGTCTGAATAGCAACCCGCCCCGACGGGCGCATGCGACAGCTCCCGGAGACCAACGGTCCTTGGAAGCCACCTGACTCGCGAACCTGACCGCGGGAAGGTTCATGCACGGGCGCTGGAGCGAGGGGACGTGGCGGTTCGTTAGTTTGCCGACACGTGCCGGTTGCATTCGCGTAGGGTCGAGGCACGCGAGTCGAAGCCTCGCGGCGGGAGCACCAATGGCTGAAAGAAGCAAAGATCGGACCTCCGACCGTCCGGTTCTGTTGTCCGGGGGCAACCCCCAGATCGCCAAGGGCGACGGAGACGCACCGGTGCAAGCGTATCTCGCGGCAATGCCGGGCTGGAAACGAGACGTCGGGCGTCTCCTCGACTCGATCATCGTCGCCACCGTTCCCAACGTGCAGAAGGCCGTCAGATGGAACTCGCCGTTCTACGGTATGGAGGGCTCTGGCTGGTTCATCAGCTTCCATTGCCTCACGAAGTACATCAAGATCACCTTCTTCGCTGGCGACTCCTTGGACCCACCACCTCCCGTCGACTCCAAGCAGGAGGGCATCCGCTACTTCCACATTTACGAAGCGGAGCCGCTCGATCAGGCGCTATTCGCCGACTGGGTGAACCAGGCCAGCGCCGTGCCCGGAGAGCCACTCTTCTGAGGACACGAGCAGACATAACCGCACTCCCATGTGTCTTTGCTGCGTCGTCTAGCGTGACCTGGTGAAGGTCGTAATCCCGCCAAGGTTGATGGGGGTTACTCGCCCGTCCGCGTCTATCAAATAGGTGAGAACTGCGTCTTCGTGACTCACTGAGACGAGTCCGTCTTCCCCATTGAAGTCCAGCCAGGCCAGCCGCCCCGGCTGCTCCAGCTCGACGGTGAGGAGGATCTCACCCGTGTTGCGTTGGACGATCCCAAAGCTTCGACCCACGGTTTCGTATTCGAATTCGTCGCTTTCTGTCATCTGGTCGAGGACGTAGGCGATTCTTTCCGCATCGCGGGAAAGGGCACCGATCATCCGCAGAGGCTGGCTGCAATCGACGGCGTTGAGACAGACCGGGTTGTCGATCGGGTCTCCGTCGACCTCGGCCAGCCTGAAGGTACCTATGTCACCGATTTCCGCTCCAGAGTTGTAGGTGAGTGCAATACCCCCTTCGGCTCCAGAGGGGCCGAGGGCATACCCCGGAGCGCTGAAGGCTCCAAGGTCCCGCTCAGATCCATCCCGCAGATCAAAGGCCATGAGTGGGCCGATGCACTCGGGCTCCGACTCGCCACCGCCGCATGGGACGGGCCAACGCTCGTAGATGGCCACCGGGCTTCCCTCAATCTCTCCCACACCCCACAGGACTGGGCTGGTTCGGTCGGTGCCTATCACAACACGCGAGTCGGCCCCCTCTTCTCTGATCATGACCGGTGCTTGATCCTCGTCGTGGTACCCGTGACGCGACTCCTGGTAGACGACTGCCCCATCGCCGAACTGGAATGCAACTCGCGTCGATGCACCGTCTACGAGAACCTGAGTGTTGCCATCGCTCCAGAGGAAGACCCCCTCCTCGGTGGCAACAACCAAGGACGGACCGGTGGCCTCTGCAGTGGGAGGTGACTCGGCCGTCGTGGCGGTTGTCCGAGTGGCCGCGGTGGCGGTTGTCCGAGTGGTCGTCGCTGGTTCTGTTGTTGTCGTGGCTGCCGTAGTTGCTGAGCCATTGACAGCAGATTCGGTAGACGCTGGTCCCTGCCCGGCGGTACCGCAGGCAGCAAAGAGAACAGCACCGGACACCAGCACACCAAGCCGACGCATCCTTCACCTCACTGAAGGGCTCTCACCCTTCAGCGTGACATGAGGTCGCTACCACCGCAAGGGGGAAACGGCACTGACGGAGCGCCACGTATCAAGGTCGCTCTGCTCTAGGCCGGTGATATCGATCTCCCGGGCTCGGTATGCGATGTCGTAGACGCCCCCTCGTACCCGACGAACCCCGTGACCTCGACCAACACGTCGGGCGCTAGACACCACGATGGTGCGTGGTCGTCACCGGACGTCGATGCCACGAAGCCGATCGTTCCACCGAGCGCCATCCAGCGGTTGGAGGCGCCCACTCCAACCCGCAAAACGTGTCTCACCCCCTTGATACCTTGTAGAGACTTCCCCACTTGGTAACAAGATGGCCTTGGAGCACGTGATGGAAACTGCACCGTTGTACGACACCGATCGTTACACCGCACTCGACAAATGGCAGACGGTGCACTGTGCCGCTCACCTCGAGATTCTCGACGAGGTTGCCCACATGGATCGTGAGGAGGAGTGGACCTTCGACGGTGCCAACTCGATGGCCGGCTGGCTGGTCAACCGCTACGGACTCGCCTACCGCACGGCCTCCGATTGGGTGCGCGTCGCCCATGCCCTCGCCGACCTCCCCGCTATCCGAGCCGCCTACCAGTCCGGTCGGATGTCGTGGGACCAGGTTCGCACCGCGACCCGGTATGCCACGCCGACAACCGATGACGAGATCGCCCGGGAAGCCCCCGGCACGTCCGTCCGCGACCTGAGCCGCAAAGCACGCGAGATCACGCTTCGCGACGTCCAGGAAGTCCACGAGACCCGCCACTTCGCCTGGCGGTTCGATGAGAAGAACCCAGTCCTCTGGTTCAACGGCAAGATGGTTGCGTCGGACGGTGTCGAATTCGTAAAGACACTCACCAGGCTTGCATGCAAAGCCCCGGCTGAGCCCGGCGGCGTATTCGAACCATTCGAAGCGCGCTGTCTCGATGCCTTGCTGATGCTCGCATCGCAGTCGCGTGGCGCGGACCGCGATCCCGACAGGGCTACCGCGGTCATCCACATCCCGCTGTCGGTTCTAACGGATGACCAAGGACAAGCCGAGTTCGAGGATGGCTCACCGATGCTGGCCGAGACCGCCCGCCGGCTCGTCTGCGACGCCCGTCTCCAGGTCAACATCGAAGACGGCCAGCACAGTGTCATCGATGTCGGCCGCACCACGCGAACCATTCCTCCGTGGCTGGCGCGGATTCTGCGGAAACGTGACAAGGGATGCCGATACCCCGGCTGTGGACGAACCCGTTGGATCCACTTCCACCACCTCATCCACTGGGCTCACGGCGGACCAACCGACCTCGACAACCTGATCTCGCTGTGCCCGTTTCACCATCGCAAGGTTCACGAGGACGGATGGCGGATCTCCGGTGACCCCAACGATGACGTGGTTTGGATAAAACCGGGCGGCACACCATTCGTCCCCGGCCCTCGTGACATAGAGGCTATGCGATCGCCGATCCCGATGCTCGAAGACTTCTCGATCCCCGACCACCCGCGATCACCTAACCCGGAGGACACGTCGTAGCGACTCCCCCGTCGCTAGTCCTTGAAGCGATTCGTAATCGGCAGACGCCGATCTTTCCCAAATGCCTTCTGCGTTATCCGAACACCCGGTGCCGACTGGCGGCGCTTGTATTCGTTGCGATCGACCATCCGTGCCACCCGCGCCACGAGGTCGGCGTCGAAGCCTTCGTCGACAATCGCAGCCGGTGCTTCATCTGTCTCTATATAGCGCTGCAGGATCGCATCGAGCACGTCGTACTCGGGCAACGAGTCCGTGTCTTTCTGATCAGGGCGTAACTCCGCCGATGGCGGTTTGTGGATCGTCGCCCACGGGATTACCTCACCGTCACGGTTACGCCACTCCGCCAGGCGATACACCACTGTCTTGAACACATCTTTGAGGACCGCATAACCGCCCGCCATATCGCCATAAAGCGTCGCATATCCAACCGCCATCTCCGACTTGTTGCCCGTGGCGACCACCATCCCACCGAACTTGTTCGAGACCGCCATCAAGATGGCCCCCCGGATTCGGGCTTGGAGATTCTCCTCGGCCACGTCGAACTCGGTGCCTTCGAAGACAGGACCCAGCGCACCAACAAACTCACCAAAGATGGTTTCTATAGGAATCTCATCGATGCGGCACCCCAGATTCCTGGCCAGATCAACGGAGTGATTCACCGATCCCTCCGAGCTGAAGCGAGTGGGCATCGTGATCCCCCGCACCGCATCCGGCCCGAGCGCATCGACCGCAATCGCGGCAGTCAGGGCAGAGTCGATCCCACCCGACAGCCCTATCACAACATCACGGAAACCGTTCTTGTGCACGTAGTCCCGCAGACCGGTTACCAGGGCCGTGTAGATCTCGGCATCGGCGTCCAGGCTGGGCGTGATCTCCGGCCCAGCCGGCGTCACGGTCTTGACCCGACCATCCGACACGGACACGAGACCGCCGTCGTGCTCGTCCTCGGCGACCTCGACATCGACCACGAAGTGCTCTTCCGCGAACTGAGCGGCCCGAAAAACGACGTCTCCACCAGCATCGAAGATCATCGAGTCACCATCGAACACCAGCTCGTCCTGACCCCCGACCATATTGACGTAGACAACCGGGACCCCGGACCGCTGCGCCTCCCCGGCCAGCAGAGCAGCTCGTTCGACACTCTTACCCACGTGATAGGGCGATCCATTGATGTTGAGCAACACCTTGGCACCAGCTTGGGCCTGCCGCGCAGGCGGCCCATCGGCTGCCCAGATGTCCTCGCAGACTGAGACCCCGGCCACAGCCCCGCCTATCCCCCACAGCTTCTCCGGCACCCGCCCGGGCGCAAAGTAGCGGGCCTCATCAAACACGCCATAGTTGGGTAACAGCACCTTGTGGTAGATGCCGCGGATCGCACCGTCCGCGACCACCGCCGCGGCGTTGGCCAAGCCCCTTTCTACCGAGTCATCCTTATGACGATCGCCGTCGACCCGGTCGACAAATCCGACCACAACCGCGGTGTTCTCCGAGGCTTGGGCGATCTGTCGCAGAGCTTCGACGTTCTGATCGATAAAGGACCTCCGCAGCAGAAGATCCTCTGGCGGATATCCGGTGATCGCCAATTCCGGGAGCAGAAGCACATCAGCCTCGGCCTCTTCGGCTCGCTCCATCGCTTCAAGAATTATCCGGAGATTGCCATCGATGTCACCGACGACAACGTTGACCTGGGCACCGGCGATTCGTAGCAAAGACATGGCGGCAGGATACTGCGCACGCGCACTGCCTTCGGCGGCGGGTCAGGGCCGGCAAGGCCAGACTCCCGCCAAGGTCAGGGGTCTAGAAGCCGTCCACGGTTTCGTCGATGAGCCAGTCGACGACCTGTTCGAGGGCTTCGTGTTCAGTGGCGCCACCGGTCTTGGCTGCGTAATAGACGTCGAGCTGGGTATCGGCTGAGGTGCCACGGTCAACGATTGTCCGGGCGTGATGGAGCTCAGTCACACAGTCGAGCATCTCGGCATCTTCCTGTACCAACTCGATGATCTCCTCGATCAACTGCGGATACGGGATCAGCTTGCCGGCGCCAAAGTCGATGAGTGACTCCGAGATGCCGTAGCGCTGCGCCCGCCACACATTCTCCTCAATGAGCATGCGGCTGTAGATCCGCCACCGCTGGTTCTCGACCCGGCGCCGAAACAACATCGAGAGCAGCGACACATACATTGCCGCGATGGCGAGAGTGTCCTCGACGTTCGTGCAGATGTCGTTGCTGCGTAGCTCGAGGGTCGGATAGCGGGCGCTGGGTCGCAAATCCCACCACAGCTTGGTGGCATCCTCAATCACACCGGCCTGGACCAGCACATCCACATGCCGCTGGTACTCGGCCCAGGTGTCGAACTCGTCCGGCATGCCGGTGCGCGGCACCGCCCGAAACACCGAAGTGCGGTAGCTCTTGAGACCGGTCTCCTTGCCGTTCCAGAACGGCGAAGACGTAGACATCGCCAGCATGTGAGGCACGAAGTACAGAACCTGATTCATCAGATCGACCCGGACGTCCGGGTCCTCGATACCGACATGAACGTGCATACCGCAGATGAGCAACCGTCGGATTACGCCGCCGAGCGCATTCGCCAGGATGTTGTAGCGGGGCGCATCGGTGTGGCGCTGCTCATACCAATCTGCCGATGGATGGGTCGAGGCCGCGATCGGAGCCAGCCCGTATTCGTCGCAGACATCGGCCACCGCTCGCCGCAGATGACGCAGTTCAGAACGGGCTTCGTGAACCGTCGTGCAGACCTTGGTGCCGATTTCGATTTGGGAGCGGAGAAACTCGGGGCTGACCTTGCCGCCCAGGATCTCCTCACACGCCGACATCAAACCGTCGGGAAGATCCTGAACGAGCTCCCGAGTTCCCTTATCGACGATCAGATATTCCTCTTCGATCCCGATCGTGAATGCCGGTCGTTCCATCGGATCTCACCTCCCATCGGTCGGCTGCCAAGTTAGTGCGGCGGTTCGAACGATGTCGAAGATGGACAGATCAGCCTGTGAGCGGCTACTGCCCTCGCCCGTTGCGGTCAGTGCTCACTACAATCCCGACATGCCCGACCGAATCCCTGAGCTAGCGCGCCTCGCATCCGAGATCGCCCCCCGTATGATCGAGGTCCGACGCGACCTCCATCAGAACCCTGAAGTGGGTTGGGGAGAGCACCGCACCACCCGCAAGGTTGCCGAGGCGCTCCACGAGTGGGGCATCCAACCCCACATCCGCCCCGAAGGCACCGGCCTCATCACCGAGGTTGGCAGTGGCGCCAAGACCGTTGGGTTCCGGGCCGATCTGGATGCCCTACCGATTCAGGAGGAAGCGTCTCCCACGTACGCGTCTTTGGTACCGGGGGTCATGCACGCCTGCGGCCACGACGCACACACGGCCATCGGTCTTGGAACGGCTTGGGTGCTCCAGCAGTACGGGGAGCTTCCCGGCAAGGCCCGATTCCTGTTTCAGCCCGCAGAAGAGACAATGCCGGGCGGTGCTCAGACCATGTGTGCGGCCGGTTTGCACCGAGGGCTGTCTTCCATTGCCGCCTTCCATGTCGATCCGTCGCTCGAGGCCGGGAAGGTCGGCATCCGCACCGGCGGTATCACCGGTGCGGGCGATCGTGTTGCGATTCGGCTCTCCGGCCCGGGTGGCCACACCTCACGACCTCATCAGACGGTCAATCTGCTCTATGTAGCTGCCCGCATCGTCACCGACCTCCCCCAGGTCATCCGCCACAGCATCGATCCGAGAGAGACCGTCCTGGTTGTCTTCGGGAAGATCGCAGGTGGGGCTGCGGCAAACGTCATCCCGACGCACGTCGAACTCGAAGGAACCGTGCGGCTCTTTGACATGGACCTCTGGCGGGAGATGCCAAAACGGATAGAAGCTGTCGTCGCCGAAATGGCCGGTCCCCTCGGTGCCATCGCCGAGGTCGAGTACCACCAGGGCT
>CBDUNF010000035.1:0-22339 GCA_965368515.1 uncultured bacterium
TGATGAGATCAGCTTGGGGTTCGATGAGATCGAACCCCGGTGGTTGGGTCGGCAGTTGGTCGTGGCCAGCCGGCGACCTCCACAAGGATTTGCCTTGGTCACAGATGTGGACTCTTCTACTTCGGAATCGCAACCGTATACTCCCGGCTTACCGTTCCGAAGAGGAGAGTTCTATGAAGGGTTCCAACGGGCGTACTTTGCGGAGGTGGGCGGCAGTGCTGCTGGCGTTCGCGATGATCGGGGCGGCATGCTCCGATGATGGTGACGACGCCGCCACCACGACTGCAGCCCCGGACGATTCCACCGAGACGACGGCTGCCGCGTCGGCTGAGCCGTTCAAGTTCGGCATGGTCCTGGTCGGTCCCCGCGACGATCGCGGCTACTCCCAGGCCCATTTCGAAGGTGGAGAGTACGTCGAAGAGAAGCTCGGCGCCGAGATGATCGTTGTCGACTCCGTCAACCCGGCCGACAAGCCGGAGACAACCGTTGAGCAAGTGATTGCCGACATGATCGATCAGGGAGCTCAGCTCGTCATCGCCACTTCGGATGACATGAAAGATGGCGTGCAGCTTGCCGCCGAGAATCATCCTGATGTGCCGATGATCTGGGCATCGGGCGACAGCGCCTGGGCAGAGGGCGAAGCGTATCGCGAAGACCTCAGCAATCTCGGAAACGTCTTTGGCCGCATCGAGTTCGGCAAAATGATCGCAGGCTGCGCCGCCGCACTAACCACTGAAACCGGCCAGATCGGATACCTCGGACCACTGATCAACGACGAGACTCGTCGCCTGGTGGCATCTGCCTACCTCGGTGCGAAGCACTGTTGGGAGCAGGAGGGCAATTCCGCCGATGACCTTTCATTCACCGTGACCTGGATTGGTTTCTGGTTTGCGATTCCGGGTGTGACTCTTGACCCGACCCAGGTGGTCAACGAGTTCTACGACGGTGGCGTCGACGTCATCATCTCTGGTATCGACACGACAGAGGCCATCGTGCGCGGTGGCCAGCGCGCCGAAGCAGGCGAGAACGTCTGGGCGATCCCTTATGACTATGAGGGCGCATGCGCAGAGGCCGAGGAAATCTGTCTTGGTGTTCCGTACTTCAACTGGGGTCCGGCCTATCTCGACATCGCTGAGTCCGTGAGCGCGGGCACCTTCAGCGCTGAATTCCAGTGGCTCGGCCCCGACTGGTCGGACATCAACAACAAGGACACGAGCGCGGTTGGCTGGATCTCCGGACCGGGTCTGGCAGCGGACGATGCTGCCACACTCGACGGCTTCATCGCCGGCCTCGCAGACGGCTCGATCAATCCTTGGACCGGGCCGCTCAACTACCAGGACGGAACGCCATTCCTTGCGGATGGCGAGGTGGCCACCGACCACCAGATCTGGTATTTGACGCAGCTCCTGGAGGGCATAGACGGCGCCAGCTCGTAGAGCCTTGATGGAAACTTGGGGGCGCCGGCAGGCGCCCCCGATTCCAGGGGGAGATGAATGCTCGAGCTGATCGACATCCACAAGCACTTCGGTCCGGTGCGCGCCAACGACGGCGTCACCATGCGGGTCGAAGCGGGGACCATCCACGGTTTGCTTGGCGAGAATGGGGCAGGCAAGTCAACCCTGATGAAGGTGTTGGCCGGCTTCATCTCCGCCGATAGCGGCCGGGTCCTGTTGGGTGGGGAGCCACTCGAAGTCAGCAACCCAAAGGAATCGGTGGCCGCAGGGATCGGCTTGTTGCACCAGGATCCGCTGCTGTGTTTGCCCTTCTCCGTGCTCGAGAACTTCATGCTCGGGCGCCCGGAAAGTCTGGTCTTGGACCCGGCAACGGCGCGGGCTGAACTCGAGGAGCTGGCTTCCCGATTCGATTTCCAATTCTCCCCCGACGCGACTGCACGATCTCTTACCGTCGGTGAGCGACAGCAGCTGGAGATTCTCCGGCTGCTGTCCCTGGGGGTGAGAGTGCTCATCCTCGATGAGCCGACCACGGCGATCTCGGCAACCCAACGTGCCTTGTTGTTTGCGACATTGCGCACATTGGCTGAGGAGGGTCTCACGGTGATCTTCGTGTCGCACAAGCTGGAAGAGGTTGATGAGATCTGTGACACGGCGACCGTCCTGCGGGCCGGCCAGGTGACCGGTGAGGTCGAATTGCCGGTCCCGTCCGCCGATCTCGTTTCGCTGATGTTCGGCAAGGCGATAGTCCCCGAGGAGCGCCCCGATGTGGCGATCGGCGAGCCTGTAGTCGAGCTACGCAATATCACAGCGATCGAACGGCTGGTCACGTTGCAGGATGTGTCGTTGTCCGCTCGCGCCGGCGAGGTGATCGGTCTTGCCGGGTTAGCCGGTAGCGGCCAGCAGACGATGTTGAAGGTCTGCGCCGGGCAGCGGCGACCCGATGCCGGGACCGTTCTTGTTCACGGCCACGACGTGACCAACAAGAGCTACAACCACCACATGGACATCGGGGTGCACTGGCTCCCCGCGGACCGTCTTGGTGAGGGTCTCGTCGAAGGTCTCTCGGTGACCGAGCACTTTGCGCTCGCCGGCGACACGCCGCAGGGAATCATCGTTGATTGGGATGGCGCCGAGAGTGAGGCCGCCACCAAGATCGCTCACTTCTCAGTGAAGGGAACGACGGAGTCCACCCCCGAGTCGTTGTCCGGTGGCAATCAACAACGGTTGCTTCTCTCGATGATGCCGGACCATATTGAGTTGTTGCTGATGGAGCACCCGACTCGCGGTCTTGATATCGAATCGGCTGAGTGGGTGTGGCATCAAATTCTCGAGCGCCGCAACGACGGCACTTCGATTCTGTTTTCGTCGGCTGATCTCGATGAGTTGCTGCGATACGCCGATCGAATCCTCGTCTTCTTTGCCGGCAAGGTGCTGCGGGAGTTGACCGCCGCCGACACCGATGCCGAGGAATTGGGCTACCTCATCGGCGGGAAGGAGCGCGAGTGAGCTCTCCCACCCGACGGGCCAATGTGCAGGGCATGGCGATAGCGGTTGCCGGGGCGACGGTGATTGTTGCATTGCTGCTACTCGCCCTCGGCGCGAACCCCTTTGAGGCCTTCAAGCTTCTCTTCCAGGGCTCCTTCGGTTCGGTAGCCAAGTTCTCGGCAACGCTGCTGGTATGGGTGCCTCTTGTCATCGCCTCGGCCTCACTCGTGATCACATACTCAACCGGTCTGTGGAATATCGGCGTCGAGGGACAGATCGTGATGGGTGCGATCTTCGCCACCGGAGCGGCCCGGGTCGTACCTGGTCCGGGATGGGTCGTCATCATCGCCGGCATCATCGCCGGGATCACGGGCGGTGTTCTCTGGGGCCTTCTGGCCGGTGTTCTCAAGACTCATGGAGGGGTCAACGAGATCTTTGGTGGGCTTGGTCTGTACTTCGTGGCTCTGGGGATGACGACCTACCTCGTCATCGGGCCCTGGGCCAGGGAGGGTGTCGCCTCGACCTCCGGCACTGATCTGTTTGAACGTGATGCGTGGTTTCCGCGAATGAGCTACAACGAAGCTCCTTTGGACATCTCCTGGCTCTCGCTGCTTCTTGCTGTCGCTTCGATCGGTGGGGTGTTCTTCCTTATGCGGGGAACCATGTTTGGGCTCAAGCTCAAAGCCATCGGCAACAGCATGGCCAGCTCAGCTCGTCTTGGCATCCCTTCCAACCGCTACATGCTGGGGGCATTCGCCGTCGCCGGTGGGCTGGCGGGCCTAGCGGGAACGACCCAGGCGATGGCTTTTCACCACAAGCTGGTGCCGTCGGTATCGGGCGGGTTTGGCTTCCTGGGCATTCTCGTTGTGTTGCTTGCCGGGTTCCGCGCCGCCCCTGTAGCTCCGCTGGCGCTGTTCTTTGCGGCGCTTTCGGTAGGCGCCTCTCAACTCGAGCTGAGGCTCGACCTGGATTCATCGGTCGGTGGTGTGATTCAGGGAATGCTCGTGCTGTTCGTCCTGCTGGCCGCTGGCTGGCAACGCCGTCGCAGCGAGGTACGAGCCGCCGCACTAGAAGCAGAAGGGGGAGGTTGAGCCATGTTGTTTGGTTTCCTCGCCTCAGTGCCTCTGATCATCGGCCTAGCCATCGCCGGTGATCTCGATGTCACGACCGGGACCGTTATTGCGGGTGCGGCACCGCTCATCTACGCCACCATCGGTGAGACCATCACGGAGAAGGCTGGTGTGGTGAACCTCTCCTTGGACGGCAGCTTGCTGTTGTCTGCAATGGCCGGGTTCGCAGGGGCATACCTCACCGACAGTGTGATCATTGGGTTCGTGCTCGCGGCGCTGGCCTCCGCATTGGTTGCGCTGATCATCGCCTACGCCGGCATTGAACTGCGGCTGAACCAGATTGCTGTTGGGTTCGTTCTTTTCCTGCTCACGACCGAGCTGTCGTCGCTGTTGGGCAGCCCCTTTGTGCGCGAACCGGGACCGTCGGTTCCCAAGTTGGAGATCCCGCTGCTTGCCGACATTCCCTTCTTCGGCAAGGCACTCTTCCAGCACAACCTGTCGATCTACGGCAGCTTCGTACTGATCGCAGTGACGTACTGGTTCTTTTACCGCACTCGTCCGGGCTTGGAGCTCCAGGCGGTCGGAGAGCGTCCGGAATCAGCGTTTGCTCGAGGTGTTTCAGTCCGCAAGATGCGCTATCTCTACACGATCGTCGGTGGAGCACTGGTGGGCATCGGGGGTGCAGCTTTCTCGTTGGACCAGAAGTTCGGCTGGTCGGAAGGCCACGTGAGAAACTTCGGCTGGATCGCTCTTGCAATCGTCATCTTTGGCGGTTGGCATCCGTTCCGCGTCGCTCTCGGCTGCTACCTCTTTGGTGCGCTCCAGGTGGTTGCGCTCAAGCTGCAGCCGGTCTTCCCCGGCCTCTCGCAGGTACTGCCGATCCTGCCCTTCCCAACGATGATCCTGACCCTGGTCGTCATCAATCGACCCGGGTTCCGTGCTCTTGGCGATCGGTTTGTGTCCTTGCGGAAGTTCCTGGCGTCCGAACCTCCAGCATCCCTCGGCACCAACTTCGAGCAGGGCTAGTGCCTGCCCTATCGGGCAGGCACGGGACTCTGCATGCCGTGCGACGAACGGATTGCCTCTCCTACGACCTGCCGTTGTCTGCCACGTACTCGTCCAACTCGGCTAGCAACTTCGCCTTCTCGTCTTCGGGAAGGAACGCTGCATCGAGGGAGTTGCGGGCGATCGTCACCATCTGATCTAGGTCCAGGTTCAATGCCTCGTAGGTCCTTGTGTAGTTGGCGCCGATGTAGCCGCCGAAGTAGGCGGGATCGTCGGAGTTGATCGTGACCTTGAGGCCAAGGTCGAGCATCTTGGGGAGTGTGTGCTCTTCGAGACGGCCGAAGCCGCCCAGTCTGATGTTGGACAGCGGGCACACAGTCAGCGGTATCTGTTCGTCCACGAGACGGGCGACGAGATCGGCATCTTCGAGGGATCGAACTCCATGGTCGATGCGTTCCACACCGAGGCTGTCGAGAGCGCCCCAGATGTAGGCGGGCGGGCCCTCTTCGCCGGCGTGGGCGACGAGGTGGAGGTCTTCTGCCCTGGCTCTGGCGAAGACGTCAGCGAAGAGCTCCGGCGGGAAGTTCACCTCTGATGAATCCAGGCCAACACCGATGTATTGGTCCCGATACGGCAGGCTCGACTCGAGTGTGTCCATTGCTGCCGCAGCGGGCAGGTGCCGCAGGAAGCACATGATGAGATCCGATGAGATTCCAAGGTCTCTTGCGGCGACCAGTTTGGCTTCGTGCATGCCCGTCATGAACACTTCAAAGGGAATCTGGCGCTCGGTATGGGTTTGGGGATCGAAGAAGATCTCGGCTCGGCGTACTCCGTCGGCGGCTGCTCGTTGCAGGTATGCGAGGGTCATGTCGAAGAAGTCCTGCTCGGTCTGCAGCGCTCCTGCGCCCACGTAGTAGATGTCGAGGAACTCCTGGAGATTGCTGAACTCGTAGGCGGCGCGCAGTTCTGCCACGGACTCATGGCTGGTCGAGATACCGTTTCGGCCGGCAATCTCAAAGATCAGCTCCGGTTCGAGGGTCCCCTCGATGTGGAGATGCAATTCCGCTTTGGGTAGTCCGCGTAGAAATGTGTTCGCCTGCATTCCCGCCTACCTCCTGAGCCGCCGAGTTGCAGAATGCTACTCCCTACTCCGGGCAGTCCGTCAGATAGGGTGTTCCCAACCAATGGAGGTGCGCATGATCTTCCGTTACAACGTGCACATGGGCCGGGCGCTCCGCAACGACGTGTTCCGTTGGCACGTCCCCCGAGACGAGGGGCCGGGTTTCCGCGACCTGACCTGGGATTTTGCCGAACCCGATGAGTACCCGGCGCTCGTCGCCAAACAGAAGCCGGGCATGATGGCGTCGAAGGGTGAGAAAGCGTTTCATGCTGCGGTCGTCTCGGCTGACCCGGGCGAAATGCTGCGGGTCGCCGGGCAGCAACCCAAGCACGCCGACACCGCGAAGACGATTGCCGGTCTGCTGCTGCTCGAGACGGACCTCGACAGGGGCATGGATCTCCTGAGCGAAGTTGTGAGTTCCGGCAGCGACATCGGCAAGGATCACTTCCTTCGCAAGTACCTGCCGGAGGCTGGCCTCAGCGTGGTGATCGCCGCCGGCCTGGTGGTGCATCTTCCGTTGCAGCGCAACTCGATTGTTCTGCTGTTGGCAGAGCTGCACCAGGCACGCGGGTTTTCCGATAGGGCGCTCGCGCTGCTCGAGGCGGCAGAACCCACGACCCATATCCGGTTGTCGCGTACCGAGCTTCTCTATGAGGCGGAACGATTCGATGCCGTCGTGGAATCGACCGAGGGCGTCATCAATGACGACGACTTCACCGCACTGATGCTTGCGTACCGTGGCCGAGCTCTTGGCGAACTCGGTCGGGACAATGAGGCGGTGTCGGTCTATGCGCAAGTGCTCGACTCTCCCAACCGGGCCGATTCCATCAAGGCGATCGCTTTGGTGGGGCGGGGGATGATCAACCAGGCACGAGGGGAACTGATCCTCGCGCAGAACGACTTCACCCAAGCTCTCGTTGAAGTGCCGAACGATGAAGAGGCGCGCCGGCACATCCAGGAGCTCATCCACGGCACAACCGGTCCGAGCTAGGGCGTTCGAGTGTCGGGTACTCTCTTGTAGCGAAGGAGCGTGCCGTGGAAAAACATCCCATTTACCGACTGAGCAGTGACATCGTCGACGAGTTGGCGAAAGCCTTCCCTGATGTCGCCACCGAGGTCGGTATCGCCGGTCACGATGATCGATGGACGGACCTGAGCCCGGAAGGGGCGCAGACTGCGTTGCGCACAATTCGCTTCCTGCGCCGCAAGGTAGACCAAGTCCCGGAACCTCAGAACGACTGGGATCGGATCTCGATCGAGTTAGCCAAGGTGACACTCGACGAGGAGGCATCCCGGTTCGAGAACGATGATCACCTGCGGGCACTCAACTCGATGGCATCGCCGCTGCAAAGCTTGCGTGAGATCTGGGATCACATGGGCACCGAGACCGAAGAGGATTGGGTCAACATCGTCTACCGACTGGAACGGATGCCGGCGGTGATCGATGGGTATCGCACAAGCTTGGACGAAGGTCGCAGACGCGGGATGGCGGTGGCCGAGCGGCAAGTGCGAGCCGCCGTTGAACAGTGCCGGGTCAGCGCAGCACCCGGGTCGCGCTTGACGAAGCTGCTCGACTCGTATGAAGGCAAGAACGGCAGCGGGGCAACCCTCATAAGGCTCGAAAGCGCCGTAACCGACGCAAGAGCCGCGTTCACCGCATTGGCCGACTATCTCGCCGATACCTACGCAACGGATGCACCAGAGCACGATGGTGTCGGTCGGGAACGGTACGTGCGCGCCGCTTATGAGTTCCTCGGGACCAATATCGATCCGATAGAGACTTATGAATGGGGATGGGAGCAGGTGGCGGAGCTGGCTGCTCATATGAAGGCTGTGGCCGCCGAGATTGCGCCTGGTGCATCGATGGCAGAGGTAGACGAGCTTCTTCGCACCGATCCGTCACGAACCCAGCCCGATTCGGTAGCGCTTTCGAGGTTCATCCAGGATCGGCTCGACGACGCTCTCGACCGTCTTGCTGGTACACATTTCGAAGTCCCGGATCCGATCCGGACGGTAACCGTGAACATTTCGCCACCGGGAAGCTCGCTTGGCGCCTACTACGTGGGTCCGTCTGAAGACTTCACCCGCCCCGGCAGTGTCTGGTGGTCGCTGACTCCGGAGGGCCCCTATCCAGTGTTCGACGAAGTGTCGACCGCCTATCACGAAGGATTCCCCGGTCATCACCTCCAGGTTGGCGTGCAGGTCTCGCTTGCCGACAAGCTCTCACGGCTGCATCGCCTGTGGGTATGGAAGTCGGGGTCTGGCGAAGGTTGGGCGCTGTATGCGGAGCGGTTTATGAACGAACTCGGGTTCTTCGAAAAACCCGACTACGTGCTGGGGTGGCTCTCGGGGCAGATGCTCCGTGCGTGTCGCGTCGTGATCGATATTGGTTCTCACCTCCAGTTGCCCATTCCCGAAGGGCAGCCGTTCCACCCGGGTGAGCCGTGGACTTTCGGCACCGCGGTCGAGATGCTCACGAGCTACGCAGCCCAGGGGAGGCCACAGGCTGAGTCCGAGGTCACCCGCTACCTGGGATGGCCCGGCCAGGCCATTTCGTACAAGGTCGGCGAGAAGGCCATTCTCGAGATCCGCGACCAGGCCAAGGCTCGCCTTGGTTCCGGCTACGACGCAAAGGCTTTCCACGCTCGTCTGCTCGAGGTGGGACCCGTCGGATTAGACCTATTGCGCAGCGAAATGGCCCGCTGAAGCAGGTACGCCCGCTGAAGCAGGTAGGCCCGCTAGAAGAGGTAGGCCCGTTGCGAAGGCTGTCGGAAATCTGCAACGGGTGACGGTTCTGTGGGGTTCTTGTTGATGTACACCACGCGGAGAGGTTCATGACAGAAACGGCACTCAGCAGGCGGCTCGCCACCGACCTGGATCGGGCTTTTCCCGACTTCGTCAGTGAAATGCAGGGCGCCGTCTTCAACGGTGCGCGGCGTTGGGTTCCCGGCCCGCAGGACGCCGAGGACGTGACGCAGGACGTGTTTGTCCGCGCATACCAAGCCCTGCAGGGTTACCCACCGGACCAGGTGGCCGCACTGCGGCTCCGGCCGTGGCTGTTCACGATCACGATCAATCTGTGTCGCAACCATGCGAGAACCAGGTCGCGGCGCCCCCAACAGGTCGCACTCACAAACACCGACCGTCCCAATGGTGAACTGACGGATCGGGATGCAGTGGATCGGTTGGCTATTGACGAGTGGCGGGATCGCCTCGCCAAGCTGACTTCGCGGCAGCGAGACGCGATCGTCCTGCACCACGTCGTCGGGCTCAGCTATGACGAGATTGTGGAAGTGCTGGATCGCCCTGCCGGCACCATCCGATCGGATGTGCATCGCGGTCTAGACCGACTACGCAAGATGATCACAACGGAGGAACTCAGATGACTACTGAAGATCAAGTCTTGAAGCTCCTATCCGGAGTTGAGGAACCGCCACCGTCCATTGAGCGAGGTGTTCTGATTCGCACCTCTTTGGCGGACCAGTTCGCCACAGTGGATGGACCCATTGGGACGCTCCACGTTGCGTTCACGCCAATCGGCGTCTCCGCGATCGTCCCCACCGTTGATGAAGCCGAGTTTCTCCAGGTCCACACCCGGACGGTAGGCAGACGGGCATTTCGTAGTGAAGGGATGCCTGCACGACTCGGTGATCAGCTGCGGCGGACGCTGGATACAGGCCGACTTGGCAAGCTTCCGGTCGATCTCCGCCAGTTGACCGATTTTCAACGCACGGTGTTGGACATCACAGCCGCCATCCCTCCCGGCGAAGTCCGGCCATACGGCTGGGTAGCCAGGGAGATGGGCAACGACGGTGCCGTGCGTGCCGTCGGCACAGCGCTTGGGCGCAATCCCGTTCCCATCGCAATACCGTGCCATCGGGTGGTCAAGAGCGATGGGAACGTCGGCAACTATGCGTTCGGCTCGCCGATGAAGCGGTCGCTGCTGGAACACGAAGGCATGACCGAGTTCGGGACGCTGCGATACGTCGGCAGCGGGGCCACGCGAGTGTTCTGTTTCCCGACCTGCCGAACCGCAAGGAGAATCAGCAGCAAGAATCGGGTCGAATTCGCATCACCGTCGCGAGCTGCCGCGGCGGGGTACCGAGCGTGCCAGGTGTGCCGACCCGCCTAGGAAGGTCGTCGTCTCTGCCAGGAGGCGCCCATCGCGGCGCCAACTGCAGCGCCAACGCCGATCCACACCGGGCTCTCGGTCAAGGCGAACAGGACCGAACCAAACCCGGCACCGAGAGCGACGCCCACACCGATGGCCGTACCCTCTTGTTGGTTGTCCTGCGGCTCTTCGGTCATCCAGCAACTGTACCCGGCGCACGCTCCCCAGGACCTATTAGATTTGTTGCATGATTCCCGACCAGCTCATTGAGACCATCCGCACGTCTGTGATCGGCCGCGACGAAGTGGTGGATGGCCCCTTCGGTCCCCGGAAAGTCACGTACGCCGACTACACCGCTTCCGGCCGATCCCTGAGCTTCATAGAGGACTACATCCGCGACGCGGTGATGCCGCTCTACGCCAACACTCACACCGAGTCCTCGGGCACCGGTCTCCAGACAACCCGGTTCCGCGAGGAGGCGCGCAACATCATCAGGGAGTGCGTCGGCGCGTCGGATGAGCACGCTGTCTTGTTCTGTGGATCGGGGATGACCGGGGCCATAGACCGGCTCATCGGTGTGCTCGGTATCAGAATCCCCTGCAATCTCGAAGATCGGTATCAGCTTTCGGCGAACATACCGGCGACCGAGCGGCCCGTGGTTTTCATTGGACCGTACGAGCACCACTCCAACGAGCTGCCCTGGCGAGAATCAATCGCAGATGTGGTGACAATCGCCGAGGACGCAGACGGCCAGATAGACCTCGAACAGCTGGAGCAGGAGCTCGTCGTATATGCCGAGCGTGCGGTGAAGATTGGATCTTTCTCGGCGGCATCCAACGTGACCGGGATCATCTCGGACGTTGCGGCGATCTCGATCTTGCTCCATAAGCACGGCGCCCTGTCGTTCTGGGACTTTGCCGCGGCCGGGCCATACGTCGACATCGACATGAACCCAGCCGGAGACGGGCCTGATGATCACCTCGCCTACAAGGACGCGATATATCTCTCCCCGCACAAGTTCATCGGTGGGCCGGGCACGCCCGGGCTCCTCGTGGCTCGCAAGGAACTATTCGTAAACCGGGTACCGGCGGTCCCCGGCGGCGGTACCGTCGCCTATGTGAATCCGGTCGACCATCACTATCTCGATGAGGTCGAGCATCGTGAGGAGGGGGGCACCCCCGCAATCATCGAGTCGATTCGCGCCGGGCTGGTGTTCCAGCTGAAAGAGGCGGTTGGGGCCGAAGCCATCAAGCGGCGCGAAGAGGAGATGACCAGCCGAGCCATCGCATCCTGGTCCGCCAACGCCAACATCGACGTACTTGGAAATCACGACGCTGATCGGCTGTCGATCGTCTCGTTCGTAGTCCGCTACGGATCTCGATATCTGCACCACAACTTCGTAGTTGCGCTCCTCAATGATCTGTTTGGTGTGCAATCACGCGGCGGATGTTCTTGTGCGGGTCCCTACGGGCATCGGCTCCTCGGAATCGACCTCGAGCGATCCCACGAGTTTGAGCGTGAGATAACCCGAGGATGCGAGGGAATCAAGCCGGGTTGGGTTCGGGTCAACTTCAACTACTTCATCTCAGACCCGGTGCGTGACTTCATCTTGGACTCGGTTCACTTCGTGGCCGACCATGGCTGGCGGTTCCTTCCTTATTATCGTTTCGATCCCGAGACAGCTTTGTGGCGGCATCGCCGGCCAATCACCGAACCTCCCCTCAGCCTTGATGACATCGACTACTCGACCGGCGAGATGGAGTATCGGCACCGTCCCCACCTTCACTCCGACGATGATCTTGTGGGCTATCTCGACGAAGCTCGCACGATTCTTTCCAAGCTGGACCCTGCCGACATGCCAGAGGTCGGGATGCCGCTGGTGACCGCCGACTTTGAGGAGCTGCGCTGGTTCCCGCTGCCTGACGAGCTGCGGGGTGTCGTAGGGTCGGCCGAGTGACGCAATCCCGCGAGGTTCCGGAGTGGTTCTATCGGTCGCTGGCGACTCCGTACGACGAACGCTTCATCGAGGTCGACGGCGTACCTATTCACTACCTCGAGTGGGGCGACAAGACCCAGCCCGGGTTGGTGCTCGTCCATGGAGGTGCGGCCCACGCCCATTGGTGGACCTTCCTGGCGCCGATGTTTGCGGAGAACTGGCATGTGGTTGCCCTGGATTTGTCGGGTCACGGCGACAGCGGTCGACGCGATAGCTATTCCCACGAAGCTTGGGCATGTGAAGTGATGGCAGTTGCCGATGCTGCTGGATTTCCCGGGCCACCGGTGCTGGTTGGGCACAGCCTCGGTGGCATGGTCACCATCCAGACCGCTTCTGACCATGGTGATCGGCTGCGCGGTGCAGTGATCGTCGACACTCCGGTCCGTCGTCCCGACCCCGAATCTGAGGAAGGGGCTAGGGGCAGAGCGTTCCGAGCGCCCGGTACGTATCCCGACCTCGAGACCGCGCTGGCTCACTTTCGCCTGATCCCACCGCAACCGTGCGAGCACGACTACATCATCGATCACATCGCCAGGCACTCTCTGCACGAAACCGACGAGGGTTGGTCGTGGAAGTTCGATCCTGCCCTGTTCAAACACACGCTGATCCCCCTACGCGACCAGCTGGCGACCGTCAAATGTCGGGTAGCGCTTTTTCGTGGCCAGCACTCGGTGACCGTCCCCGAAGACATAGCGGCATACATGTACGAGTTGATGGATCGCAATGCTCCGGTCGTGACCATCCCGGAGGCGCACCATCATCTAATCCTCGATCAGCCGCTGGCGTTCGTTGCCGCCTTGCGGACCCTGCTGGCCGACTGGGCCCATTCGATCCCGCAGCAAAACGACTGACCGGGTCCCGACCGGCCGTCTCCAGAGGCGCCCCCGGCGCCTAGATTGCGTTTATGTACACCCTGGCGCCGTCCGATAGTGTGGATGTCGACCACGAACTCTGAGGAACCGATGGACCGCTATCGCACGCCAACAGTCAGTCTTGCTGAGGCTTATCACGTCGCCCAGCGCTGGCTGACCTTTCTTGGCGCGGTCCCGGAGCAAATCACAGAACCCGCCGACGGCATTATCGAACTGCGCAGCGCAGGCCTTGTAACGCGAATCAAGTTTGACCGGACCGCGGTGACCCCGTCAGCAATCCTGGCGATGCTCAAGGCGACTGAGGGCGAAGCGGTGCGACGTTTGTTGTTTTCGGTAACCGGCTTCACCGACGGAGCCAAGTCCCTCGGCGAGAGCCGTGGGTTTGGCCTGTTCGACATCGATGCCATCGGCGATGTGCACCCGCACACCACCTATGCGAGGAGTCTGGTTCCCAGTGAGCCGCTCGAGCCAGCGTTCCTGCACTCACCATCGCCTGAGGAGGACGAGCCAGCGGCGCCGCTGAACCCCTTCGGCCCCATCGAAGAGAATGCCGGTGCAGAGTGGGTCGATTGTCCACGTTGTGGCGTGACGCAACATCATTCGGTTGCTATCTGTGTCTCGTGCGGTGCCGATGTCTCTGCTCAAGGCAGGATGGCGTCGGCGACCCCGGCAGTAGGTGCGGCGCCGATGCCAATGGCGAGCCCAGTCCCGCAGAGCCCGCTGATGGGCCGATCGATGCCGCCAGGAAATGCTGTTCCCCCGGCACCGGCCGGTGGTCCGCGGCTGCGCTGTCGTACGTGCGGAAGCCACGACATCGAGTTGCAGCACTAAGGCTCATGAAATGAGCTTGGGGTTCGATGCGATCGAACTCCCGGCTTGCGTTGCATCGGCTCATGAAATGGGCTTGGGGTTCGATGCGGTAGAACTGCCGGGTCGTGTTTTGCTGCTGATGGGCACATTGATTCGGTCCGGTCGGCCACTCCCATGCCGGGGTCGTTGTCGGTAGCGTTTTGGTACTGCGCTACCCAGCCTTGGCGCCATCGGCGCCGGCGGAAGGAGTACCGATGGCCCTCGCTCATGATGCTGGACCGAAGGACGTTCCTCTCATTCACCAGACGATTGGTGACAACCTGGCCGCGACTGTGGCCCGCTATCCAGATGGAGAAGCTCTGGTTGTTCCGTATCAGAACGTTCGGCTCACCTATCGCGAGTTCTCGCATGAGGTCGATCGTGTCGCCAGGGGTCTGCTTGCGCTCGGTGTGCGACGGGGGGACCGGATCGGGATCTGGAGCCCAAACAACGCTGAGTGGGTTCTCACCCAGTACGCCACGGCCCGAATCGGGGCAATCCTCGTCAACATCAACCCGGCCTATCGGACGAGCGAACTCGAGTACGCCCTCAACCAATCGGAGTGTCGCTTCCTAATCTCCGCTCCGCAGTTCCTGAGTAGCAACTACCGGGAGATGGTCGCCGAGGTGGCGCCTTCGGTACCGACGTTGGAACGCACGCTGTTTTTGGAGTCAAGCGACTGGGACGATCTCCTTGCCGGCGCCGAGTCCGTTTCTCGTGCGCAGCTCGACGAAGTTTCTGCATCCCTGGATCCTGCTGACCCCATCAATATTCAATACACGTCGGGGACAACCGGGTTCCCCAAGGGGGCCACCCTCAGCCACGTGAACATCCTCAACAACGGGTTCTTCACCGGCGAAATGTGTCGATACACCAACGAGGACCGGGTCTGCATACCGGTTCCGTTCTACCACTGCTTCGGCATGGTTCTTGGCAACCTCGCCTGCACAACGCATGGGGCGACGATCGTCGTTCCCGGAGCACGCTTTCTACCGGATGAGGTTCTGGCCACAGTCTCGAATGAGCGATGCACATCGCTGTACGGCGTGCCCACGATGTTTATCGCCGCGCTGGAACACCCGGACGTCGAGACATCCGATCTGTCGACATTGCGCACCGGGATCATGGCCGGCTCTCCGTGCCCGGTCGAGGTGATGAAGCGGGTCATCTCCGATTTCAACATGACCGAGGTCACTATCGCATACGGGATGACCGAGACCTCGCCGGTCTCGACACAGACCGCCCCCGATGACGACATCGACCGGCGTGTCTCGACCGTCGGTCGGATCCATCCACACGTCGAGGTCAAGATCGTTGACCCGGAGACGGGCCGCACCGAGGAGCGAGGGGAGTCAGGCGAATTGTGCACCCGTGGTTACTCGGTGATGTTGGGATACTGGAACGATCCAGACCGCACCGCAGAGGCCATTGATTCCGAGGGTTGGATGCACACCGGCGACCTCGCCACGATGGACAACGAAGGCTACGTGAATATCGTCGGACGTATCAAGGACATGATCATCCGCGGCGGCGAGAACGTCTATCCCCGAGAGATCGAGGAGTTCCTCTACACGCATCCCGATGTCGTGGACGCTCAGGTCATCGGGGTCCCCGACGTGAAGTTCGGAGAAGAGATCATGGCGTGGGTCAAGCTGCGTGATGGATCCGAGCTCACCGCCGAGGAACTCACCGCCTTCTGCAAGGGAAAGATCGCCCACTTCAAGGTGCCGCGCTACATCAGGTTTGTTCCCGAGTTCCCGATGACCGTGACCGGCAAGGTACAGAAGTTCCGGATGCGCGAGCTAGCCATCGACGACCTTGGTCTTCATGACGCAGCGGGTGTTGAAAGCGCCTGATTCTTGGGCGGGGGCCCAAGAATCAGGTTGGAGATTGGCTTTGCCAATCTCCCGCCGTGTTGTGGGTGGGGCCCAAGAATCGGGTTGGAGATTGGCTTTGCCAATCTCCCGCCGTGGTGTGCTGGCCGGGCCAAGGGTCCGGTTGGAACTGCGCGCTGTTCGTAGCGCAGTTTGATGCTCGCCGGGTGGGATAGGGTGCGAAGGTATGGCCAATACCAACCAGACTCCGCGGCCTGAGGATCTGTTCGATCCGGTCCAACTCAATTCCGAGCTCCGGCAGCTGATCGGACCCGGGCTTGCAGGCGTGAAAGGCGCCGCCGCTGCCGGCGACAAGGTGCGCTTGCATCGTGAGGAGCGTTTGTGGGCTGATGCCGTCGTCGCCGCCCTCGACATAGATCTGGCAGTCAGCGGCCTGGATCACATCGACGCAAGCAGGCAGTACGTGGTCGCCCCACTTCATGAGGGGTTTGCCGATGTCCTGGCGTTGCTGCGGCTGCCGCTCGATCTGGAGTGGGTGATTCGGGACGAGTTGCTCGATCTTCCGTACTTCGGGGAGTATTTGCGACTTGCGGGACATATCGCGGTCGAGCCCGAGTTTCCGCGCGCCGCGTTGCGCACCATCTTGAGCGAGGTACCGGCAGCGATCGACCGCGGCGAAAGCGTGGTCATCTTCCCGCAGGGTTCGTTGCTTGGCATCGAGATCGCATTTCAGGCGGGGGCGTTTCAGCTTGCCGACCGGTTTGGGCTGCCGTTACTCCCGGTCGTCCTGACCGGTAGCCACCGTGTCTGGGACTACCCGTTCACCCGGTCGATCCGCGGCGGCCAGTCGATACGGGCCGAAGTACTCGATCCGATTGCGGTCGGTGACGCGGTGAAGGCCATGGCGGGTGTCGAGGCGGAGATGAAGCGGCGAGCACGTGCCGTGACTGAGGCTCCCGTTCGTCACTATGTGCCGGATCGTGATGGCCTCTGGGAGGGCTACCGATTCGAGTTGGACGACGCCTAGGTTCGGCTTTCCGGCCACGAAACCTCGATTGTGCCAGACTCCCTTCCGTTGGAGACCGCCGGACAGAGAGCATCTACCCCGAGGAGTGCCATGCCGCATCGCAGCATCATCGAGCCGTTCAAGATCAAGAGCGTTCAAGCGATAGACATGCCGTCGCCGGAGGAGCGCGAGGACGCTCTGCAGCGTGCGGGCTACAACCTCTTCGGCCTCCACGCAGATGAGGTGATTGTCGACCTGCTCACCGACTCCGGAACCGGAGCCATGTCGGCACAGCAATGGGCCGGGATGATGATCGGCGACGAATCCTATGCCGGATCGCGGTCGTTCTACCGTTTCGAAACTGCCGTCAAGGAGATAACGGGCTTCTCCGAGGTCATCCCCACCCACCAGGGCCGCGCCGCCGAGCGGATCCTGTTCGCCAACTCGGTCAGCGAGGGTGATGTTGTCCCGTCGAACACTCACTTCGACACCACCCGGGCCAATATCGAGTACCAGGGAGCGGAGGCTCGGGACATCGTCATCGCTGAAGGCAGAGACCCGTCGGTAGTGCTGCCGTTCAAGGGCAATGTGGATGTCAAGGCTTTGCGGGACACGATTGCCGAGGTGGGAGTCGATCGGATTCCGATGGTCATGGTCACTGTGACCAACAACTCCGGTGGAGGACAGCCTGTCTCGCTCGCAAACCTCCGGGAGGTCCGGCAGGTGTGCGACGAACACGGCTTGCCGCTGATTCTCGATGCATGCCGCTTCGCCGAAAACGCCTGGTTCATCAAGCTGCGCGAGGAGGGGTATGCCGACAAGACCCCCCGGGCTATTGCGCAGGAGATGTTCTCGCTCGCCGACGGCTGCACAATGTCCGCAAAGAAGGATGGCCTTGCCAACATCGGCGGATTTGTGGCTCTGAACGACGGTGAGCTTGCGGGGAAGTGTCGCAATCTGTTGATACTGACAGAGGGCTTTCCCACATACGGTGGGTTGGCGGGCTACGACCTGGAGGCCATCGCCATCGGCCTCAACGAGGTGCTGGAGGAGAACTACCTCCGGTACCGCATCCGCTCGACCGAGTACCTTGCCGAGAAGGTGTTCGCAGCCGGAGTTCCGATCGTGCGACCGGCGGGCGGGCATGCCGTCTATCTCGACGCTGCCGGTCTCTTGCCGCACATCCCTGCGGAGCAATACCCTGCTCAGGCGCTTGCCGTCGAGTTGTATCGCAACGGAGGCGTGCGTGGGGTGGAGATCGGCTCGGTCATGTTCGGCAAGGCCCAACCCGGCGGCTCCGAGATCCCCGCCGCGATGGAGCTGGTGCGGCTGGCGATCCCGCGGCGTACCTATACCCAGAGCCACATCGACTTCGTTGCCGAGGTTGTCATCGACGTCGCCACGTCTGCCGATGACATCGGCGGCTACCGGATAGTCGAACAGGCCCCCTGGCTCCGCCACTTCACAGCACGCTTCGAGCCGGTCTAAGCGTGCCCTCTGGGCAGGTTGGAGTTCGGCTGGGCCGGACGTCCATGTGCGGCGTCGTGCGCAGCACGTTTCGAGCCGATTTTGATCTCCCTTTCTGTGCAACTGCGGACAGTATCTCGTACCCAGTTACGCAAGAACGGAGTGCTCAAGAGAGAGCCTGATTTGGCCGATCCTTCTTTGGTTAAGGAAGGATCTGTTGACGTCGTCTCGCAAGATTGTTGGGTTGGCGCTGGCTGCAATGCTGGCGCTTTCGGCATGCGCCCGTGGCGAGGCTTCCCCTACGGTCTCCGATGATGTCTACGAGTTCCCGGCAGAGTTGGTCGCTGCCGGCGACGCTGCCTCTGCTGTCGTCACGACGACGACTGTTCCTAGCCTCAGCGAACCCGAGGTTGTGACACCCCCTCCGCCGCGAGCCGTGCTCGAAGCCATGGCGGCCGCCGACCCGCTCCCGACACCGTCCTCCGACCTCCTCCCGGACGTTGCTCCCCTCGAGCCGTACGTAGTCACCGACACAGGTGAGCGTCGGCTCCTTCGCGACGTTACCGCGACCGTGTCTTACGATCCCGAGGCGGGACTGGTTGTCGAGCCCGCCGGCTGGTGGCTGGTCAACTTCCCGCTGGACCGAATCGAGGGGGCGGAAGGCCGCACTATCGACGAGATCGCCATGCTGCTCACCGGGCGCCCCCAAGAGGACCTCACCAATTACTACTTCTACTCCGCGCCGGCCTCGGGTCAGAGTGTCGCTGCGCTGCCCGCCGCAACAGAACCTGCCGCGATCAAGGTAACGCCGGGTGCCGATCTCGTGGTTGACAACCGAGATCCGAATGCGTCCGATGACAACGACGGATCGCGGGCCAACCCGTTGCTGACCATCACTGAGGCGGTGGATAGAGCCGAACCAGGATCGGTGATCCACGTCTACCCCGGCATCTACCGCGAGTCCGTGACGATCACGACCGACGGTACCGCGGAGGATCCCATTCGCATCGAAGGAATCCGCGGGGCATCTGGCGCGATGCCGACGATTACCGGCAACGATCTCTTCCCGGCTGGCGCCTGGCGAGAGGTCGATGGACTGCGCGGGGTTTATTCGGCGACCTCTTTCACCGACCTCAGTGGCTCGATGACCCTCGGAGATGAGCACTTGATCGAGCGCTCGGCGCCGTGGTTGCTCGACGCCGGTGAGTTCGTCGTGACCACCGGAGGGGACGCGTATGTGTCGCCGCGGTTCGACGGCAACGTCAACGCTCGTGAGGGGTCGGTCCACAGCTTCGGATCGAGCCAGTACATCTGGGAAGTCAAGCCCACCGATGGAGGCGGATTCGTAGACCTCGGGTCTGACTTTGGTGAAGGTTTTGCTGGTGGTGTGTACTGGGGGTCGGCGTGGGTCTACGTCGAGAAGCCGGTGCCCGTCACCGACTACGCCTGGTACAACAACCATGAGTTCGAGTTGCAGGTCTCGGGTCCATTCCGGGCGGCAGGGATCAGCGGCACACCGTTGTCCGAGCAGCCGTATGAGTACCGAGTGTGGCTCGATGGCGAGCTGCTCGACGCCAACGTTCATGCGACTAGCCAAAACACCGAAGCCGACCTGCCCCACGCTGAGATTGGCCGTGGTGTCTACGGGGAAACCTGGCACGGAGTAGCGATGCGCGAGGGCTGGCACCAACTGGTGTTCCAGTGGGACACAACCACAGAGACCGATACTGCAGCGGCTGTCCCGGTGTTTCGATTCGGAATCCCTGAGGCGGTCGGCGATGCGATTACCTACGCAGCGGCACCTTCCAGTTCTCGTCACGTTCCCCAGGCAATCGGTGAGAACTACGTGTCTGAATACATGGTCCTGGGTCCGGTGCCCTCCACCTACGATCCGACGGTCTATGTGAGACTTCCCGATGACGCCGACCCCAACGACGTCGCCCTCGATATCGCCGCCCGTACCGGTCCCGTAGTTTCGATCCTTGGTGACTTCGTTGAACTGCACGGTTTCGAGATCGAAGGCGGTTCACAGGTAGAGGGCCAGGCACTCATCAGTGTTGGTCATCGGGACGATGACCCGGCCGAGGACGTAGCGGTCAAGGGAGTAGTGGTCGAGGGGAATCTTGTGTCGGGCGGCCAATACGCCGGCATTTGCGTCGTGGTTTCTGGCGACATGGGTGTGGCGCCGATCGAGATTCGAAACAACTGGGTCGTCGACTCCGGTGCGTTGGGAATCGTCGCTCGCGGCTCGAGCGACCGTCTCACCGCAGAGACGCTCGATGAATGGGCTCCCGGCCGGACACCGGTGTCGGTGGAGTTCAACACCATCATTGAGACCGGGTGGGCAGGCTACGACCGTGTAGACGACGTGTCGGCGATCCTCTTCGAGCGAATGACGGGCAGCTCGATTCGCTACAACGACATCTCCGGAGGTGGACCCGGCATAACCCTTCGTGGCGAGAACTACGGCGTTCGCGTTGACGGCAACTCAATTACCAACCCCTTTGCTTGGGGGATCGGTGTCGAAGCTAACCCCGGACCGAACCTCATTGCGAACAACGTCATTACCGGTCTGCGGATCGGTCCGAATTGGATGAAGGCACATCTGCTGACGTGGGACTCTGATCAGACCTGGATTATCAACAACACCACCGACGGCCTTTGGAGTACAGAGACAGGCTGGTACGGCGACGTAGGCACCTGGGGTGCCGGCGGTCCGGAGAACTTCGAGCGTGTTGACTACTCCAGTTGGCTGTTGACCGACTTCCGTCGCAGCTATGTCAACAATCTCTTCTTGGGCAACTATCTCGGCGGTGTTGAGGACTATCTCGGTAACTGGGGTGATTCGGATACGTTCACCGCCAATTTCCGAGAGGTACCGAAGCCGGACCCGTTCGACTACCTGGACGATGGAGCGGAGTCGGCCGATGTGCGCTACGACTTCATCGACAGAGATGGCGGCGACTACCGGCTGGATGGCCGTTCCGAGCTCAATACGGCGGGTGTCACCAACCGCACCGCACAGTTGGCGGCACTGGACTTCTTCGGCCTGCCTCGCTTCCTCGACGAAACGACGTCGGTGGGGGCATTCCGGGCCACGCCCGATATTGCGTCGGGTACCTCGGTAATAGAGGTGCTATTCACCGATGGCAGCGTCATCCGCATCGAGGGCTAGCGCCCGCGACTATTAGCTGAATCCTCGACTGTCCTGCTTCAGCGCGGTGTCGACCGAAAGGGCAGACGCCACGACCATGGATCGTAATGGTTCCTCGAGCGGGCGGTGGATCTGGAGGACGTAGTTGTCGGCGGTGGTGAACATCGTCTTGGCGAGTCCTTCCCACGTCTTGGTGATTCGGGCGACTTCGTTGCCGGCGTGGTCCTCGATACGGAAGTTCCAGGCCCGCCAGTTCTCGCCTTTGATCGCTCCAACCGTCTGGCCGGCGGCCTCGAGAGCAAAGCTGATCTTGCCGATCATGTTCTTCTGCACGATGGTGCCGACTGGTTGTCCGGCGCCGTCCGAGATCTCGACTCGAGACTTCATGATCTTGGCTGGCCTCGTAATGGCTAGTAGGACGTTGCCGGTCATGTCGACTATTTGAAGCTTGTGGGTGAGAAACTGGTCGACGCTGCCGACAAAGCGCAGGGCCTTCTTCATCGCGCTCTGACCGACCTGGCGCACGGCAGCGATCTGGTTGCCGTTCTGGTCGAACACCGCGTACTCGGTGTTCACCTCGATGAGCTTGGCCTTCTGGTTCACCACCAGGACCGGCTCGGTGAAGATGGTTCCGCCCCCGGCGGCGCTGCCGGTGAGCCCGGCTTGGTCGGCCACCTGGCGCTGAACCTTCTCAGCGCTCTGCTCCCCGATGGGTACGTGAGTGCCGGTGGAGGCGTCGGTTGACTCGGCGGAACCGTTCATCACACGCTCGGTCCACTGGGAACCGTCCCAATAGCGCTTCTCGTGTTTGCCGGAGGGGTCGGGATACCAATTTGGTGCAGGTAGATCACTCATGACTCTGAGGGTACTGCTTCGATAGGCGATGGCAGAAGTAGTTCGAGTTTGACCACGACA
>CBDUNF010000036.1:0-21968 GCA_965368515.1 uncultured bacterium
TGGTCACGCCGTAGGTGTCTGCGGGAACGTCGGCCTGGCCTTCGTTGGGGTTGGTAACGTTTTCGAACAGGTTGAGGGCACCGTTGGCGACGATGTCAACTGCCGGGGCTGCCGCGGTATGGCGAACAACGAGCCGGGCGTTGCCGGCGTCGATGTCACTCACATCGTTCACGTAGGCGTTGATGGCCGGTGTTCCGGCAGCGTCGAGATTGGCGATTGCGCTGACGTTGCTACCGGCGTCGAGGCTCAGCATGGCGCTAACGATCGGTGCAACGACCGCAGCGGCATCAGCCGGACCGGCACCTGCCGAGTAGATGTCGACGGTGTAGTCGCCGGCGGGGAGGGTGATGGGATCGGTGATCGTGTTCGGTTCGAAGTCTGGCAGTGTCTTGTCGCCGTTCACATATACGTCAACGGTGACGCCTGGGATTCCGTGGAGCACTGTCAATTGAGCATCCTCGTCAGCTGCGACAGCCGGGGCTGCCGCAAGAAGCGATGTGATCATCAGTGCGCCAAGAACCAGTATTGAGCGTCGTCTCATGGTTTCTCCTTCTCTCGGGAATAGACGGGCGGCCCATTCCTCGTCTCTTCTACGGAGCTGCGGCACGCGACGGATTGGTTTAGCACTAAAACATCGGTCGGGAGTCTGGCAGTTGGACCGATCTACGCTGGGGCCATGATCGAAATCACGCTTGGCGATGACGGTGTGCCACGTTGCTCATGGGGTGATAGCCCCGAGATCTACCGCAGATATCACGACGATGAGTGGGGTACACCGGTAGACGACGACCGGTTGCTGTTCGAGAAGCTGTGTCTAGAGGGCTTTCAGGCTGGGCTGAGCTGGTTGACGATATTGAAGCGGCGCGAGGGTTTCCGGACTGCGTTCTATCGGTTCGACATCGACCGGGTAGCCGCAATGGAACCGGCGGATGTGGATCGCCTGGTCCACGACACCGGCATCATCAGGCATCGCGGCAAGATCGAATCCACGATCAACAACGCCATACGGGCGCGGGAAGTCATTGCGGAGCTGGGCTCGCTGGGAGCGCTTGTCTGGTCATACGAGCCGGACCGTCCAACCTCGATCCGTGATGCCATTACTTCCGAGTCAACCGCCCTGTCCAAGGATCTCAAGAAGCGAGGCTTCAGCTTTGTTGGTCCGACAACGGCTTATGCATTTATGCAGGCGATGGGCATCGTCAACGACCATCTCCGCGAGTGCCATGCCTGGGAGCGGGTCGACGCCGCCCGGGCCGAGTTCGTGCGCCCGGCCTGATCGGCAAGATGTTCCCGTCCATTGACGTTCCGGCGTAACTGGGTACGAGATCCTGGACCTGGTTACTCAAGAACGGCGGGGACCGCCCGAGAACGCGAAAAACGGTTTGGAACTTCTTCCCGGCGAGATGTATCGAAGTGGTGTGTGGGCAACAGGAACATTGGGGAAGATCTGCATGGTGGGATTTTCGGAACGAAAGAGCGGCCGGTTCGACTTCAGGCTCGCTGCCCGGGAGCGGGAGCGAGCAATTCGGCTACTGGAGGTGCTGCTCAAACGCAGCGCCGACGCCGGGGAAGAGCCGGACAGATACTCGGTCTCCGAGTTGCAGGCAGTCATCACCGGTCAGAGGAGTGGCTTACCCATTCATCGGCCGCGCTGGATGAGTGAAGAAGAGCTGAGCCGACGCTAGTCGATGCCGTGCATCTCGGTCTTGGCTTCGCGACCCATCAACGTCGCCACAGCCGCAGCCGGACTGGCGCCTTCGTAGAGAACCCGGGCCACCTGGACTGCAATCGGCATCTCGATTTCGTAGCGGTCGGCGAGGGCCAGGATGCCCGGTGTTGACTTGACCCCTTCAGCGACCTGGTTCATCTCGGCGATGATCTGATCGAGTTGTTTGCCCTCGCCGAGTCCGAAGCCAACTGTGTGATTGCGGCTCTGTGAGCTCATGCAGGTGGCGATGAGATCGCCCATCCCGGCAAGGCCGGCGAAGGTAAGCGGCCGCCCACCCATTGCGATGCCAAGGCGGGTCAGCTCCGCCAGCGCCCTGGTGATGAGGGTTGCCATTGTGTTGTCGCCAAAACCGAGGCCATGGGCCATGCCGGCGGCGATAGCCATGACGTTCTTCAGCGCCCCCGCCGCTTCGCTCCCGATGACATCGTCGTTGGTGTAGACCCGGAAACGTGGGTTGATGAAGACCTGTTGCAGTGCCCTGGCCGCCTCTTGATCCCCCATGGCGATTACGGTCGCCGCCGGCTGTCCGGATACGATCTCCTTGGCGAGATTGGGTCCGGTGAGGACACCGATACGGTCTCTGCGATGGTTCGGGAGCACATCGGCGGTGACCTCAGTCATCCGCATCAACGTCTCCCGCTCAACGCCTTTGGCGAGGCTCAGGATGGGGGTCTCGGCGGCCACGAGGTCCTTGACCGAATCGAGCACAGAACGGAAACCATGCGACGGGACGCCCATGACGACGGCGTCCGCATCTGTCAGAGTCTCGGCCAGATCGCTAGTGGCTCGGACCTGCGGGGATAGCGAATGGTCGGGCAGGTAGTCGGGGTTCTTGTGAGTCGTGTTGATTGCTTCGGCAAGCTCAGATCGACGTGCCCAGAGCGTCACCGGCTGCTTGGCGGCGACGATATCAGCCACAGCGGTTCCCCAGGAACCGGCTCCGATAACCGCAACTCGCATGGTGACCCTCCCATCAGTCCTGCTTATCAAGCGTAGGCGAGTTGCCGATAGGAAACATGTAGGTCCTTGCTTTTCAACCCGAAGGCGGTGAGTCTTGGGTACTCAGTTTGCGATAGAAGAGGCCAGGGTGACGAGAAAAACCTACGTCCTTGACACTTGTGTTCTGCTCGCCGACCCTCTCTCGCTTCTCCGCTTTGATGAACACGATGTTGTTCTTCCGCTCGTCGTTGTAGAGGAACTCGACCGTCAGAAGACTCGAGTTGACGAGGTCGGAGCGAATGCCCGTAGGGCCATCAGGACGTTGGAGAGCCTGGGGGCGTCAGAACCAGGCGGGCTGGGCGTCGCCCAGCCCATCGAGAGCGGAGGAACCCTCCGTATCGAGCTCAACGGCACACACTCTGATCGGTTGCCCCAGGTTCTGAACCCGGCAACGCCTGATCACCGGATTCTGGCCACATGCCTGAATCTTGTCGATGGCGGTAGCAATACGGTGCTGGTCACCAAAGATGCGTCACTGCGCATCAAGGGTGCTCAGCTGGGCGTCGAGGTCGAGGACTACCGCGCCGATACCGTTCCCGTTGATGAGTCATATTCCGGTGTCGCAGAGCTCGACGTCGACGCGGCGACGATCGACCAGCTGTACTCGGAGGGGAAGGCGTCGCTTGCCACCGACGATCTGTTCACCAACCAGTACGTGATACTCAAGGCGATGGGATCGCAGTCTGCGGTGGCCCGCGTGATCGATACGGTCGGAGGTACCACGGTGGTTCGTGTTCCCGGATCGCGCCAGGCATTCGGCATCGAGTCAAAGAACGTGCGGCAAGCATTTGCGCTTGATCTGTTGATGGACCCCGACGTAACCGCGGTGAGCATGATGGGTGTCGCCGGAACCGGCAAGACGTTCCTGGCGCTGGCCGCGGCGTTGGAACAGACCATTGAGGCAGGCCGCTATCGCCGGATATCGGTGTACCGACCCCTTGTCGCCGTCGGGCGCCAGGAGGTCGGTTTCCTTCCGGGTGACCTTGATGAGAAGCTGGCCCCATGGATGGCCGCGGTTCACGACAACCTCTATGCGCTGTTCAGCGGCGACCCACAGTCGGCTAAAGGCGCGATCGACGAACTCCTCGATCGCAATGTCATCGAGATGGCCGCGGTCACATATCTACGGGGTCGATCGATAACGGACGAGCTTGTGATCATCGACGAAGCGCAGAACCTCGAGTTCCCAACGCTGAAGGTGATCCTCACCCGAATCGCGTCGGGCTCCAAGGTCGTGTTCTGCGGAGATCTCAGCCAGGTTGACAATCCGTACATCTCACCCTTTGGCGGGTTGGCCGCGCTCATCGAGAAGCTGAAGGGTCAGCCGTTGTTCGGCCACATCACTCTCGAGAAGTCGGTGCGAAGCCCTCTTGCCGAGTTGGCAGCCAAGATCCTCTAACACAACAAGCCCCCCAACGCCGTGGCGCAGGGGGGCTTGTCGTTACTGTTAGCAGGAGCCGCGCATTGTCACGTTGCCGCTGGCGTCATCGAGCCACGTTGCCGATGAATCGACACATCCCTTGATGATGGCCACGCTGCCCGCATCGGCGCCGACGCGGAACCCGATAGCCTCCGGCGATGCCGTTGGGCTGTCGGAGGGCACGTAACCGTACGACACCACATCAACCTGAGCTCGAGTCAAGGTGATCGCGGCGCTGTCGGTCATGACATCGAAACCGATCGCAGATCCGCCGTATGAGTCGAGGCCGTAGGCCGTTGCATTCATCACTCTCACGTTTTCCGACCCGGCAAACGAGTAGCCACGAACAACGGCACCGCCATAGCCGTACAGCGTTGCTGCGGGGTGTGAATGGCTGTTGGCGTAGTCGCCGCACATCGATGATCCGGCGAGGCCATGATTGACGAGCCCAGACACACTGGTGTTGGTCAGCCGAACGTTAGATGCGCCGTCCATCTTGAAGCCGATCGCACCCTTGTTGACGTGGAACATCGAATCGCCGTTGCACAGATAGGAAACTCCGATGTCTGCAAGCGTTTCCGCCCCCGGCGCACCCTCTACCCAGTCGATGACATCGGCAGGGATGTTGCTTCGCGACACGTCGAGCGGTGACGAAGCGAACTCGCCGTTGATGTTCGCCTTGGCCACCAGTGCCTGAGCGTTGGCCACAGGATTGCCCACGTAATAGGCGAGCGCATCCTCGTAGTCCGAGATGGTGATCGGCAGGCCGGTGTCCGGATGCAGGTTGTGAGTCTGGAAGACTGCGCCTACGGGGTCGATGGCGGCGCTCCCATGTCCCGAAGCGACGCCCGCATCGACTGCGATGACCTCGTTGATCGCCGAGAACTGGTTCTCAACGTGAACGTTCGTGAACCGGATATCGGTCGATGCGATTGTATTCACCCCATCCGGCACACTCGGGAAGCCGTTGACGGCGACGCCGAATGTGTTGACCAAGAACGAATACGAGTTCCCGTCAACGAGACCTTGCGGATTGTGAAACAGCGCGTACTCATCGGGGTGCTGCGCCGCATCGATGACCGCTCGGCCATCCACCTTGTGGTTGTCGACAATGATGTCCTCGTACACATTGTTGATCGCCTCCTCCAGATCGGCCTGGATGTCCGCAGCGCTCAACACCACGCCGTCGACTGTCAACGTTGTCGTGGAGGCACTGTCGACGAGATGCTCGACGTACGCCTTTATGAACTGCGCCGAAGAGAATGTCCCGAGCACAGGAACGTCCTTGCGGTTCGTTGCCGTCACGTTCACGACGTCGAGGCCCTGGACACCGTTGAGGGCGACCGCTCCGACCTCATACCCGTTGAAGTTCACGTTGGTGATCGTGATGTTCTCGTTGCCATTTCCGTGAATACCGTGGTGCGAACTGCGCCCGATGACGCCGTTGCGAATTGTCACGTTGGTCGCGGAATCGATCCCGTCGCCAAAGCCCGCTGGTCCCTGGTTCGGAACGAACGGCTGGTCAGCGAGTTCGATAACCGAGAAGAACCTCTGCAGCAGAGCGTGTTCGGCGCTCTGCTCGATCTTGTGACCGTTCAGATCCAGCACGACATCATCGGCGGTGATTGCGATTGCGGCAAAGAAGCCGATCCCGTAGGCAGCCGGGTCGTATTGCGCATCGAGCAGGCCGCCCGGGCTGAAGTCGCTGGTGCCACCGGGCAGATACTGCGTGAAGAGCGGCATGCCGGCGTGATATCCGTCGACCGGACTTGGCCAGCCCAAGACACCCGCCATCCATGACGTGTTCGGATCACCCGCGGCTTCGGTCAGCGTTGCTGCCGAGTTCGGATTGAAGCTGATGTCTTCAGAGAGCACGTAGGTGCCCGGCTTATCAATAACGTACGTGCCGTATTTGAAATCATCAGCATCGAGGGTCACCACTCCCGATGCAGCATCGGCGCGAGGTATTCCCGCAACCGTCATCAGCACGGCCAACACTGTTGCCAGTGCCAGCATGTTTCGTATGGACACGACCTGTGATGGCCGCGCCCGAGTTCCACTACCCATTCGTGTTCCCTTCCCCCGTGAGCATCGAGTCGCTGACCCCGCCCACGCTCTCCTTTGGATCACTGCCGGTTAGCTGTTGCCCGACGATGGCTCGACGTGTCGATGCCCCACACCCATGCGATGACATACCGGGTCTGACCGCCCGCCACGCAATAGCTCCCCAGGCGATGGGGCGGCGACACTGGTTCCCACTACCGGTCTTCCGGTTCCCGAACCAGCGCCCACCGACGCCCAGTCGCCTACAACATCCCTCCCTTGAAATGTCGTAGCTTGGACAGTACCCGTGCATCCTGGAACTGGATCGCTATATCGCACGGTGCCAAAGGGACTAGCCCGCAATCCGCTACGCTCGGCTCATGGCATCAGTATTCACGATGATTATCAATGGGGAGCTGCCGGCGCGTTTTGTGTGGAAGGACGACTGGTGTGTTGCCTTTCTCTCCATCAATCCGATGGCGCCCGGTCACACGTTGGTTGTGCCAAGAGCAGAGGTCGACCACTGGATCGACCTCGACCCGGAGCTGACCAACCATCTGATCGGGGTGTGTCAGAAGATCGGAAAGGCGCTCGACCTTGGATTCAAACCCAATAAGGTTGGGTTGATGGTGGCGGGTCTCGAGGTGCCCCATGCTCACATCCATGTCATCCCGATGGAAGGGATGCATGACCTCGACGCCGACAACGCCGACCTCGCCCCGAACCCCGACGATCTTGATGCGGCCGCCGACAGGGTCCGAGCCGCGCTGCGCGCGCTCGATTACTCCGAGGTCTCCGACTAGTGCTTCGCTGACCCGGCCGACACAACACGCGGCAGCGTGAGCTCAAACGTTGCACCGGTGCCTGCGCCCGCCGAGCTGGCCACGATGTCGCCACCGTGCGCCCGCGCCAGCGTCCGAGCAATACTGAGACCGATGCCGGTCCCAGCGTGGCTGCTGTCGAGGCGGATAAACCTCTCGAATATCGTCTCCAACTGTGCCCCGGGAATGCCCTCTCCGCTGTCGACCACGGCTACCGAGCACCAGCGCTCCGAAGCTGCCCCCGTAACCAAGACCTTCCCACCTGGTGGCGTATGCCCGAGCGCGTTCCCGAGCAGATTGGTCAGTGTCTGGGCAATGCGGTCGATGTCTGCCCGGATCGGCAGCGGTCGGGACACGTCCACTACGAGGCCGACCTGGTTGAGCTCGTACTGCGGTCGCAGCGTGTCGGCGACTCGGTCCACAATGGCTGCGAGGTCTGCAGTTACGAAGTCGAACTCGATTGCTCCTTCTTGAGCCTTCGACAATGTCGAGAGATCCCAAGTCAACCGTTTTAGTCGATGCGCTTCGTTGGCAACTGCCTCGTAGGTCTCACGAGACGGCGGAAGGACACCATCGATCAGGCCCTCCATATAGCCTTCGATCGTTGATAAGGGATTGCGAATCTCGTGTGCGAGATCCGACACGAGTCGAGCTCGGGTCTGCTCGGTGCGCTCCAACGAGTCGGCGAGTGTGTTGACCGATTCGGCGAGATCGGCGAGTTCGATCTCAGGAGGTACCGGAACACGGACCGAGTAGTTCCCATCGGCGAGACGGCTTGCGCCCTCCTTGATCCCGGTGAAAGTGCGCAGAAGACGCCGGGTGAGGGGCCAGCCGAGCGCCAGCGCGATGACGAGTCCAATAAGGGTGGCAATGATGAGCGCTCCAGTTAGGGCTCGGTCGTATTCCTCCTGGATCTCGGCGGGTACCGGATTGCGCTCGATTTCCTGTGCGATCGGTGCGGCTGCAACGATGCCCGGTGCAAAGCTGCCGGCGGCTTCGACGGTCGTGGTAGTGCTGTTCCGGGACTGGCCACTACCTGGGTCGGGGTTGCCGCCTGGTTGGCCATCGCCGTTGCCCGGGTCGGGATTGGGTTCGCCGGGTCCGACGGTCGAACCGGTCGGTGTGGGGGTCGACGTCGGTGGGTTTGGTGCAGACGTCGTCGTTGATACGGTGCCGGGTGGGTTGGGCGCGTCCGTTGGGGTTGATTGCTGGCCGTTCTGATTGAGTCCGGGCGACTCGTCTCGCCCTTGCTGCTGGTTCTGTCCGTCTTGCGGCCCGGGGCCGAGCCTTTGTTGGACAGCCTGTTCGAAGAATTGGGGCACAAGGACCTGAACCGTGACGAATGCGGCAGTGGTCACCGCTAGAACAACCACGAGGTAGGAGACGATCAGCCGACGGCGCAGGGATGGTTGGCCAAGCATCAGTGCTCCGGGATGAACTTGTAGCCGACCCCGCGCACTGTGCCGATGATCTGTGGCTCGCCGGCGTCATCGTCGAGAGCTTTTCGTAGTTTGCGGATGTGAACGTCAACCACTCGCTCATCGCCGAAGTAGTCCCAACCCCAGATGGCCTCGATGAGCTGTCGTCGGGAGAAGACACGCCCCGGTTGGGACGCCAGCGCCGCCAGGAGGTCGAATTCGAGCGTCGTGAGTTCTGCGGAATTCTCGTCGACGGATACCCGGCGGCGGCCGATGTCGATGACGAGGTGAGCGAACTCGAGTTTGTCAGCCTCGCCCCCGCCTCCGACATCGCGGCGGCGCCGGAGGACGGCCTTGATCCTGGCGATCAGCTCGCGCGGGCTGAATGGTTTGGTGAGGTAGTCGTCGGCGCCCACCGAGAGCCCGATGAGTTTGTCGACCTCGTCGGAACGAGCCGTGAGCATCACAACGTACACATCTGAGAACGTACGGATCTCGCGTAACGCTTCAATCCCGTCCAGTACCGGCATGCTCACATCGAGTACTACCAGATCGGGTTGTGCCGATCGTGCGGCTGTGATGGCTTCGTTGCCGTCGCCGGCTTCCAGTACCTCGAACCCTTCAGCCTCGAGGTACGACCGCACCAGAGTCCGGATGGACTTCTCGTCGTCGACGATGAGGATCTTGCTGGTCATCATCGGATGTTAAGCCTGCGGCGCCGGCTGTGACCCACCCACCGAAGGGGACCCGCCGTAGCGGGTCCCCTTTGCGGGCAGAGAGGGTGGCTGGCTAGTTGCCACCGTTGCCATTTTGGCCGCCGCCGTTGCCGTTCTGGTGACCGGTGCCGTCTTCCGGTCCCTCGTTGTCCGCGGGGCCTTCACCATTCCGCTCCCCGGTTGCGTATCCCTCGCCGATGCCGGTGCCGTCGCACTCACCGTCACACGATTCTGGGTCCTGGATCTGAGTCCGCGTCTGGGTCTTGGTCTGGGTCATCGTGCCGGCCTGGGTCTGGGTGCCGTCCTGCACCTGGACCTGAATCCGGGCTTGCTCTTGAACCCGTGGTGCGTCTTCACCCATCAGTTCCGGGTCGTGCACCTGTAGTTGCTGCCGTGTCTGAGTTTGCGTCTGGACCGCTTCCTCGACTCCGGCCATGGCGGGATCATGGATCTGTAGCTGCTGGCGAACCTGCGTTTGGGTCTGGACTACCGGTGCGGGCTGCTCTGGGGCTTCTTCGACCACGGTGTCGGCCAGCGCTGCGGCTCCGCCGAGAGCCATCGTCGTGGTGATTGCTGCCACCAGGATTCTCTTGCGTGTCATCTCTTTCCTTTCAGTAGCGATGACCCTATGAGAACAAACCCGTATGAAGCGGCAACGGGCGCCAGTGTGAAGCTTGTGTGAAGCCAGAAACTGAAGAGGGCGCCCGCATCGCGGGCGCCCTCTTTGCTCTAGCTCGTTGTGTCCCTACAGGTTTTCTGCGATCCAGTCCGCAGCCACCTGCTCTGGGTCTTCACCGTCGATACCAATGCGGCGATTCATTTCACTCAACTCAGTCGTTGTCAGCTCCGCGCTAACGGCATTCAACGCGGCCGCGAGTTCGTCGCCATATGCGTCGAGAATCTCTTGGCGGATCACCGGGATCAAGTTCTCGGCCGGCTGCAGTCCCTTGTCATCCTCCAAGAGCACGAAGCCCTTGGCGGCGATAACGCCATCGGAGGTGAACAGCAGTCCAACCTGGATCTCGTCACCCTCGAGGGCAGCAACGGTCAGGGCACCACCAACATCGAGCGGCTTGAACTCAGCAAAGCTGAGGCCGTAAACCGACTCGAGGCCGATCATGCAGAACTCGCGCTCCGGGCACTCCGGCGGTCCGCCGAAGACCAGATCGGTGTAGGCGGCCAGATCGCTGATCTTGGACAGACCCAACTCGTCTGCCGTGTCCTGGCGGACAACGATCCCGTTCTTGTCCTGCGCTTCGGCAGGATCGAGAACCGCGATTCCGGCTCCAGCCCACGCTTCGGCAAGGGCCTGAGCGGTTGCTGCCGAATCAGCTGAGGGGGTACCTCCGAGGAACGACAGGGCGGTCCCCACGTACTCCGGCAGTAGGTCCAGGTCGCCGCTCTCCAGCGCCGCTGCATAGATCTCACGGTTGCCGACGTTCAGGTTGCGTTCGACCGGATATCCGGCTGTCTCCAACACCTGAGCGTAGATTTCCGCAACGAGAGCGTTCTCGCTGAAGTTTGCCGATCCGACGGTGATCGTCGGACCATCTGTCATGACATCGGCGGCGGTTGTTTCTGTGGCGGCGGCAGCCGTTGTTTCGGTCGTGCCGTTTTCTGTATCAGCGTCCTCACCCGATCCGCAGGCTGCCGTAAGCAGAGCCAGCGCAACCAGAATCGCCCCGAGGACGCCACTGCGGTTTAGCCGCATGGGTCACCTTCTCCTTCATTGGGAACACGTAGACGCTACAACATAGGGTTGACGGGAGGTGACGGTCTAACTGTGGGCTGTTCCGGCCAGTTCTCGTGCCGATTGGTCCAGCCCCCGAGGTACCACCCTCTTCTCAATCGCTCCCAGCAGTAGCTCTGTAGCAACGGACATCAGGGCTACAAGTATTCCCCCGGCAAGAACACGCACGTTGTCCTGAACCGCAAAACCGTCAACGATGTAGCGGCCTAGTCCACCCCATGCCACCAATGCAGCCAACGAGGCCGTGGCGACTACCTGAACAGCCGAAACCCGCAAAGCGGCGAGTATCACCGGGGAGGCCATTGGCGCTTCGATGCTGCGAAGCACCTCACCCGCGGTCATCCCCATGCCTCGTCCCGCTTCCACCAGCGCTGGGTCCACCTCTCGCACCGCCGTGTAGGTATTGGTGAAGATCGGAGGGAGAGCCAATGCGACCAACGCCAGCAATGTCGGCCAGAACCCGAGGCCCAGCCCGAGTCGAATCGAGATCGGCAGGAACAGCGCCATGATCGCAAACGACGGAACAGCTCGGCCGGTGTTCACAATTGCCACCGCAAGGAAGCCCCCACGTCGCTTGTGGCCCAGCCACAGTGCCGGTGGTAGAGCGATGGCAGCCGCTACTGCGGTGGCAATCACTGAGATTTGGAGATGCTCCCATACCCGGCTCGGGATTCCATTGACCCCGGTCCAGTTCTCTGCGCTGGTGAACCAAGCAACCAAGTCACCAAGAAACTCCATGTCACACCACCGCCCGATTGCGTGCCCACGGGGTCAGCAGCTTCTCGACACCGAGAAGGGCAAGATCGGCGACGACCGCCAGCACAACAGAAAGCACCGTGCCCGCCAGGATCTGGGTAGTTCCGATGGCGGAGAAGAATTGAAGACCACGCAATATGAAAAAGCCCAGCCCACCCTGCCCGATCAGGGCGGTGATAGTCACGAGTCCGATGGTGGTCACCGTTGCGATGCGGATGCCGGCGATGATGACCGGCATTGCGAGCGGGAGCTGGATATCGAAGAACATCCGCCTTTCGGTGTACCCCATGCCCCGCGCCGCTTCGAGGACCGAGTCGGGGACACCATCAATGCCGGCGACGATGTTGCGGATCAGGATCAAGAGTGTGTATGAGACGAGGCCGATCTCTGAGGTGAGCCGGGTCAATCCCGTGATTGGGACCAGGAAAGCAAACAGAGCGAGGCTGGGGATGGTGTAGAGCACACCGGTGATCCATGTGATGGGGAGATATGTCTTGCGCCACCGAAGAGCGATCACCGACAGAACCAGGCTGATAACGAGGCCTACGCCGACGGCGATCGCGGTCAGAATTATGTGTTCCTGGGTTGCCTCCCACAGGTTGTCGATGTTGCGTCCGACCCAATCCAGGCGCACAAAGGGATCGTCGGCCTGGGCCAGGATCATGGGCGGTGCGATCACTGCACGATCTCCCGGCTGATCTCGTCGACGGTCGCCATGCCGAGATAGCGATCACCGTCGAAGACCGCGGCCACCGCGGTATGTGAGGTGATGACGGCATCAAGCGCATCTCGCAGGCTGTCGGAGGGGCTGAGCCTGATTTGGTAGTCGCGGGTGGGTACCTGAGCCAGTGTTTCGTGACCGGACAAGTCGTCGGCCGTGAACCAGCCCTCGAGACGGTCTCCCTCACCGATCGCCGCCCAGTCGACTCCGTAGCGGGTCATAACCGCAACGGCCTCGCTTTTGGTGGCGCTTCTCGTCAATACCGGTCCCGGGTCGAGGTCGATTGCCGACAGAGGGATCAGCGAAAGGCGTTTGATCCCGCGGTCGGAGCCGAGGAAGTCAGCCACGAACTGATTGGCCGGGTCCCGCAGGATCTCCGTCGGCGACGCGTACTGCTCGAGATGGCCACCCTCGCTGAGTATGGCTACACGGTCGCCGAGCTTTATCGCCTCATCGATGTCGTGGGTGACGAGGACGATGGTCTTATGGAGGTACGACTGGAGCCTCAGAAGCTCGTCCTGGAGGTTCGCCCGGACGATCGGGTCGACCGCACCGAACGGCTCATCCATGAGAAGCACGGGAGGGTCGGCTGCGAGAGCACGGGCCACACCGACACGCTGCCGCTGACCACCCGACAATTCGCCCGGGTATCGACGGAGCATCTCGACCGGAAGTTCGACGAGGTCAACAAGTTCCTCGACACGAGCCGCAGTCTTCTGCTTGTCCCAGCCGAGCAGTTTCGGAACCGTGGCGATGTTGTCGCCGATCGTCTTGTGGGGGAAGAGCCCGATCTGCTGGATGACGTAGCCGATCCCGCGACGGAGTTCGTGCGCTTGCAGGCTGAGCACGTCGCGGCCGGCGACCGTGATCACTCCGCCGCTCGGCTCGATCAGGCGGTTGATCATCTTGAGTGTGGTGGTCTTGCCACAGCCAGATGGGCCAACCAGGACGACGACCTCGCCCTCAGCGATGTTCAGCGAAAGCTTATCGACTGCCGGGTCAGCCGTTCCTGGAAAGGTCTTTGTGACTTCTGCGAGATTGATCATCGTCGATCACCATAGAGCTTGGTCGTGTCATGGATTGCGATGCGGCGCCTTCGTGGGGCGTCGGTCCGCTAACTTCACAGGGTGACTTCGGCGACACCTCCAACCCAGCAGAAGAGCGGGCGGGTGCAGGCGATCCTGCATGCCGTGCTCAACCGGGTTGGGCTGATGTTTACGTCTCGCGGGCCCGGTTTCCGCCGTCTTGCCCAGTCCCATGCCGGAAGCACTGCTGGGGACACGCTCGTTGCCATGGCTCTGGGGAGCACGCTCTTTTTCTCGGTGCCGTCGACGGAGGCCAGGGAGAACGTTGCTCTGTACCTCGTCATCACCCTCGCTCCCTTTGCACTGATCGGCCCGTTCCTGGGCGGTTTCTTCGCCCGGTTCCCCGGCGCATATCGCGGAGGGTTGGTTGTCAGCGCAGCCTTGCGTGCGGTTGCCGCGATAGCACTGGCGATCTGGCTTGATACGTATCTGCTGTTCCCGTTGGCGTTCCTGTTGCTGGTGTTGTCGCGATTCCACGGTATCAGCCGCTCGAGCGTGGTTCCGATTGTGCTGGACGATGCGCGCGACCTCATCTCCGGCAATGCACAATTGGCGCGGATCGGCGTCGTCGGCAGTGCATTGATCGTTCCGTTTGGACTTCTCGGCGTCGGCTTCGGTCATCCGTCAATCACCTTGATCATCGCCGCACTGGTCTTCGTTTGGTCGGCGCTGTCGGCACTGGGGCTGCCGCCGTTGCGAATCGAGCGCGATCGGAGCCGAGAAGCCCGTGCCAGGAGGAAACGAGCCGCGGCACCCCGCGAGGTTCGATTGGCCAGATTCGCGACGGCGGGAGTTCGGTTCCTCAACGGATTCCTGTTGTTGCTCGTCGCTTTTGCTTTCCGTGACGAGGACGCAGGGATCGGCGATTTTTCCACCCTTCTGGCAGCTGCCGGTCTCGGCTACTTCATTGCCGCGTTTGTCACGCCAATCCTCGACCGCAAGATATCCGAGGAGCCGATGGTGGTTACCGGACTCGCCATCGAGGCAGGCGCCGCGTTTGTTGCTGCTCAGATCTTCGGGCTACCGGCTGCTGCGTTTCTGGCGGCGGCGGCCGGTTTTGCCTGGGGAACGGCAAAGTTTGGCTTCGACGGTCTCCTACAGGCGACCGTTCCCGAAGAGGGGAGAGGGCGAGCGTTCACCAACGCGGAGACGTTCTTCCAGATTGCCTGGGTGGTTGGCGCCCTCATCCCGGTGGTTCCGGTGATCCCGATCTCGCTCGGGCTGACCGTGGCCGGTCTGGTCGCGTTGGCGATCCAGGTTGTCTACATCTCTGCGGTATTGGTACCTGTTGTACGTCATCGCCGCTCCGCCACCGCCGCAGCTGCCGCAGACCGGGAGCCAGAACCTCCAACGCAAAACATCCTAGACCTGATGTAGCGTGCTCGCCGGAGGCGAGTTCGCCATATCAGTCTCTGGCTGAGGAAATCAGCCACCTTGCCCGGCTCTTTTCGTCGCCTGCGGGGGTGGACTACTCCGGATCCTCGACAAAATCCGCAAAGCGGTGGAGTTCGGTGCTGGGGATTTGGGCGGTGAGCTTGGTTCCCTCGTCCGTGTGATCTGTGGCGGTGACCCGCCCGATCTCGTGGACAAGCGCTGCCGCATCGCCCCGATCGTAAGGGATGACAAGATCGACTTCGTCGGTCGTCTCGGCGAGGCGGGTAGCCATGGCGGTCGAGAGGGCGTCGAGCCCGGCGCCGGTCACCGCTGATGTGGCGACGGCTCCCGGATGGAGTTCGAGCAATCGATTGACCGCAACCGGATCGGCGACATCGGTCTTGTTGATGACGAGCTGCTCGGGGATGTCTACCGCGCCGATCTCACGCAGAACGCTGTGAACTGCCGCGATCTGCCGGTCGGGATTGGGATCGGCCCCGTCGATGATGTGCAGCAGCAGATCAGCCTGGTTGACCTCTTCGAGCGTCGAACGGAAAGCTTCGACGAGCTGGTGCGGCAGGTTGCGAACAAACCCAACGGTGTCCGACAGCAACAGTGGGGTTCCGTTGGCAAGATCGACACGCCGGATCGTTGAATCGAGGGTGGCGAACAGCCGATCTTCAACCAGGACGCCGGCGTCGGTTATGGCATTGAACACGGTCGACTTGCCTGCATTGGTGTAGCCCACCAGCGACACGACCGGAAGGCGTGACTTGCGGCGGGCCTTCGTCCGGGTTTCGCGGGACCGGGCTAGATGCTTCAGCTCTCGCTCGAGCTTGGCGATTCGGTCGAGGATGCGACGCCGATCGGTCTCGAGCTGCGTCTCGCCGGGTCCGCGTGTGCCGATGCCACCACCGAGACGGCTCATCTCGGTTCCCCGCCCACGAAGCCGAGGAAGGCGGTACCGCAGCTGGGCCAATTCGACCTGGAGCATGCCCTCTTTGCTCGTGGCGTGCTGGGCAAATATGTCGAGAATGAGCGCGACCCGGTCGACGACGTCGCACTCGAACATCTTCTGCAGGTTGCGTTGCTGTGCGGGGGAGAGCTCGTTGTCGAAGATGACAACGTCGATGTCCTGCGCCTTGGTGATTGACACCAGCTCTTGGACCTTGCCGCTGCCGATCAACGTGGCAGCATCGAATCGCTCGCGGCGAACCAGCTCCTCGTCCACCGGGTCGGACCCTGCGGTATCTGTGAGGAGCGCCAGTTCGTTGAGGCTGGTCTGGGTCTCGGGTACCGAACCCTTGCTTTGTGCAACCGCGATCAGAAATGCCCTCTGTTGGACGACCTCGAGATCGGTGACGGTTGCGGTTAGCCGGGTGCGGCCTCTTCCCGTTCGGGATTGCTCTGCCATCGGCGCCATGATCGCAGATCCTGACGTGGTGTCGACCCGGCGGGCGCGACGTTGGTAAGTTGTGTTGAACCTTGGAGGGCTGACAATGCAGAAGACAGTTGGGCAGCTACTTGCTGCCAAAGGGTCGGAAGTCTGGACGATTGCTCCGGAAGCCACCGTGTACGACGCGCTCCGTCTTCTTGCCGAGAAGAACGTCGGCGCATTGGTCGTGACGGAGAACGAGAGGGTTTGCGGCATCATCTCCGAGCGTGACTACGCCCGCAAGATCATGCTTCTGGATAGAGACTCTCGCGACACCTCGGTGTCCGAGATCATGACATCGGACGTCAAGACCGTGACCCGGGAGCGCACAGTTTCGGAATGCATGAATTCCATGACCGAGCTTCACATCCGCCATTTACCGGTCGTCGAAAACGACGTACTAGTCGGCCTGATCTCCGTCGGCGACATCGTAAAAGCAGTCATTGCGGAGCAAGCGTTCCTCATACAGGCACTGGAGCAATACATCACCGGCTAGCGACCGCCGTGTCCGCGATCGCGTCGGGAATCTCAACCTCGAGATTACGAAGCCGCGGGTTCCTTATCGCCCCAGCCACGATCATGACGATCGATGCTCCAACACGATGAAGAATGCACCGGTGCCGCGTCCGGGCCCGGTGCCGATCAGGGAACCCACCGTGTTCGCCAGCGGCCCGGTTGGCGACAGGAGCGGCTCGAAGACGCCGTCTGTGAAAGGCCCGGCAAGCAGGTAGGCGAGCGGTGTGGCCGCCATAGCCATCATCAGTCGCAGCGAAAACACCCGTCCTTGCAGCTCGGGTGGGACTATCAGACGCCGCGGTCGGCGATGATCGCTTCGTCGTAGGGCTCGATCATGATGCACTCACCCGGGCATTCCTCGGCAGCTTCGACAACCGTGTCGATCTGATCGTCGGGGACGCGAGCGACGCCGCGGGCGCCGTCGGGTCCCTGTCCATCGCCGTCGCCGCCATCAAAAATGATCGACTTGCCGAAGGTTGAGGTCTCCTCCTTCACAACCCAAAGACCGTCATCCCGGCCATGAAAGACATCAGGTGCGATCTCCTCGCAGATGCCATCTCCGGTGCATAGGTCTTGGTCGATCCAGACCATGAGCTTGGTTGCGTCAGCCATGGTTCCCCTTGGTTGGTTAGGAATACGTTCAGGTTACTAGGTGCTGTTGTCACGACTTACAACGTGGACCAATGCACGATGGGATAAGCGGCGAATAGGCCACGATTAAGTGCTGCCCAAAGGTCGCAATCTGGCACCGCATAGCTGCACGAGTGCCCATACGTTGCTCGGGTGGGGATGTTCTCCACGACGCAACTCACTGGAGGGAAACATGCGCAATGCGCTCAAGCGGCAGCTCTTCTTGATGCTGGCCGTGTTCTCGATCTTCGCAGCTGCTCCGGCCGTAGCTGCACCGACGCCCGCAGCGGCAGACTCGTGTCAGACCGACTGTCTTCGTGTCTACTCGATCAAGACCTACACCTACCTGGCGCCCGACGCCCAGGCGAATGTACAGATCGTGGACGAAGACGTGTCCCTGATCAAAGGTGCCGTTGTCCATGGGCGGTGGACGCTTCCCGACGGCACAAGCTTCGACCAGTACGACATCATCGGCGTGCGGGGCCGCGCCGAAATGAAGCTCTACACGGATCAGGTCGGCACCGTCACCTTCACCGTTGTCGATGTGACCCTTGCCGGCTACACGTTTGATGCCGCCGGGAGCAACTTGTTGTCCGTCTCGATCGATATCGGCGACCCCGTCTCCGATCCTGATCCTGATCCCACCGTCTGCGCAACGGACTGCCTTACGGTCGATTCTCTGACAATGTCGGAAAGACGTGGGGATGTGCGGGCCCTAGCGACCGTTGTGGACGAAGACGGTGCGGCGATCAATGGCGTATCGGTTGATGCCACGTGGACTCTGCCGGACGGTGCGACCGAGACCCAGTCGCTCACTACGAACCGCAAGGGCCGGGCCCGGTTTGCGGTTTCGGCTGAGGCCGCTGGGTCGTACTCGATCACTATCGATGACGTTTCGCTAGACGGCTTCTCCTTCGTCACCGAAGGCAGCGTCCTGTCCGGGACCATCACGGTGGACTGACCGTTCGGGCTATGTAACCTGCGCTGCGGAGGCGTCAGGATGCCTGGTGGGTCCCGCGGTCTTCAAAACCGTTGAAGCGGCGAAAGTTGCTTGGCGGGTTCGATTCCCGTCCGCCTCCGCCAACGAGAAGCCCCACCCTCTGGTGGGGCTTCTCTCGCCCCGTGCCCAACCATGGGCTCGGGGCTTGCTTTGGCACGGGAAGCTCTGCTTCTTTGCCCGCGTGCTTTGGTCAAGTGTGGCTTGTGGGCCGATGCGCTGTGTTCTGTGTCTGGGTGGAGCAGGTTCGATTCCCGTCCGCCTCCGCCAAAGAGAAGCCCCACCCTCTGGTGGGGCTTCTCTCGCCCCGTGCCCAACCATGGGCTCGGGGCTTGCTTTGGCACGCCCAAAGGTCCTAGGTCCGTTTGAATAGCAGCGGTTCGAACCAACGCCCGCGACGTCGGAGACGCTTCTGGGCGCTGGGTTCATCGGCATCGATCACGAGGTGGATGAACACCGCACCGAGCCGCCAGGCAAGGACTCCGTCGGTCAGGACCTGATCGCCGACGACGACGAGATTGCCGACGCCGACGATCCCGAGACGCTGTCTGGAGGTCCAGGGTTTGTTGCCCCGGCTGATCATGCGGGGTACACCGCGCTCGGCGCCGTTCGTGAGGGCGATGGCCCGGTCTACTCGCGGGTGCGCCTCGAAGCCGCCGATTGCCGAGTTGACCGCAGCGGCGAACTCATTCGGGGGAGCTCCCTGCCGGGCCACCGTGCCGTCGACATCGAAGATCAGCGTGAACTGACCTCCGATGTCGTCCAGCAGTGCGACTACGTCGCTCAACTCTGCGGCCTCCAGCCTCGTGATGCGACGCAGCACCGGCGCCTCCTACCTCCGGCTAGCTGGAGCTTCGTGCTGCTGCGGTTGCCCGTGAGTGTGGGTCGTAGTCCTCCATGGGCGCCGGATGTAGCTCGAGCAGCCGCAGCCGCTCCTCGCCCTTGCGGCTCGGAGTGACGACGAGCAGCAAGCTCGGGAGTACCAGAAGCGAAACGAGCAGAGCTAAGGCCACCATCACCGCGGTCAGTGTCCCGAACGTAGCGAATATCGGCGTTGGGGCCAGGCTGAGCGCCCAGAAGCCGATGATCGAGGTCACTGCGCTAATCACCAGGGCCCCGCCGGTGCCGACACCGGCCCTGCGTAGCGCCGGGAATCGGCTCGGTTCTCCTTCGAACTCTTCGCGGAAACGAACCGTGAAGTGAGTAGCGAAGTCGATACCGACACCGATGGCGATTGCCGCAATCGTTGCTGTGATCGGGTTGATCGCAAGGTCAACGAGGAACATGAACCCGTACACCCAGGCGACCACAAACAGGATCGGGATGATCGAAGTGATCGCATACTTCAGCGATCGCATCACCAAGCCGGCGATCAGGATCGCTAGCGCGATTGCAATCGGTAGCGACAGCAGCATCGAGTCGATGAAGGCCTGCAGGCTGGCTTGAGCACGGATCGGCTCACCGGAGATACCAATGGTCGTGGCGGCTGATCCCAGGCTCGCCTTGAGGCCGTCGGCAGCCGTCTGTAGCTCGGTTCGTGCTGCGCTCACGATGACATCGTCGGTGAACGATGCAATCGAGATCTCGAGCAACGTTGCCTGCGATCCGTCTCCGACGTGCAGATAGCGCTGCACGATGTCGGAACGAAGGATGAGTACCTCTTCGGCATTCGGCAGTCCGTTGGCGACCGCGTAGTTGTAGATCGCTGCCACCTGGGCAGAGTCGTCAGGCAAGCCGTTCCCATCGTTGTCGGTGATCGCTGTTCCCGCGGCTGATATCGCATCGAGAGCCGGCGGCGATGCCATTGCCGCCCTCACGATCGTCGTGGCGTTCGGGCTCGTCTCGCTGGCCGGCCGATCGAACGACGCCATCGTTGCTTCGATCGAAGCCAAGGTGTCGGGTGCGGTCAGGTCGCCTTCAACGTAGACGTAGCCGGTTCCGCCACCCTGTGATGGGTAATGCTCGCTCAGCTTGTCGAGGCTGGCGACCGCATCGCTTCCCTCGGGGAGGAAGTCGGTGAACTGGAACCGGCGTTCAACCTGAGTGAACAGAATGGCTCCGACAACCGCGATCACTGCGACCACCGGCAAAGTCACGACTCGCCATCTCGCCAGGTAGTGCACAACGCTGCCGGCTGCGGTGAAGCCGTGCCCGGCGCCTCGTACTTCGTCGACCAACTGTCGACCAGCGGCGACTGCCTTGACGTTGCGGCGCTTGGTCCACCAGTACGGGAATGCAATGAACAGGCCGAGGAAGAAGAGGAAGACGGCAGCGCCAATCGTCGGCATAACAACCGTCATCGAAACCATGATCCCGCCGATGAGGGCCGTCAATACGAACAGGGCCTTGTATCCCAGCATCAGCCCGCTGTCCTCGGGCCGTCCCTGGAGATGTTCCTCAATGCCGAGGAGGACACGCGGGGTGAGGATTCCGAGGAATACGTATGCGAGGAGTAGTGCAATGGCCGCACCGATGCCGAACTCGGTGATCGCCTCAACCCCGGAAACCGCATTGGACATGAAAGCGGCCGCCGACGTGACCGCGGCAAGCAGTAGGGCCTTGAACACTGCAGTCATGCCGAGTGGATAGGCCCGTTCCCGACTGTGTCCTTCGACCTGCGCCTCGCGGGCGCGGCCGACTCCGTGGATAAAGAAGTCGACGCCGAAAGAAATCATCGCGACGGGGACGATCAACTGGAGCAGCGGCGAAACGTCCAGCTGCACAATGGCAACTACCCCGTTGTACATCATCATGGTGACGCCAAGACCCGCAGCAACTACACCGCCCGCCCAATACGATCGCATCAGAGCACCGACTAGAAGCACGATCAGAGCGACAGCGAGGAAGATGTAGGGGCCGCCGGCGAGGAACGACGACTCGAATTCGGTCTCGATGCTGATAGCCACGCCCCAAACGTTGAGGCTGGCGTCTTCGCCGAGCCGCGTTTGACCGTCGCGCAGTGTTGTCTGAGCCTCGATCAACCATGTCTCGGTGTCGATCAGCTCCTCGGTTTCGTTGTCTGATTCAAACGCTTTGGCGTCATAGCGGAGGGACGCGGTGAACGCGGGGGCTTCCCACACCGCGACAACGCCTTCAGCGTCCGGCACCAGGACCTGGGTCGCGGCGCTTGACAAGGTGAAGGCCAGCGGCGCAGTCGGAGAGTTTGGGTCGAGGAGCACGGAAAGGGCGGCCTTGACCTCATCCTCGGTGGCTGCCTCGAGACCACCGGGCAGGGCACCGTCGACGGCATCCGCAATTGAGAAGATGCCATCGATCTCGATTCCAAGGTCAACGTCCACGCCGGTCTTGAGCCGCTCGTTTAGCGGTGCCTCGAGGACTGTCGAGGTATCCGCCCTCAGGGCATCGGAACGATTCTTGAAGTCGAGCAGATGATCGCGAGTGAGCACATCGGCGCCGTCGGGATGTTCTACCAGGAATAGGGCAGCCGCTACGGCCGAATCGGGTGTGAAGACATCTTCGACCCGGTTTCCGATGTCGAAAATCTCGCCGGTGGGGTCGAAGTTGACCTGCTCCTCGTTGGCGATCGACGGTGCGATC
>CBDUNF010000037.1:0-21412 GCA_965368515.1 uncultured bacterium
CGATGACGCCACTCTCCATGCAGTCCGCAACCACATCGACACGGCACTGACGGCGCCTCCCCCGCCCATGGGTGCCGAGGACACTCGGGAACCGTTCACCATCCGGCCTGCGAACTCAGCGTGGGGCCAGGGAGGCTACGCATTCCTAGATGACTATCTGACTGTCCTTGCCGAGAACTACGGCGCCGGTCTTCGGATACTCGACTACGTCGGCGATCCAGATGGCTCCCGGGTGACAATCAACGACTGGGTCGAGGAGGCCACAGAAGATCGAATCAAGGACCTGATTCCCGAGGGTGCAATCACCGTCGATACCCGGCTCGCACTCGTAAACGCCATATGGTTCAAGGCCAACTGGTTCGAGAAGTTCAACCCTGAGGCCACCACACCGGGCACCTTCACTCTGCTCGACGGCTCCGAAGTAGAAGTGCCGCTGATGCACACCAACTTGCGCACTCAGTACGCCAACACCGACCTGTTCGAAGCGGTCAAGCTCCCCTATGCGGGCGATGCAGCAATGGTGGTCCTGCTTCCCAAACAGGGCTCGCCTGCCGATCTGGCGGATGCTCTGAGCCCAGCAGATCTAGAGATTCCGTGGGGCGGCAGACAGACAGATATCACGCTGCCCTCGTTCGAGTTCAGCGCAGAGCTCGACCTCAAGACCGCTCTCCAGGAGTTGGGGATGCGCACTGCCTTCGAGTTCCCCTCAGCCGATGGTGCCGACCTCACCGGCATCACAGAAATCCGTGAGCTCTTTGTCTCCGGTGCGTTTCACAAGACCTTCATCGCACTCGATGAGGAAGGCACAGAAGCTGCGGCCGCCACGGCAATCATCGTGAGCCTGGAGTCGGCCTTAGAGTCGGCGACGTTCCAAGCGGATCGGCCGTTCCTGTTTTGGATCGAGCACTCATCGACCGGTGAGATGCTGTTCCTCGGTCAGGTCACCAACCCGGCCGAGTGAGGCTTCGCGCCCCGGATTGCGAGGGCGTCAGCCATCCGAACTGGTCAGCTCAGCGTACGGACCGGCACCAGACCGGACCACCGGAGACCCGGTGCGAGATCGGATTGATCTAGCTGTTCGTCTCAGCATCCGCCAACACGCTGTGGATTGCTGCCCTCGCCATGTCTGCGAAGACCGTGTTGCTGTCGATGTAATAGGGCACCGCAACCAACGCAACGGATAGCGCCCAACCCCTGCCTCGATTCCACGAGTCGTCATCGGGCTGAACTGTGTCACGGAATACCTGACGGCTCTCTTCGTCGAACAGCCACCAGGCCGCAATCAGGTCTGACGAGGCCTCACCGACGCTGCAGATTCCAAAGTCGATAACCGCCGCCAGCTTGCCGCCACGCGCCAACAGGTTGCCCGAATGGAGGTCGCCATGAAACCACTCGGGTATTCCGCTCCAGGCCGGGACCGCAAGCGCTGCCTCCCAAGCGTGGGTGAGCGCATCGACGTTGAATTCGTCCGCCACCTCTTTGATCGACCGCCGGGTAATCGAGTCTCGTTGTGCCAAGGGACGGCCCCGGTAGCTGTCGGTCGGCCCTCCCGTCGTATCAAAGGTGCGGAGCGCTCTCACAAACCGGCCGAGACGAATCGCAGCGCTGCTCATGTCGGTGAGCGTGGTGGCGGTTGCGTTCACACCATCGATCCACCGCACGATCGACCATGGGGATGGATACTGCTGCGTCGGGCTACCCATGGCTACCGGTTCCGGTACTTCCAAAGGGAGTCCACCTGAGAATTGGGGAAGCCAACGAGTTTCACGCTCGACGCTCGCAGAGAACTCAGGGAGTCGGGGCAGCCGGACCGCCAGTTCGGAACCCAGGCGGTATATCGCGTTGACTGTGCCCGATGATCGCACCGGGGTCAGCGGCAGGTGGCTCCAGGCGGGGAATTGAGCTGCAATCAGGTCGTGGACGAGTTGCTCGTCGATGGTGAACTCGCCCTCATGCATAGACCCTCCAAGCCAGGAGGCTAGCGATCGAACCCCACCGGGAACCTAGTCTTGGGTGCGATGCGTCACAGAGGTGTGAATATCGTTCTGAAACGGACTGTCCCGCTGCTGGTTGTTCTCGCCCTTGCAACTGGTTGCGGAGGATCCGATGGCGCCGCGGGCGACAACGACGAAACTGAAGAAGCTGTCGCCTGCTCAGCCAACGTCAACGACGTGAGCTTCCCGGTGCGCTTTCTCGATGGCCCCGAGTTGACCCGAAGCGAGCTGCTCGACACATCGACAGGTCAGACCCTCGAGACACTCTTCGTCGGCGGCACAGCCGCTGAGGAGGGCGGCCAGTTTCGCGAGTCCGAAGGCTTCTCGATCGTCTCCGCGGAGCTGGTCCTCGGGTACCAGGGTGGCGCCGTCACCTGGTTCTTCTCCATGGATGAGAACGGCGTCAGAAGCTGGGGTGGATGCAATCCAACTCACGCTCGACGCGACCAGGTGACAGCCCGGTGGACGCCAGCCGGCCATGTGTCGGCCGAGGCCACAAGCTTTCCGATCTATGTTGAAGGCGGTGCATGCTCGACCGACGGCGGTAACGAGATCACAACGGTGATCGAGAGCATTGTGGTCGAGGAGAAACTGGACCGGGTCGACGTCGTGGTGTGGACCAGCGAGCGCTCCCTGGAGAGCGAATTCTGTGCCGGAGTAGGCATCAACATCGATGCTGAGGTCGTTCTTGCTGAGCCGCTCGCCGACCGAAGCTTGGTGGATACAGGGGCTGTCCCTTCGATCAGCCACGACAACCCCCATCAGATACCGGGCACGTGGGCAACCCTGCAATGCCAGTCTGACCTGATGGCCGCGTCGGTCGCCGACTACGGCGCCGACGCAGTCGGAGCGGCGACCGCGGAGGAGGCCCTCGCTGAGTTCCCCATGACCGCGGACCCAAGGTTCGAGCACTTCCTGATGGACGACACAGGAGACTCCGTCGTCTATGGGTACAGCAACGACGCCGGGCACTTCGTTGCAACGGTGACACTGATCGAAATCAACGAATCGTGGGTAATCAGCATGACCGAGCAATGCGGAGAACTGCCGTGAAGTGAGCGGCTAGCTGGACACATCTCGTATCCTCGCGACATGGCCAGACGCTCAACCCAGCTGCTCACGGTGACGGCAGTGCTGATGCTGGTACTCGGAACGGCGCACGCTGCCGAGGCATGCAGCGTCGGAATCCCGCCAGACCTCAACGATCTCGCTCCCGGCGTCCCCGCCTACGAGGGCTACCCGCCCGTCGTCGGAGTCCACGAGTATCAGCACATCGCCCGATCTCCACGGCTGATCATGACCGGGCCCCGCTCAGTGGTCGTCATCACCCGGTATTGGGGAGAGCCGCCACCCAGTCTCGACATGCGGCTCACCGGGTCGGACCGGGGTATCTACCTCACGTCTGGCTGCGGTGACGGGACGAGACCCACCGGCGACGTCGCCTACTCGTACACCGACGAGCGAACGGCGACACATGGAACATGGACCTGGAGCTCGCAAGACCTCGGTGGGGTAAACGGACCCCTGACCGAGGAGCAAGCTGCGATGCTCTCAGAACGGTTCGGGCCACCGGTAATCCTCAACATCTCGATCGGCGACCATGCCGCCGGTCTCTGGCTGCTGTGGGGATGGCATCTCCTGGGCGTGCTCCTCGTTGCAGCACCCTTTATTGTCGCCCGCAGGCTTATTCCCCGTCTGCTTCTGCGGTGACGGTTAGCCCTTTCGCCAGCCGAGCCAGCCAAAGGACCGAACCGCCGCATAGGCGGGACCACGCCGCCATGCGGCTACACCTTCGATCTTCATCACTGCGCGAAAGAGCTGGTCTGCTTGCTTGCGTGTGTAGACGCGGGGTGGCTCGATTGAACCTGCCGGCGGATCTCCCCGATAGGCATACAGAAAGTCGTGCCAGAGTGGCGCCGCGATCGAGAGTTCGAACGGCGAGATGAGCCACCAGAACGCACGAGGGATCGAAGCCAGATCGAACTTGAATCCCTCAGGAACAGTGATCAGATTACCGCCGTCTTGGTACGGGTACCCCTCCTCGAGTCGCCACACGTTGCCCGGGCCGATGTAAGTGACAACAGGCGCCGGTAGCGTCGACTCCGCGACATGGATTGATTCATGCTGAAGTTCTCTGGTTTCCGCCTTCATACGCACCTCCTGATGTCATACCCAAAGCCTATCGATACATTGGTATCTCCGGAGCTGGCAGTAACCTGCATCATCGCGCTACAGATATGGTCTTGCGCTACCGATATCGAGGTCGGAGGTTAAATGGTTTGGCTTGTCGGCTTTGGTGCCTACATCGTCTGTATGTTCTTGGCCTTCGCTCTTTGCAGAGTGACGTCCCCAAGCGCCGAAGACGCCACGCAAACACGCCCATCCAAGGTCGACTCCGAGACCACGAGCCCGAATCCGACCAGTGCCGACCGCCAGACCGGTGACCACCGGGTGGCAGCGGATTTCGGGAGCTCGGTGTACACCTCGCCGATGGCCTGACAGCACCGCCCTGGAGTTTCGAATTCGCCAATCGGGTCGGTGGAACTCCGGACCCGACGGCCGCTGCTACACCCCCGACCATCCGGCGAGACGAGCGGACAGCCACCAGAAGGCCATCCCCTTACGCCGGCAATTGAACGGATGGCTATGTGCACAACTCGATCCCAGATCGGCACAGTCATCGGGGTGGGTCGAGCACCAGGTGGTGCACCAACTGCATGCGTCGGTGGCTGTCGGGTACTCAACCCCGTTCGGGTCGTGCTGCTCGATGTCGGCAAAGTCGAAGAGCACTCCTCCATTGTCGATGACGTGCTGCCGCACCTGATTGTTGTTCGCCTCCAACGCCGCCGAGCCACCGTCGAGGTGCCCCGTCATATACACAAAGGTCACGCCCGGGTACTCGGCCTCGAGCGTCGTCATCGCCGTCAGATAGGCGTCGACATCGGTGTACTGGTTGGACATCTCTCCGCACCATGACCATGCGAAGGCGTTGGCCTCAGGAACGGCGGCGAGGATCGAACGGGCTTGTGACAGATACGCGCTGGCGCTCCAAGACCAGCCACTGTCATAGCCCATGCGGAGTTGCGGCGGAGCGTCTACCGCCGGCGCCGAGCGGTACTGCTTCTCGAACGCAAGACCCAACCAATCATCAAGATTCTCCGCACCCGCCCACAGCTGGGTCCCGTGTGAGGTCGAGCCATATGCCCAGATGACCTCCTCGGCTGCGGTGTCAAGCCATACTTCGGGGATGGCATCGATGTCCGTTGCGTTGTGGTCGATAATGATCGCGGCGCCGGGTACAAATGTCGTTGTGGTTGGTGGCGGCGGCACGATCGGATCGAGATCGAGCCCGCGCGCAAAGAACGAAGCCATCTGGTCACGCCGGACCGCCGCGGTCGGGCAGTAGTTGTCGTTCGCCGGCGGGTTGCATCCAGCGGTAATCCCCGCGGCTGCGATGGCGTTGATATCGGCCTGGAAGATGGACGACCCGTCATCGGTGAAGTAGTCGGTCGTGGTTGTCGGATAGTTGAAGGCCCGCCTCAGGAACGCCGCCATCTGCTCACGAGTAACCGATCCATTCGGGCAGAAGTCGGTGTTGTCGGGTGGATTACAGCCTTTGCTGATCCCCGCAGCTGCAACGGCGTTGATATCGGCCTCGAAGGTGGTCCCATCGTCATCGCTGAAGTAGTCGGCAGTCGCGGCCGGCAGATCGAGGCCGCGGTTGAGGAACGCGGCCATCTGCCCACGAGTCACCGTGTTGCTCGGGCAGTACAGGTCGTTGACAGGCGGGTTGCAGCCTCGAGTGATGCCTTCTGCGGCAATCGCCTCGATGTTGGCCTCGTGGACGTTGCCATTGTCATCGGTGAACGTGCCCCCCGGGGGCAGTGCGGCAAGCGCCACCCCGACAACGAGCGAGAAAGCGACGGCAAGCAAGAATGAGGGCAGAATCCTGAAACGCATGTGAACTCCTCGACGCGTATCCAGCTGGTACTACTGCGACCTAAATCTGCAGCAGATCACAGTAGGTTTACATCGTCACGTGGTTCGATTTCCCTGAGCCTCTTTTAGAGTTGACGTCACAATGGCGGGCTGGGAGGAAGTCATAGAGTCATTAGCCATTCACCGACTTGCCTCTGGAGCCGCCCCTGATCTCTCGGCGCTCTCCGGGATCGCAGATACCGAGGGTCACTCCTTCGTGTCGAGGACGGCGACTGAGTGGGCCGACGGGACCAACCGATTTGAACGCTCCGGCGAGGGGTTCTTCATCGCTCACCTCGACGCTGAGCCCGTGGGTATGTGCGGACTCAACGTCGATCCGTTCCTTTCCGACACCCGAGTCGGACGACTCCGCCATCTCTACGTTGCACCCTCGGCTCGGCGTCGCGGCATCGGCGGGCGACTCGTCGCTGCCTGCCTCGACCTGGCCATCGTCTCGTTCGACCGAGTTCGGCTGCGGACCTTCGAGCCAACCGCCGCGGCCTTCTATCGGGCGGCTGGCTTTGTCGCGGTGACCGAGGCACAGGCCACCCACTCGATCACGGTCGAGCGCCTGTGAGGAAGCTACGACACCACGAACGGCCTACCGATCTTGTGCGTACGGGCCCGGCCGAATAGAAGGGTGTGTCCTTGCACACCCTGATCCCTTCGTCGGTAGATTCGGAGATGTAAGCGAGGGAACACGACAGGGGACAAACCATGCGCATGGTTGTTGGACGCCGTTTTGGATCGATTGTTACTTTTGTGGCCGCTCTCATTCTGCTGCTGCCGACGGCAGCTCTGCCAAGCACCACCTCGGATGCAGCGACTGTCAGCGATGTGGAGTTCCTCGGTGAGGACATCATTGCCACGGGGACTCAGTTCGGAGGAACCGAAGTAGGCGGCCTGTCCAGCATCTCGTACGATGCCCGGCGCGGCCTCTACTACGCCATCTCAGACGACCAGGGAAACCGGGACACCGGTGACCCGGTGCGCTATTACACCCTCGAGGTCCAATTCGATGCGGACGGATTGAGTTCAGGCGGAGTTTCGTTTGTCGATGTGACTCAGCTCTATGACCGTGGCAACCAACCGTTCGCACCCGGCGGCCTCGACCCCGAGGGTCTCGTCTTTGACGGCCGATCTCAGTTCTATGTGTCGGCCGAAGGCATCCTCGGTGATGAGATCATCGATCCGTTCATCCGGCGCTACAACCGGCACGGCCGGGTGACCGCCAGCCTCCCGATCCCCGACAAGTACATTCCCAATGGGGTCGATTGGGGTGTTCGGCAGAACCTCTCGTTCGAAAGCCTGAATCTGACACCCAACAGAAGGACGCTTGTCACTGCCGGTGAGGGGGCGCTGTTCCAGGATGGACCCGCATCCACCTTCGACAATGGCAGCTTCGCTCGCATTCTCACGTATGACGTGCGTTCCAAGCGCCCGACCGCGGAGTATGTCTACGAGGTCGAGCCTTGGGCAGAGCCCTCGGCAATCTTTGGCGTCAACGGCATCGTCGAGGTGCTGCCTATCGACAACGCCGGAACGATATTGGTGATGGAACGATCCTTCTCAGTCGGTGGTGTCCTGGGTGGCGGCACCGGAAACGTCGTCTCGATATACGAGGTGTCGACTCACGGCGCGACCAACGTACTCCGCAATAACGCGCTGTACGAAGATGGCGCGCCGATCGACTTCACACCGGTATCCAAGCGGTTGGTGTTCGAGTTTGACGACCTGGGCATCCCGATCGACAACATCGAAGGGATGACTTTCGGGCCGGACCTGCCCGACGGAAGACGAAGCTTGGTGATCGTGAGTGACAACAACTTCGGGGCAGGTCAGTTCACACAGTTCGTAGTGCTGGCACTCGACATCAGCTGAGTCTCCGTCTCAGGCGGACAGAGGTGCATCGTGGTCGCCGGGCTGAGTCAGCCCGGCGACTTCGTTCGGGATGCGGACCGAGAAACAGGCGCCCCCCAAGCGCTCTGATCTTCGGTACAGCGTCTCACCACCGTGGGATCGTGCGATACCGCGGGCAACCGACAGGCCAATCCCCGAGCCGGGTATCGCACCTTGTCGCTGCGGACCACGCTCAAACCTCTCCCACACGACGAGCCGGAACAGGTCGGGAACACCCGGGCCATTGTCGTGGACCTCTATCACCGTGGCTGCGGAGTCGCTGAAAGCGACAACGTTCACCAATCCGGCTCCATACTTGGCTGCGTTGGACAGGTAATTGGTGAGAATCTGCAGCATGCGCTCGCGGTCCGCCGTCATCGCAATGCTGTCGCTGATGTGAACCCGCACCGTCGCATCGTCCAGTTCTGGAATGACATCGAGAGCCGATTCCAGCAGCTCATCCACTGCGACGGGAACCTTGGTTATCTCGATGTGGTCCATTTCCTGACGAGCGACTGCAACCAGATCGCCGACGACTCGGGCCAAGACGTGCGACTGGTTCCGCATCAGTCCCACCATCTCGATCTTCTCCCCATCACTGAAAGACCCCCAATCCTCGAGCAGGTCAAGGAAGCCGACAACCGTTGTCAGCGGTGTCCTCAGCTCGTGGCTGACGGTGGCGATGACGCCGTTTTGCTCAACCACGATCTTGCGACGCTGCTCGGCGATCATGGCCAACTGTCGAATCAGAACGATGATCATCGCCGCCAGGATGCCGAGGACGATCACCGTGCCAATCGGGTCATCTCCCCAACTCATGATCTGATGGATCAGCAGCGTGACGGCAAGAGCACCAACGAGGAAGTACGGGAAAAGGACATGTCCCCAGCGGACCGGCTTGAGGATCTGTCGCGACGGTTCCTCCGCCCGGTCTCTCGCAAGCGGGGCAGCGGCAAAGCAGGCCATACCTGTGAAGTAGAAGTGATCGGCAGGGTGCCCGATGAAGTAGGCCGTATCACCGAGTGTCGATACGAGAATCGCCGTTAGGTATGCGCCCACGCCGGCCATCATTCCCAGCAGGGGCCAATCAAGTCCGCGCCGCTGACTCCGCCGCAGTGCCACGTAGCCGATCATCGCCATGATCGCCGCATCGCTCATCGCCCAGACGGTGTGACCTGCAATGTCTATCTCCGATCCCGACGACACCCAGAAGGTCGCTGTGGCCACCACCACACCGACACCCAGCGCATCGAGGCTGGCGACGAGCCGCTGGTAGGGAGCTGCATGGGGTAGAGGAACCATCACGATGGCGATCCCACCACAGAGGTATGCGAGAGAGATCAGCACGTCCTCGAGCACAAAGGCCCCGAGGAACTCTGCCAGGTACACCGGGATCATCAGCGTCATCCCGACTGCAAGGATTCGCCAGGCAAGACGTTCTCGCCCGTCGGCCGTACTGCCTTTCTTGGCCGCGTTGAACATTGCGACTGCAGGCAGGGCAGTCGCGGCGGACACAAGAATCCAGACCGGCCACCGGGATTCCGGGCCGGCTATGACGATGGCGATGGTCCCCACTGCCCACAACAGCAGGACAGAGAGGACACCGGTGCGCTGGTTCATTATGGATACCTATCGGCATCCTGAGCCAGAACACAAGGCTGGGCGCCGCGCGGTTAGGTACCTGCCGCCATCGGCGGCAGTTCCTGCAACGACTTGATCTCATGGGTGATCACGTCGGCAGGGCCTGCCGCCTTGCCATTTGGGTTGTACCAGCAGGTAGCGACCCCGTAGTTAGCACCGCCCTTGATATCGGAACTGAGGCTGTCACCGACCATTACGACTGTGTCCTTGGAGGGCCCGCCGAGCTCGCCAAAAGCGATGTCGAAGATCTTGGTTCCCGGCTTGGTAACACCAACCTCGGCCGAGATAACAATCGCATTGAAGTACTTCTCGATGCCCAGACGTTCGATCCGGGGTCGCTGCACCTCGCTCAATCCATTGGTGATCAACGCCAGCGAAGCCGACGCGGCAAGACGCTCGAGTACATCACGGGCACCCGGATAGAGGTCCCCAAACGTGGCGAACCCTATGACGAAGTCATCGGCCATGCGAGCGACGTCCCCCGCGACACCCAGCTCCTCGAGTAGCAGCTCGAACCGCATCGCCCGAACGTCACCCGGCAACATCTCGCCACGTTCTACTGCGGCCCATAGACCCAAGTTGATCCGCTTGTAGGTGGGGAAATAGACCATCGGGTCCCCGATGCCCTGGTTGCGAAGGGTGCGTGTGTACGCCGCGATCTCAGACGTGTCGGAGTCGAGCAGCGTGTGGTCGAGGTCAAGCAGGAAGGTCGAGTACTTCATGAGGATTCCGCCAACTCCTGCGCTTCCTCGAGGTTCTCGCGCGCTTCGTTCGCTGCGGCACCAGCGACGAGTAGAGCGGCTATCGGGTCCGCCCACCACCAGCCAAACAAGACATTCGCAGCAAGACCAATCAGCACACCAAGCGCCAGAGCCGCATCAAGTATGGACATCCTGGCTTCAGCGGCCAGCGGTTCGCTTTCAAGCCGCCGACCAATGGACCGCTTGGCCAGACCGAGCGAGAGCATCACAGCCACCGTCACCGCCAGATAGGCGATACCCAGCGGGGACTCATCTGGAGCAGACTGGGTAACGAGCGCCCAGATCGCACCGCCACCGACGACAACGGCAAGGACGGCGAATGCGGCCGCGACCAGGCGCAAAGCGCGCGCAGTGACGAGGTCGCTGTCCCGGCTCGGATGGCGAAGATGCCAGACGACGACACCCGACGCAAAGAGCTCGATCATCGTGTCAAGACCGAATGCCACAAGCGCCAACGACCGGGCTGCGATCCCCAGCCCGATTGCGATGACCATCTCGATTGCGTTCCACGCAATCGTGGCGTATTCGAGACGCATCGCGCGCGCTTCAAGGGGGTGTTCCTGTTCGGGCATGAGCCACAGTGTGGCATACCGAACCTGGAAGCCCGCAACCGCCCCGCTCGACAGGATATGGTATGTCGACGTCGCGGCACCTAACCATCGGGTTGACCAATGAAAGAGTGGCTCTACAAAAAGCTTGCCATCAAGCAGAACGTCGCCGTGGGACGACGATTCCATGTCGGACCGTTCAGCCGGATCTGGGCACCGAACAGCCTGGTGTTCGGTGACGACTGCTATGTCGGAAAGTACTGCACTATCGAAGTCGACGGCAGGATCGGCGATGGCGTGTTGATCGCCAACAGCGTCGGCCTGGTGGGGCGGGCCGACCACGACATCACCCAGGTGGGAAGCCTGATCAGCAGATCTCGTTGGATCGGCGACCCCGGCTACAACCCCGAGCGCTCGACCATCATCATTGAAGATGACGTGTGGATCGGGTTTGGTGCGGTCGTGCTGAGCGGGGTCACCATTGGTAGAGGGGCGGTTGTGGCGTCGGGCTCAGTCGTGACCCGGGACGTTCCTCCGTATGCGATCGTTGGGGGCAATCCGGCCCGCGAGCTAGCCGAACGTTTCGATGCCGAAACCGCGGCGGAACACGAACGCCAACTACGCAAGGACACGTAGCGACCAGGCGGACGACGAGGTCGGTCTCGCTCTTCAAGTTTGCCCTCCCTGGTGCGTCTACTCGTCGTGGTAGGGCCCACAAAGGAAGATGGATCGGCGAAGGACATTCTTGTTGTCGGGCAGCCGAAGAGACAACGCTGATCTGAGGCGACATCCGTCCCCCGAGCGTCAACTGTCATCGGTATCCAAACCACACGTATGCTGGCGACATGAAGCTAGCCAGGCCACCGAGCGCGGTGCTCGTCTCACTTGCCTTTGCCATGGTCGTTGCCGGATGCAGCGCCGAGCCATCGGTAGGGGCAAACGACGAATCCGCTGAGATCCAGCCCGCCTTGATCACTCTCCAACCCACTACCGCAAACCCCGGCGATCTCGTCTCGGTCTTTTTCCCCGACGAACGCGGGCGAGGCGTCCACTATGTGTTGGAGTCAAGCCAAGGTGATCGGTGGAATCTGGAGTACCACCTCACATCCGACTGGGCGGGCGAACGACAGCCAACGAGTCAAAAGGCCACCGAGTCCACCTTTGCTATCGAGTCGATCGGATTCGAGGGGCCGGGCCCCGACATCATCTCAATCCCCGCCGAAGCAGAGCCCGGCGAGTATCGCATCTGCACCGGGAACTCCCGCCCCAACATCTGCGCCCGGTTGACCATCGAACCGCGGAGGTAGCGCTGCTCCTCGATCAGCGAGAGCGGCTCTCGCAGGAAGGGCGAGCGGTCTCGAGCGTTTCTCTTGTGACGACCGAAGCCCTCGGCCAGCGTGCTGACCGAGGGCTGTCGAGGCCGGAACTATGTCCTACCGAGGCCGGACCTATGTCCTACCGAGGCCGGAACTATGTCCTACCAAGGCCGGACCTTTGTATGTGATGCCGATTTCATCGTCCGCTTCCTGGAGTAGAGCACCAGACCTGCACCCGCAATGAGCATCGCTAGGGCCGCCAGGAACAGCTCACCGAAGTTGGCGCCGGTGAATGGCAGCGTGTCGGGCGGAGTGTCCGGGTCCGGATCGTCGGGGCCGGGCAGCGTCACCGGGGTGACTGCGATCGTGTGGGTGTGCACGATGCACATCTGTGGGGTGTCGTCATCGCAAACCTCAACGACTACCTGGTAGGTGCCGATCTCGGTGGTGACTCCATCGAATGTCCCATCGGGATTCAGCGTGATCCCCGGCGGGAGGTCCCCGCTGATATATGTGACCGTGACCGGTCCGCCATCGGGGTCGAACACCGGCATCGGGTCGACCGCGCTGCCAACCACGACGGTCTGGAACGACGCCTCGGGGCCGGGCGGGTCGTTGACCTCAACAATGGTCACCGTGACAGTTGCGGTGTCGCAGAGACCCGTCGCCGGAATACCGCCCACCACGCCGTCGAGTTCACAGATCGTGTAAGTGAAGGTGTCCACACCCACGAAGCCGGGATTCGGCGTGTAGGTGATTGTTCCATCGGGGTTGACGACGATCGAGCCATTGTCGGGATCGGTCGTGCTACTGATGGCGAAGCTATGGCCGTCTGGGTCGCTGTCATCATCGAGAACGGTGATCACTACAGGTGTGTCCTCATCGGTGACATCAGAGTCATCCACTGCAACCGGCGGACGATTTCCTACCAACGGGAAGTCGGCGGTCAGATCGGTCTCTCCCGAAGCGAGGTTCAGTGTCACCGGAGGAGCCGTCCCCAGGTCGGCGGGAATTGTGCTGTCGTCGATCTCGACGAGATACTCGCCTGCCGGCAGCAGATCGAACCCGTACTGGCCATTGCCATCGGTGACGGTTGTGAACGCAACGTCGTCGGCAGTACCAATGACACCGTCGGGGCCTGCCCAGGTGACATTGACCGTCACACCGGCGACGCCGGGTTCACCGGAGTCGAAGGTGCCGTCGTGGTCGAGATCCTCAAATACCTGATCACCGATTGAGCCGCTCCCCACCAGCGGGAAGTCAACATCGTCACGGGCCTCGGCAGCGCCAAGGGTTACCGTCTGATCGATATCTCCGCTCAAGCCTGCGGGGACCCCACTGATGACGACTGTGAATTCGCCGGCCGGCAGGCCATCGACCAGATAGGAGCCATCGGGTGCGGTTGTGGTGGTGAATACGACGTCGTCGCCGCCACCAGGCACACCGTCGGGACCAAGCCACGTGACTGTGACATCGACGCCACCGAGGCCGGGCTCGCCTGCATCCTGAGTACCGTTGCCATCGAGGTCGATGAACACCATGTCCCCGATGCTGCCGGTCGCCGTGTAGGCGAAATCGACATCCGGGTACGTTGTGTTCTCGGGCAGTGTCAATGTGGTCGCACTGTCGGTTGTTCCGTCCGGATCCAGAGTCTGGAAATCGATGCCCGCCGGCAGATCAGCCGTGTCGACGTCGATCTGATAGTCGCCGGGGGGCACCAGATCGAAGCTGTACTCGCCACTGCCGTTGGTAGTGGTGGTGAACACCTGATCGTCGGCGGTGCCAAACACGCCGTCGAGACCGGCCCATGTTGCTGTCACATCGACGCCACTCAGGCCGAGGTCGCCACCATCGATCACACCGTCACCGGCGATGTCGTGTGCGATTGTTCCGTTGATGTTGCTGCGCACCAGAGCAACAACGTCAGCGATATCGCTGTCGGTCAGCGGATTGTCGAGAGGATCGACCGCATCGACTGTCGCCGTATTGGTGAACGAGGTAGCTGCGGTCGCTGTGCATGAGTAGGTGATGGGAGCCGAGCCGACAGGCAGGCTGCCAATCACGTTGTCACATGCCGGGGCGAGCGGATCGCTGACAGTCACGTTGAACAGATCGGTCTGGCCCGTGTTGGTCACGATGATGGTGAACGTTGCATCGTCGCCTTCGATCACGGTCTGCGTATCCGGCGTCTTCTGTATGTCGATGCCCGGTACAAGAACTGTCACGTCGGCCGTGTCAGAATCTGTGACGGTCTGGCCGATCGGGTCGGTTCCTGCTGCGTTCGCCGTATTCGTGAAGTCGGCGGTCACGCCGCTCACCGTGCACGTGTACGAGCTGGACTCGCCCACAGCCAGACTCCCGATCGTGGCGTTGCAGGCGGGGACGGCAGCGTCGGTGACACTGACGCCGGTCAGGTCGACATCACCGGTGTTGGTGACCTCGATGGTGAAGGTGGCTGCCCCACCGGTCACGACGGTCTGACCGTCAGGGGACTTCTCGATGCTGATCGCAGGTCCGATGATGTCGACGGCGGCAGTGTCCGTGTCTGTGACCGGGTTTCCGAGCGGATCATCTCCGGTGACGTCCGCGACGTTGGTGAAGTCATCACTTCCGGCGGTCGTCGAGCAGGTGAAGGTTGCTGACTCGCCGACGTCGAGAGCGCCGATCACCGTGTCGCAGGCCGGAGCCAGAGCGTCGGTCACGGTGACATTCGTCAGCGGGGTGGCACCACCGTTGGCGACGGTGATGGTGAAGTCAACCGTATCACCCGCCCGAGCCTGCTGAAGATCCGGGGTCTTCTGGATGTCGATCGCAGGCACCAGGACGGTCACGTCGGCGGTGTCGCTGTCGGTCACCGGTGCGTTGAGCGGGTCGTTGCCGGTCACCGAAGCGGTGTTGGTGAAGTCGGCAGCAACTCCTGCGAGCGAACAGGTGAACGTCTCGGACGCCCCCACGGCCAGATCGCCAATGGTGTTGTCGCACGCCGGGGCTGCAGGGTCAGAGACCGTCACAGCCGTCAGGTCAACATCACCTGTGTTGGCGACGGTTATGTCGAACGTGGCGACCCCGTTGACGACGACGGCCTGCGCATCAGGCGTCTTCTGAATGTCGATTGCCGGGCTGATAACGTCCACCGCTGCGTCGTCGGAGTCGGACACCGGGTTGCCAATGGCATCGGTGCCGGCAACAGCAGCGATGTTCGTGAAGTCCGCAGTGACGCCGGTAGCCGTACAGTCGTAGGACGTGGATTCGCCGATCGCCAGGGCGGCAATGGTCGTGTCACACGCCGGAGTGATGGCGTCGGTGACTGTGAGGTCCACAAGGTCCTGATCACCATTGTTGGAGACAGTGATGGTGAAGGTCACGTCGTCACCGCTATAGACCTGCTGCGTGTCCGGGGTCTTCTGAATCTCGACCCCGGGAGCGACGACATCGACGAGAGCATCGTCGCTGTCGGTGACCTGTGTTCCGAGAGGTGTATCCGCGACCACCGACGCTACGTTGGTGAAATCGGCGACTACGGCGGCCACGTCACAAGACACGGTCTCGGATGCCCCGATGGCCAGGGTGGCGAAGGTGGCCTCACAGTCAGCAGCCAGCGGATCAGTGAGCGTGACGTTGGTGAGGTCGGTGTCGCCGGTGTTGGTGACAGTGATCGTGAACGAAGCGTCTTCGCCGGTCAGCAGCGTCTGCAGGTCCGGAGTCTTCTCGATGGCGATGGCCGGGTCGACAAAGTCGACGTCCGCGGTATCGCTGTCAGTTACCGGATTACCCAGCGGATCGTCACCGGTCACCGATGCGGTGTTGGTGAAGTCCCCGGTCACGCCGGTCACGTCGCAGGTGTAGGTCTCGACTGCACCAACCGGCAGAGATGCGTAGGCGGCATCACAGTTCGGGGCGAGCGGGTCACTCACAGTGACGTTGCTCAGCGGGGTGGCACCGGCGTTCGTGACCGTGATCGTGAACGTCGCAGTACCGGCCGAGCCGACCAGTTGATCGTCAGGAGTCTTCTGGATGTCGATCGCCGGCACCAGGACTGACACGTCGGCGGTGTCGCTGTCGGTGACCTGCCCCACCACGCTGTCCGCGTTCACCGAAGCGGTGTTGGTGAAATCCGCGGCCGTCGCCGTGCCCAAGCAACTGAACGTCTCGGTCGCGCCGACGTTCAGTGCGGCGAAGGTGGCGCCACAGGCCGGTGCGAGCGCATCGATAATGACCACATTCGTCAGGTCGACATCACCGGTGTTGGTAACGGTGATGTCGAACGTCGGGGTGTCGTTGAGCACCACGCTCTGAGTGTCCGGTGTCTTCTCGATGGTGATCTCGGGAGCAACTACATCAACGTCAGCGATGTCGCTGTCGGTGGCCGGGTTGCCCGCGGCATCTGTGGCGTTCGCCACGGCAGTATTGGTGAAGTCAACGGACACACCACTCAGGGTGCAGCTGTACGTGGAGCTAGCACCGACGGCAAGGTCACCGATCGTGGCGTCGCAGTCGGGTGCGACTGCATCGCTGACTGTCACATTGCTCAACGGCACGACACCGGCGTTGGTAACCGTGATGTCGAAGGTCACCGTGTCACCGATTCCCGCAACCTGAAGGTCCGGCGTCTTTTGGATGTCGACCTCAGGAACCAGCACCACGACGTCGGCGGTATCGGAGTCGGTCAAGGTACCGCCGCCCGCGTGGGTAGCCACGACCGAAGCCGTGTTGGTGAAGCTGCTCGTCACCGACGGTGCGGCACAGTTGATCGTGCTCGACGCACCGGCACCGAGCGCCGAAATCACTGCGTTGCAGGCAGGTGCTTGAACGTCGGTGATCGTCACGTTGGTCAGCGAGCTGTCACCGGTGTTCGTGACGGTGATGGTGAAGGTGGCGTCCTGACCAGACAGGATCTACTGGACCGCCGGGTCCTTGGTCAGGCTGATCGCCGGATCAATGACATCAACAACAGCGGTGTCGTCATCACTCACCGTGCCGCCGGCCGGATGGGTACCCACGACTGAGGCGGTGTTGGTGAAATCGGTGGTCACACCGGCCACCGTGCAGGTGTAGTCAGTGCTTGCACCGGCAGCGAGATCGCCGATGAGACTGTCACACGCCGGAGCAAGGGCATCCGACACGGTGACGTCGGTCAGGTCGACATCACCAGTGTTGGTGACGGTGATGGTGAACGTTGCGTCGGCACCCGAGACCACGGACTGGAGATCAGGGGTCTTGTCGATCTGAATGTCCGGAGCGATCACATCAACTACCGCATCGTCCGAGTCGCTGACTGGATTGTCCAGCGGGTCGACACCGGAAACGGCAGCGGTGTTGGTGAAGTCCGCAACGGCGACCATGTCGCACGTGTAGGTGACCACCTGGCCGACGGCGAGGGAGCCAATAGTGCTGTCGCAAGCCGGGGCCAACGCATCGGTCACCACAACACCCGTCAGATCGACATCACCGCTGTTGGTGACGGTGATGGTGAACGTGGCATCCTGACCGGCGAGCACCTGCTGGCTGGCCGGGTCCTTGGCGACGGTGATCGCCGGGGCGATGACATCGACGTCCGCGCTGTCGTCGTCCGACACCGTGCCCCCGAACGGATGCGTGCCAACCACCGAGGCGGTGTTCGTGAAGTCCGCGGTGACGCCGGCGACGATGCAGTTGTAGGTGGTGGTGCCACCGACTGGGAGGTCTCCCACAGTGTTGTCGCACGTCGGGGCGAGAAGGTCGGTAACCGTCACATCAGTCAAGGCCGTGGTGCCGGTGTTGGTCACGGTGATAGTGAACGTAGCGTCGTCACCGCTGACAACAGTCGGCGCGTCGGCCGTCTTGGTGATCTCGATCGCCGGCGCCTCAATCACGACGTCTGCGCTGTCACTGCTTGTAACGGGGTTGCCCAGCGGATCGTCACCGGTCACGTTGGCGATATTGGTGAAGCCGGCACCGATGCTGCTCAGCGAACAGCTGTAGCTCTCGCTGGCACCGGCAGTGAGGGTCGGATAGGTCGCATCACAGTTCGGGGCGAGCGCATCGGTGACCGTCACGTTGGTCAAGTCGACATCGCCGGTATTGGTCACCGTGATGGTGAACGTGGCGTCGCCGCCGGGGAGGATGGTCTGCGAGTCCGGGCTCTTGTCGATAGTGATCGCCGGATCGATGACGATGACCTCGGCCGTGTCCGTGTCACCAACGGTGCCTCCCGCCGGTTCATCGGCGATGACGTCGGCCGTGTTAGTGAAGGCGGCGGTGACACCTGTCACGGTGCAGTCGTACGTCTGGACCTCACCAATCGCCAGGGTGGCGAACGTGGCGCCACACGCCGGTGCCTGAGCATCGGTCACGACCACGTTGGTCAGGTCGACATCGCCGGTGTTCTCCACCGTGATGGTGAAGGTGACATCGGAGCCAGAGACCACAGTCTGGGTATCTGGGGTCTTCTGGATGTCAATCTCAGGGGCGATCACCTCGACGTCTGCGACGTCGGAGTCGGTAATGGGACCCGGAGCGGCCGGGTGCTCGCCGGCAACCACAGCGATGTTGGTGAAGTCGGCGGTCACGTTGGCCAGCGAGCAGGTGTAGGTATCGCTGGCACCAACGGCGAGCATTGGATAGGTGGCATCACAGTTGGGGGCCTGCGGATCGGTGACGACCACGTTGTCCAGCGGCACGTCACCGATGTTGGTAACCGTGATCGTGAACGTTGCGGTTCCCCCACCGAGGAGGGTCTGCGAGGCCGGGTTCTTGGCAATATCAATCGCCGGGTTGACCACGTCAACGAAGGCATCGTCGGAGTCAGTGACCGGAGCCCCCAACGGATCGTTGCCGGCAACGTCGGCAACGTTGGTGAAGTCAGCTGCGCCAGCCGCAACTGTGCATGAGTATGACTCGGTGGCACCGGCAGCGAGCGATGGGAAGAAGGCGTCGCAGTTCGGGGCGACCGGGTCAAAGACGGTCACATCGGCAAGGCCCACATCACCAGTGTTGGTGACAGCAATGGCGAAGGTCACAGTCGTCCCGACCAGCACCTGTTGGGTATCGGGTGTCTTCTGGATCTCGATCGCAGGGTTGATGACATCGACATCGGCATCATCAGAGTCTGCGATCGGGTTGCCGAACGGGTCCTCTGCGGATACGTCGACGGTGTTCGTGAAGTCAGCTGCGCCGGCAACGACGGTGCAGGAGTAGGACTCGGATGCTCCTACGGCCAGCGTCGGGAATGACGCGTCACAGCTCGGAGCGGAGGCGTCGGTCACATCAACATTGGCGAGATCAACATCACCGGTGTTGGTGACCGTGATGTCAAAGGTGACTGACGCACCAGCACGAACCTGCTGAGTGTCGGGGGTCTTGTCGATTGTGATCGCCGGGCTAACGACGTCAACATCGGCAGTGTCGCTATCGGTGACCGGATTGTTGAGCGGATCATTAGCCGTCACGTCGGCAGTGTTGGTGAAGTCACTCGCACCCGCCGTCATCGAGCACGAATACGACTCGATGGCACCAGCGGCCAACGTTGCGAAGCTGTTGTCACAAGCCGGAGCAACGACGTCGGTCACGACAACATCCGTCAGCGTGACATCGCCGGTGTTCTCGACGGCGATGGTGAACGTGACGACTCCGCCGGCCACTGCGGTTTGGGTGTCCGGCGTCTTCGTTATCTGGATGGCGGGCCCGATGACGTCGACATCGGCGGTGTCGCTTGCGGACACTGATCCGCCGGCCGCATGGGTACCGACCACGGATGCAGTGTTGGTGAAGTCGGCGGTGACGTTGGCGAGCGAGCAGGTGTAGTTGGTTGAGGCACCCGAGGCGAGCGCACCGATCGTATTGCTGCAATCGGGAGCAAGCGTGTCGGTGACTTCGACGCCGGTCAGATCAACGTCACCGGTGTTGGTCACGGTGATAGTGAAAGTGGCACTGGCGTTGGCCACGATCTGCTGGCTGTCCGGGGTCTTATCGATCGTAATCGCCGGGTTGATCACATCAACATCAGCATCGTCAGAGTCGGTGACCGGATTACCCGCGGGGTCATCGCCGGTCACGTCGGCCGTGTTCGTGAAGTCAGCCGCTCCGGCAACGACGGTACAGGAGTAGGACTGAGATGCTCCCACGGCCAGCGTCGGGTACGAGGCATCGCAGCTAGGGGCGACAGCATCAGTGACCGTGACGTCGGTCAGGGCGACGTCACCGGTGTTGGTCACCGTGATGGTGAAGGTTGCCGTCCCACCGGCGAGCACAGCTTGGGCGTCGGGGGTCTTATCGATCGTGATCGCCGGGTTGATCACATCAACATCAGCATCATCACTATCGGTGACCGGATTACCCAGCGGATCATCACCCGTCACGTCAGCGACGTTCGTGAAATCAGCAGCACCGGCAGTCATCGAGCACGAATAGGCCTCAGAGGCACCGGCAGCGATTGAAGCAAACACGGCATCACACCCAGGGGCAACAGCATCGGACACGGTGACGTCGGTCAAATCCGCATCGCCGGTATTGGTAACGGTGATATCGAACGTGACGGTGTCACCGTTGCGAGCCTGCTGACTGTCCGGGGTCTTATCGATCGTGATCGCCGGGTTGATCACATCAACGAGAGCATCGTCCGAGTCAGTGACCGGATTACCGAGCGGATCATCACCCGTCACGTCAGCGACATTCGTGAAATCAGCAGCACCAGCCGTCATCGAGCACGAATAGGACTCCGAAGCACCCGCACCGATCGAAGCGAACACAGCATCGCAACCAGGGGCAACCGCATCGGTGACGGTGACGTCGGTCAGGGCGACGTCACCCGTGTTGGTAACGGTGATATCGAAGGTGACGGTGTCACCGTCCCGCGCCTGCTGGCTATCCGGGGTCTTATCGATCGTGATCGCCGGGTTGATCACATCAACGAGGGCATCATCACTATCGGTGACCGGGTTACCGAGCGGATCATCACCCGTCACTTCAGCGACATTCGTGAAATCAGCAGCACCAGCTGTCATCGAGCAGGTGTAGGACTCAGAGGCACCAGCAGCGAGCGTCGGATAGACCGCATCACAGCTAGGGGCGACAGCATCGGTGACCGTCACGTCGGTCAGGGCGACGTCGCCGGTGTTCTCCACTGTGATCGTGAAGGTGACCGTGTCACCCTGACGAGCCTGCTGACTGTCGGGGGTCTTATCGATCGTGATCGCCGGGTTGATCACATCAACATCAGCATCATCACTATCGGTGACCGGGCTACCGAGCGGATCATCACCCGTCACGTCAGCGACATTCGTGAAATCAGCAGCACC
>CBDUNF010000038.1:0-21182 GCA_965368515.1 uncultured bacterium
GGCCTCCAGAGATCGCATCGATAGAAGCAGCCACCTTGGCGAGGTACGCCGGCGGGCGGTATCCGTTACACGTGCACATCTGCCCGAGACGCACAGTGTCGGTGGCTGCGGCCAACGCAGCCATCAAAGTCCAGGCCTCGTAGGTCACTTCCTGAGTTGGCACCGGTACCGTGTGGAAGTGGTCGTACACCCACACCGACTCGTAGCCCGCAGCCTCGATGGTCTTGGCGACGGACAGGATCGTGGGCCATTGCTGTGCCGTCTCGAGACCAACTAGGTCGAGACGCCATCCTTGGGGGGTGAAAGCTCCGAATCTCATGGGAGCAACTTACACCAAACCTTGGCCGCTAACGGCAGCCCGACAATGTCGCCCAGCCGATAATTCGCTTGACCCCGCCCTGACCGTGGCTACGCTTCCGACCAATGAAGTTCGCACTTGCCGCCGCCGCATGTTGTTGTTGTACAAACAACACCCTGCCGCGCGGAAAGGTCGATTCCTAGCAACCAGCTAGCTACTCAGCAACCACCATCACCCGTGACGGCGCAGCCGTTGCGGGTTCTTTTGTTTGGAGACACAATGACAGCCACTATTTCCAGTGAGGACTTATCACTGGGCACCGATGCCGGGGTCCGGCGCTTCGGCGACATCCGGGATCTTCTCCCGAACATCGACAATCCAACCCCGCTGGTGCGGCTCAATCGCGTCGTCCCCGCCAGCGGACTCGATGCATATCTGAAGCTCGAATGGCTCAACCCCTTCGGCTCGGTCAAAGATCGAGCTGCCGCCTACCTGCTCGCCGGCATGGCTGAACGCGGTGATCTGGACGGGCGCGACATCGTTGAGGCGTCTTCGGGCAATACCGCGATCGCGCTGGCCGCCCTGGCAAGTCTCGTTGGTAAGCATCTCACGGTGACCATTCCGGACGGCGTCCCGGAAGAGAAGAAGGTCATGCTGCGCATGCTGGGGGCGGAGGTGTGGGAGACCCCCGACGATCTGTGCCCGGTGGACCACCCCAAAGACGGCGCCATCGCCCTCGCTCGTTCCCTGGCGGCCTCAGAAGGCGGCTCCCGCTATGCGATGGCCAACCAGTACGAGAACGAAGACAACGTCCGCGCCCACTATGAGACGACCGGCCCCGAAATCTGGCGGCAGACCGATGGCAGAGTCACACACTTCGTTGCAGGACTAGGAACTACCGGCACCATCACCGGAACCGGCAGGTACCTGAAAGAGCGCGACCCCTCCATACAGATCATCGCCATCGAACCCGATCGCGGACACCGACTTCCCGGGCTCAAGAGCTTCCAGGAGGCCAAAGAACCCGGAATCCTCGATTGGGACGTTATCGACGAGGTCATCCGAGTCGACGACGACGCAGCGTACGCGACAACAAAGCGTCTGCACCGCGAAGAGGGCCTGATCGTCGGACCCTCCACCGGTGCGGTCGTGCACGCGATCAATCAGCTGCCGCAGCCAAATCGCGGAGTCGCGGTTGGCATCTCCCCCGACTCCGGCTCCAAGTACGCCACCTACTTTGCCGACATCCTCGGCGATGACGGCCTCCCCCAGATCTGAAGGGAACCAACATGACAACACAGACGGAACGACCCGAAGCCACCGACACCCTCGACACAAGCGGTCTCCTCTGCCCGTTACCGGTCTACAAGGCCGCCATGGTGCTGGGCAAGCTGGAGGACGGCCAGGTGCTGAAGCTCATCTGCACCGATCCCGGCTCGCTCGAAGACATCCCGGCGATGGCGCGCCAACGCGGCGACACCCTCCTCGCCAGCGACAATCAGGGCGGCACCCAGACGTTCTGGATATCCAAAGGGCTGCCGAAATGACAGTCGCAACTGAGCCAAGCGCGGCGGAAGAGACCCAGGCGCCGCCCAGGACCAAGCGGCTGGCGTTGGTGGCATCAAAAGGAACCCTGGATCAGGCCTACCCGCCGCTGATCCTGGCGACAACGGCGGCAAGCCTTGGATGGGAAGTCGGCATCTACTTCACCTTTTACGGGCTGGACATCCTGCACCAGGACCGCTTCGAGAAGCTCAAGGTTGCTTCGCTGGCCAACCCCGCCGGGCCTATCCAGGTTCCCAATCTGCTCGGGGCCGTCCCCGGCGCCACAGCTGCGGCAACCAGAGTCATGAAAGGGTGGATGAAGAAGTCCCGGATGCCGGATCTTCCGGAGTTCATCGAGATGGCTCAGGGGCTCGACGTCACGTTCTTTGCGTGTGCAACCACCATGGGAGTGATGGGTGTCGAGGAATCTGACCTCATCCAAGGCTGCGACATCGCCGGAGCCGCTGCGTTCCTGGATTTTGCCGCTGACGCCGACGTCCAGTTGTTCGTCTAGATAGGGAAATCCAATTCGCCCGCTTCCACTGCAAAGGACAACCAGTTCTGGCGAGGTGGGAGCGGGCACGAGAAGTCAGGGTCGTACGCGCAATAGGGGTTGATCGCCCGGTTGAAGTCGACGATCAGCCGGGAGTCAGCGCCAAAGCGCGCATCTGCGTATCGGCCACCCCCATATGTGGTCTCGCCGGAGGTGAGATCGCGGAACGGGACGAATAGTTCGTCCTCCTCGCCACAGAGCACACGCATCCGAACCGGCCCAACCGCAAATGGCACCGTCACCAGGCCCGCTGTCGGATAGGCCGAGACCATCCCCGCCGACGACTCGATGTTGACCCGGTCGTCGCCCGATTCCAAGGTTCCGATGAAGACCCAATTGGCATCGCCGGGGAAGTAGCGCAAACCGCTGAAGCCGGTAAGCGCCTCATCGGATAGCGGAGTTGCGTAGTGGTGGGCAAAGAACTCGTCACGGTCGGCTCGCCACTGAGCCAGTCGCAACAAATAGGCCTCGGAGTCGTCCATGGGCTGAGCCAAGCGCATCGTCGGCGCAACTGCAACAAAGGATCAGCTTCCGGCGACCCCAGCCACGGGACTCGGTGGTGGGTTGACCAGTGGCAGCTCGAGCTTGAAGATCGCATCCACCCCGTCGTGGTCGTAGGTGAGATCGCCTCCCATGAGCCGGACCAGCAGTCTTGCCACGTACAGACCAAGACCTACTGAACCAACCGGGCCCTGTCCGCCGCTGCGCTCGTACGCCATGAAAATCCGCTCCCGCTCAGACTCGGGGAGAGGCTCCCCGTCATCCCGGATCTCGAAGACGGCAGCTGAGGGTGCAGAGCGGACCGACATGCGCACGCTGGGACCGCCATGGCGGTGAGCGTTCGAAAGGAGGTTGCGCAGCACCTGGCGCAGTCTTCCGGCATCTGCGTGCGCCCATACTGCACTCGATGCGGTCGCTTCTCCCCCCATTAGTTCGGCAACCCGGTACATCTCGGCAGCCAGATCGCAGGGTTCCAGATGCACGGTGAGTTGACCGGCTTCAGCCCGTGCGGTGACCAGAAGGTCTTCGACGATGTCGACGACATCACGAGTCTCGGAAGCCACAATGCCCAGCAACTCGGCCTGCTCGGCTGCATCAAATTCGTCCGGCCGGCTGACCAGTTCATCGGTCAAGCCCATTATCGAGGTCAACGGTGTCCGCAGTTCGTGGCTCACGCTCGCCACGAACTGATCTCGCTCCCGCAGCTGCTGCTCGAGAGCCGCCTCCGCTTCGCGCAGACGAGTGACATCGGTTGCAGCAAGCACGAGTCGAGTTGGAGTACCGGTTTCTCTCCTCCCGATGGCCCACCGGTAGATGAAGTCCTGCTCGGAGCCGTCAAGGCGCGTAGCGGTGTACTCGCCGGCACCTTCGTACTCGCCCGCCCAGATCGAGGACAGGATCTTCGTGACCTCCATTTGCACGCCTGCGGCGTTGTCACTTGCAACAAAGTCGTACCAGGTGCCGTACCCGGCAACCATTCCGTAGGCCATGTCGTTGAAGAACGAGAGCTTGATCAGCGGCATGAGCTCCGCATAGATCTCCGCAGAGACGTCACCGCCGGCGGACGTCGCACCGCGACTCCCCAGCTGTTGAATTCGAGTGATGACCCGGCTCAGATCCAACTCAAACGTGGCTACCGGAATCACCCGAGCCAAATCGCTGTATCGAATCTGAGACTCGGAAAGGGAGTTGAGCACTCGAATCACCAGGTACATGAGGGTGCCCATCACTGATGTCACCACCACCACGTCGGTGGCGATCTCCATCGAGAGCCCGTTGAGGTGCGTCTGGCTGATGACAACAGCCGCTATCGCCGCAGCAACGAAACCGGCAGCCGTCTGGGCAGGACGCTTTCTAGCGACGAACACCGCCAGCACGCCGAGGCCGAACACGACGACTTCGGACCCGATCCCCGCTACGTACGATGTCTGACCGTCCCATGCCGCATAAGCCTCGACGCCAACCGCCAGAGCCGTGATCATCGCCAGCAACAACACGACGTTTGGACGCTCCTGACGCGCCATCAACAAAGCGACCCCGACCGTTGGTATCGCCCCGACCAGGGTCACTGCCCCGTTCGCATCACCAGTCGCCAGTTGCACGATCGAGGCGAGGGTCAACGCGGAACCACCGACAAGGGCCAGTCGTACGGCACCGCGGCGCGCGACCTCGATAATCGGGTCGGTGCGCACGTGCGGCCGATTCGCTCTGGATGCCATTGCTACTAGATCGGCACTATCCAGGGACGCTTGAGGATCTGCCGAGGGAGCTGGACTCTCCGCTCAGGACGGCGACGGGAACCTGTCGACCCCACGGACTCGGGACAGGTGGCAGCGTCTCTGGGCCGCCAGGCCCTAGCTAGCGTGCATGATTATCAGCATGGTGAAGCCAAACGGTCCTAGGAGGCCAGGTTAAATGCGTCCCCATTATCTAAGCGCTCTGTTCGCCCCAAAATCGGTGGCGATGTTTGGAGCGAGCGAAACCCCCGACTCGGTCGGCCAGGTTGTCTTCAAGAACCTCCTCGACGGCGGTTTCGAAGGCGGAATCTACGCCATCAACCCCAAGCGGGACACCGTCCAGGGCGAGAAGGCGTACCCGGATCTGGACTCGATCGGCGAAGACATCGACCTCGCAATCGTCGCCACTCCGGCCCGCACTGTGCCCGGCATCGTTGAAGCTTGCGGTGTGTACGGCATCAAGTCAATGATCATTCTGTCCGCCGGTTTCCGTGAGGTCGGAGAACAAGGAAAGGCCCTGGAAGACAAGGTTCGCGACAGTGCTCGCACCCATGGCATCCGCTTCATGGGCCCAAACTGCCTCGGACTCATCCGACCCAGCATTGGTCTCAACGCCACCTTTGGGAACAACAGCGCCTCTGAGGGCGGCATCGCCCTCGTGTCGCAGTCCGGCGCATTGTGCACATCGATTCTCGACTGGGCGGAGAACCGGGACGTAGGTTTCTCGGCCGTCGTGTCGACTGGAATTGCTGCCGATGTCGACTTTGGCGACATCCTCGACTACCTCGCATCCGATCCCAAGACTGAGAGCATCATTCTCTATATCGAGGGCCTTCAGGACTCGCGGCGGTTCATGAGTGGGCTGCGCGCCGCGGCCCGCATCAAGCCGGTCATCGCCATCAAGGCCGGCCGGTCTACCGAGGGCGCAGCCGCTTCGATGTCGCACACGGGTGCGCTCGTGGGCGGTGACGAAGCATTCACCGCAGCGCTCAACCGGTCGGGTGTTGTCCGGGTCGACACGATCAGCCAGGTGTTTGCCGCCGCGGGTACGTTGTCGTCCAAGTACAAGTCAGCTGGTAGCCGACTCGCAATCATCACCAATGCCGGTGGCCCGGCCGTTCTTGCGACCGATCACGCCCCCGAGGCGGGCCTCCAGATAGCCGAACTCAGCGATGAAACCATGAAGGCCCTCGATGAGGTGCTGCCGGCTACCTGGTCGCACGGCAACCCGGTAGACATCATCGGTGACGCAACCCCGGAGCGGTACCGCGATGCGATCGATCTCGTACTCAAAGACAACGATGTCGACGGCGTCCTGGTCATCCTCACCCCACAGGCAATGACTGCCCCGGTCGAGGTTGCCGAAGCAGTGGTTGAAGCTTCCGAGAAGAACCGCAAACCGATCATTACTTCGTGGATGGGTGGCAAGCAGGTCGACCCGGCCCGCTCGCTGTTCCGTCAGGCGAGGATCCCGACGTTCAACACGCCCGAGGCCGCAGTCGACGCGTTCCACTACCTAGCGGCATACAAGGCCAACCAGGCCCTGCTGCTGCAGACCCCGGGTCGGCTCCCGCTCGAGCATGACGAGCCCAACATCGAGGCAGCGCGACTCATCATCGAAGCAGCCCTGAACGAGAAGCGCTCTGTGCTGACCGAACCCGAGTCGATTGCCTTGCTCGAGGCGTTCAACATCCCAACCGTGCGCAACGGTATCGCTAGGTCGGCTGAGGAAGCCTTGGTGTTGGCAACGTCGATGGGCTTCCCCGTCGCCATGAAAATCTACTCCGAAGACATCTCCCACAAGTCCGATGTCGGTGGCGTGAAACTCAACATCCGCAACGCTGCGGACGTGCGTGGCAACTACCGAGAACTGATCGAGCGGGTGCAGCGGAACCGCCCCGATGCCAACCTGGCGGGCGTTACCGTCGAGGCGATGCACCGCACGACCAACGGTCGTGAGGTCATGGTGGGAGTCATCAGCGATCCTGTCTTCGGACCGGTAATCAGCTTTGGCGCAGGAGGCACGTTCGTTGAGGTGATGGACGACGCGGCAATCGCGATTCCTCCCATCAACGACAGCCTGGCCCGCAACCTCATCAACAGAACCAAGATCTCCAAGGCGCTCGGCGAATTCCGCAACATGCCGGCAGCCAACAAGGATTCACTCGTTGACGTACTGCTGCGGGTATCGAATATGGCATGCGAGCTTCCCTGGCTGCGGGAAATGGATATCAATCCGCTGATCCTCGATGAGCACGGTGCAATGGCAGTCGATGCCCGAATCGTGGTCGGTATCCCGAAGCCGTCACCAGACGCATACGCCCATATGGCGATTCACCCATACCCGGCGGATCTCGAGTCAACCTTCCAGCTACCCGATGGACGCGACGTGACGATCAGGCCGATTCGACCAGAAGACGCCGAGATCGAACAGGACTTCATCCGGAATCTGTCCGACGAAGCCAAGTACTTCCGCTTCATGCATGCAGTGCACGAACTGACGCCCGAGATGTTGGTTCGGTTCACCCAGATCGACTACGACCGCGAGATGGCGCTCATCGTTGTGACCTGGGAAGACGGCAAAGAGGTTGAGCACGGAGTCGCCCGCTACGTCACCAATCCGGATCAGAACAGCTGCGAGTTCGCAGTCGTGATCTCAGATGAGTTCCAGGGCCACGGCATCGGCCAACGGCTGATGACGCGCCTCATGGAGATTGCACGCGCCCGCGGGCTCGACATGATGGAGGGCGAGGTCCTCACCGCCAATCACAGGATGTTGGAGCTGGTCAGGTCGATGGACTTCCAGGTGCAGCGCAGCACAGAGAACCCGGGCGTTCAGTACGTCTGGACCAAGCTGTGACTGCCTGAAGACGAAGAGGACCTGGGCGACGGCTGATAAAGGCCGATGAGATCGGCTTGGAGTTCGATGAGATCGAACTCAGACCGGACTCCAATCGAACTCCACGAGGTGAGTCGCCGAGGTCCGTCTAGGTGGCGGTCGTCATCCAGGTTTCGTGCACGCTGTGCCACTTGAAGGCACCGTCCGCATTGCCGATCACGGCTGTAGACAGCCGCACCGTCGAGCGTGTTCCGGTCTGACGCTCTTCGTATGTCGAGATGTGGAGTCCCCGGACCTGTTGGCAAGAGCGGGCGACGGTTTCTATCTGGAAGTCGGGTGGTTCACCACCGCGATGACGGCGGATTGCCTCGACGATGTGGGAACGATCGATCAGCTCCCCTCCCGGTGTCACGATGGTGAACCCGGGAGCGAGGGCTTCCTCACACTGAACAAAGGCGGACTCGTCTAGGTTCCCCAGGAACCAGCCTTGAAAGAAGTCGTGTAGCCGGGCAATTTCGTCGTAACACTCACAACGCTCAGGCATTTGCTGACCTCCACTCGATCAGGGTTCTCTCGATGACTTCACGCGCTCTCGCGAGGAGCTCGCCGGCGTCCTCACCCTCGACTCGCTCTAGCGGGTCCGAGAAGCGCACGCTCACCTTGGTACCGAAAGGAATCGGGAACAGCTTGTTTGTCAGCAGCTTCCACGCCCCGTCGATCGTCGTCGGCACAACCGGGAGCGAGGGCGCGGCCTCGAGCAGTTCCTTGAGACCACCCGCCCGAAAAGACTTCAGCCGGCCATCGCGAGAACGGGTCCCCTCGGGAAAGATGACGACAGCAACATTGCGTCGCTGTGCTGACTCTCCCAACTCGCGGATCGCAGCTCTCGCTTGTACCGGGTCTTTCCGATCAATCAGTGCGTTCCCGCCGTGGGTCAGGTTGAACGAAACCGACGGCAGCCACTTGCCCAGCTCCTTCTTGGATACGTACTTCGGGTAGTTGCTGAACAAGAGACCCCCGAAGATCGGGACGTCGAACAAGCTCTGGTGGTTGGAGACCAGGATGTAACCGGTTCGCGGTAGCACCTTGTCCGACCTCTCGACCTGGAGCCGGGTACCTCCAACCCGGAACACGCCAAGCAACGCTCGCTGCATCACACCCATGGTCACCTCCATGGGCCGGAGCCCGAACAATCGCGCCACTCGAGCTATTGGCTCGAAGACAACCAGTGTGAGCCCGAACAGGACCAGGAAAGGGATCGTAAAGATCCAGTCGACGACCTTTTTCAACGTGACTCCCAGCTGGCGACCTGCGTGTTCTCGCGTGAACGATACCGTTTTCTGGTTGGAGCAAACCGCCGGTCTCCTACACCTGCTTTGGAGCAACTCTCGCTAAAACAGCCAGTCCAGCACCCAGAGCGAGCTCATGCCGACCGCGATTACAAGCGATACGTTGCGCCACTTGTAAGCGACGGCCGCGGCAATCACAGCCGCTAAAAAGCGCGGGTTGACCGTGGGAAGCAACTCGACAACCCCATCGGGCTGCATGACCGCGGGCAAGATGATGGCCCCCATCACCGCCGGAGCGACATAACGAAGTGGTCGTGCCATCCACGCCGGCATGTCGCGGTCACCGAACACACCAATGAAAGACAGCCTGGTGAGGAAGGTCCCCAACCCGATCACGACTACGGAAACCCACATCATCGGGTACCCACCCGCTCCGCCGTGACGGCCGCGACAACACCCGCAACTGCACCAATTACCAGGCCAAGCCCGTAGGGAGCACCACTTGCCGCTACTGCGATGACGCCTCCAACTACCGCAGCAATCAGACCCGGCCGATTCTGAACCGCCGGTATCAGCAGCACCAGAAACACGAGAGGTATCGCAAAACCGAGCCCGAGCGAGTCGGGAATCTGTGCCCCGAGGAGAACGCCGGCGACGGTGGCAAGCTGCCAGGGAAGCCACAACCCGAGTCCGGAACCGATGAAGAACCATCGCTTGTAGACGGGATCGTCTGTCGTCTCGTAGCGAACGATCGACAGCGCAAAAGCTTGATCGGTGAGAAGGTAGGGCAACACCAGCCGCCAGCGCCTTGGCCATTCCCTGAAATGCGGTGCCATTGCGGCGCTGTACATGAGGTGGCGGATGTTGACCACCAGCGCCGTGACGATGACCACCACCGCACTGGTGCCGGTGTCGAACAACTGAACCGTCACGAGTTGGGCAGCACCGGCGAAGATGATCGGTGATGTGGCGATTCCCAATCCGCCGCCGATCGCAGATCCCGCCGCGGTCACGCCGAGAACAAGACCGAAAGGGACGACGGCAAGAAGCAGTGGGGCTACCGCACGGAGCCCATCGATGAACCCGCCTCGTCGGATGTCGGTCGGCTCGGTCAAACCCGCTCCCTTGTGAGGGCGACACCCTACCGACCCGACGACGCCCAGAACTCGGCCGCCCGTCCGGGGTCCAACGGGTGTGATGCCCCCTACCCTTTCACTATGAGTACGCCCGACCTACTAGCCGGCTTCGACGAGCTGCGAGCTCGCCGCTTGCGCAACATGAAGCGAAGCGCGGCGGGATTGCTCGTGTTGGCTGCGGCCGTATTCATTGCAACCTTTGCCTACACCGACGGTTCCGGCTGGTCGGGATACGTCCGGGCGGCTGCGGAGGCGGCCATGGTTGGTGGGGTAGCCGATTGGTTTGCCGTAACCGCCCTCTTCCGTCACCCCCTCGGGATCCCCATCCCGCACACGGCACTCATCCCCCGTGGCAAGGACGCCATCGGACGCGGTCTGGGCGAGTTCGTCCAACGAAACTTCATGAACCCCGACTCGCTCGTTGCTCGGGTCCATGAGGCAAATCTGTCTCGCCGTCTCGGGGAGTGGCTAATCCAGCCAGCGAATGCCCGGTCGGTGGCACGACAGGCATCCGGAGTCATCGCCGCTCTCGCAGAGACCGTCAACGAAGATGAGATCCGTAGCAGCATCCGTGGCATCGTGTCCGAACGAGTCGAAGGGCTGGATGCCGCGCCTCTGGTCGGCGCTCTGCTTGATCGCACCATTGCGGGCGGACACCACGAGGCTCTTGTGACGGCCGGTTTGCGCGGGATCAGCAAGTCGATAACCGACAACCGAGACCTGCTCCGGAGGAGAATTCGGGGTGAATCCCCATGGTGGGTTCCCGGGCAAGTTGATGATGTGGTCTTCGAAAAAATCTACGTCAGCTTGATGAAGTTCATCGCCGAAATCGCCGAGAACCCGGACCACGAGATCCGTCATCTTCTGAACGAGCGGACCAGGAGCTTTGTCGATCAACTTCGGACCTCGCCTGAGCTCGCCGAGCGCGCCGATCAACTGAAACGGCAGATCCTCGATCACCCTGACTTCGCTGCGTGGACCGACGGTCTGTGGGGTTCGCTGAAGAACCACCTCGCCGCGGCGGCGGATCAGCCCGAATCCGACCTCCGCAAGCGCCTGGAGCAACTGGCACTCTCGACAGGTCAGCGTCTTGTGTCCGACCCAGACCTCCGGGCGCGGGTTGATGCATGGACCGGCAACCTGGCGCAACACCTGGCGGAACGATCGGGACCCGAAGTTGCGTCACTCATCGCTTCCACTGTTGAACGCTGGGATGCCGACGAGACCTCCCAGCGGCTCGAGCTCCAGGTAGGCCGGGATCTCCAGTTCATTCGCATCAACGGGACCATCGTCGGCGGGCTGGTCGGGGTTGTGATCCATGCGCTGGTACTGACCTTCGGCGGATGAATCCGCAAACCCAACCCGCGTGTTGAGTGTGCCCGTTCGGTGGCCGACCCGACGTGGACCGGCGATGTCATCCGAGTACGCTGTAGCGCGCCATCTCCCCACAGGTTTGAACAAATGCGGATAGTTGTAATCGGAGCCGGAGCCGTCGGCTCCCACCTCGCTGAGAGGCTCTCTCTCGAACACCAGGACGTTGTAGTAGTCGAATCGAATCCGGTCACCGCCATGGAGGTCCAGGAGGAGATCGACTGCCTCGTCATCACGGGCAACGGCTCGAGCCAGGAGACCTTGGAACAGGCCGGCGCCGACAAGGCCGATCTGTTTATCGCGGTCACCTCCTCCGATGCCGTCAACGTCCTGTCGGCCCACGCCGCAGCCAGGATTGGAAACGCCCGCCGCATTGCCCGTGTCGAGGACCCTCAGTTGCGGGCCGGTGCCGCTGCTCTGGGCGTTGACCTGCTCATTGATCCCGGCGATGCAACCGCACGAGACCTGGAATTACTCGTACGCCAGCGTGGGGTCTCCGAGGTCCGCGAGTTCGCAGGCGGTAGCCTCGAACTCATCGGCGGTCATATCGGCGCCGATGCCCCTGCTGCTGGAATGCTCCTCGCCGATCTGCGTCAGGAGATGTCTGAGTGGTCGTGGCTGGTGGCTGCAATCGTCCGGGATGGGGTAACCATCATCGCCCGCGGCGGGACCCGAATTCTGCCAGGTGACCACGTTGTGATCATGGTCGAGACCAACAAAGCCGACTCAGCGCTCGACATGCTCGGGCTCCACCTCGAGCCAGCACGAAAGGTGACCATTCTCGGCGCGACTCGCGTCGCGGAGCTCACTGCAAAGCGGCTTTGCCAGCAGGGGCTGCAGACGATCCTCGTTGATCAGGATCCCGACCGGGTCCGGCGCATCGCGACCGAAAACTCCCGCGTGGTTGCCGTCTGCGGCGACCCGACCGATCCCAAACTCTTTCACAGCGAGGGCTTGGAGAACTCCGATGCCGCGCTCGCTCTCACCGGTTGGGACGAAATCAACATCCTCGGCTCTCTTGTCGCCAAAGCCGTCGGAATCCCGACGGCAGTCTCCCGGTTCCACCGGCTCGACCTCGTCACGCTGCTGGCCGGCGTCGGAATCGACGGTGCGGTTTCGTCTCGTCTCTCCGCGGCCAACGAGATCTTGCGATTCGTGAGGCGGGGCAATATTCACTCAGTCGTCACCTTCCAGGACAGTGATGCCGAAGCGCTTGAAGTCGAGGTCGAAGCGACGAGCAGAGTCGTCGGCCAGACCCTGCGCGAGATACACCTTCCACACGACATGATTGTCGGCGGCATTGTCCGCGACGACCGCGCTTTCGTGCCCCGTGGCCTCGATCGAATTGAGGCAGGCGACCGTCTCATCATCATCGCTCTTCCAGGGGCAATTCACCTCGTTGGCGAACTGTCCGGCTGATGTCGCGGCGTCGCCTTCTCAGTGTGATCGGAGCCGTGGTTGGCGCATCGGGCCTGGCGATGCTCGTACCGATCATCGCCGCACTCGTCTATCAGGAGTACGGCGATGCGTTGCAGATTGGCCTCGCCGCCCTGGTCACGATCGGTGCCGGTGCTGCTGCGTGGCGCTACGGCCGGTCGGAACGACATACCCAGCTGACCGCTCGCGAGGGTTTCGCCATCGTGGGCCTTTCCTGGATTGCGATGACGTTCTTCGGGACACTGCCCTACATCTTCACCGGCGAGATCGTCAACCTGACCGACGCCTTCTTCGAGACCGCCGCCGGATACAGCACAACCGGTGCCTCGATCGTCCCAGACCCGGGGATGCTCCCGAAGGGAATCCTGTTGTGGCGAGCGCTGACGCAGTGGCTGGGCGGCATGGGGATCATTGTCTTGTCGGTTGCGATTCTCCCGTTGCTTGGAGTTGGTGGTGTGGAGTTGGCGCGTGCCGAATCCCCGGGGCCAACCCCGGACCGTCTCACGCCCCGATTCCGGGAGACGGCAAAGCGTCTCTGGCTGGTCTACATCGGATTCACCCTCGCTGAGGCGCTGTTGTTGTGGGCAGGGGACATGACTCTGTTCGAGGCGATCGCCCACTCGTTCACCACGATGTCCACTGGTGGATTCGGCACCGACGTCCGCTCGATGGCCGGGTTCAGCGCCTACGCGCAATGGGTAGTCATCATCTTCATGTTCCTGGCCGGCGCATCGTTTGCCCTGCATTTCCGGGCTCTTTCTCGACCCCGCGAGTATCTGCGTAACGCCGAGTTCCGACTCTACGGTGGCATAGTCCTGGTGGCCTCGCTCGTCGCAGCGATCGGCACCTGGACCGACGAAATCGGCGATGTGATCCGGGACTCCTTGTTCACCATAACCTCACTGGTCACCACTACTGGATACGCAACAGCCGACTTCGGAATATGGCCGGCATCGCTGCAGATCATGGTGTTCGGCCTGATGTTCGTGGGCGGCATGGCCGGGTCAACTGGTGGTTCGATGAAGCCGTACCGGCTGGGCGTGCTCTATCAGGCGTCCAAGACCGACCTGCGCAAGGTGATCCACCCGCGGGGAATCTTCATTGTCCGTCTCGGCCGTGATGTTGTCCCAGATGGGATCGTCAAGTCGGTGCAGTCGTTCTTTCTCCTGTACATGTTCATCTTCATGACCGGCACGCTTGCGTTCGGTGTGATCACCGACCTCGCCGGGGCCGGGTTCGACCTGGTGTCGTCGGCCTCTGCGGTTGCCTCATCATTTGGAAATGTCGGTCCCGGCCTGGGCGCGGTGGGTCCAAGTTCCAATTACGTGCTCGTCCCCGGCGCCGGTAAGTGGCTGCTTTCGTTGCTGATGATCGTCGGCAGACTCGAGATCTTCCCGGTCGTGTTGCTGTTCACTCGCGAGCTGTGGCGCCGGTAGGTCAGTCGACGTACGGCGCCCCTGCCTACGCAGGCCTGCACGGGTTTCTAGGATCAAGTGCAACGGAGGGACCACGATGATCAACGCACCACATCTCGCCAAGGCGTTCGGACGCAATACGTCGATCGTCGGCATGCAGGTCGCCGGACTGACGCATGAGGAGTCTCTGATCCAGACTCCGTACAACGTCAACTGCCTGAACTGGACCCTGGGCCACATCCTCGTCTACCGGGATCGGATACTGACGACGGCCGGTAGAGAGCCGCAGTTTCCAGCCGGTGAACTCGATCGGTATCGACGTGAGTCTGAGCCGATCCTCGAGGATGGCCCCGGAGTGCTGCCGCTGGAGCAATTGGCATCGGCGATCGAAGCCAGCCAGCAGGCAATCAACAACACGCTGGGCACCATGTCCGATGAGGAGTTCTCCGCAGAGGAGGAGATTGACGGCCGCGTTGTTACCGTCGCCCAACGTCTCCATTTCGACTACTTCCACGACACCTATCACACCGGCCAAACCGAAATCCTGCGGCAGGCAGCTGGAACCAACGACGCCATCATCTGAGGCCCATCTCAAACGACGAGCTAGCCGAGGATTGTGACTAGGTCGTCGGATAAGTCGCTGCGACCGAGGGCATTTGTGACGGCAAGTACGACTCTTGCATCATCGGCCAATCCATGATCCGAGCCGAAGTCACCCTCAGTGTCATCGGTACGGAGGAAGTACTCCACAGCACCAGCAAGAACGCGCCGTTCAACAAAGGACCAGTCGGCAGCATCATCGAGCAGAGCCACCAGTGTGTCTGCGATCGGCTGGGCGAGTTCCTCTTCCAGCGCCGAGCCGTTCTCAACCCCCTGCTGGATCACCCGTTGATAGGACCGCACCCGCTGCCGATCGGCAAGGAGCTCATCAACTGAACGCGCTTCGCACAGGTCGAGGAAGCCAAGGCGCTCCTCGGCACTCAGTGCGGATTCGGCAACCGCACGCGCTATGTCGTCGATGGACATGGCCGATATGGTAGGACAATCCAGGTACGGATCTGACATCGTGTCGAGAATTCGTGCCGCCTAGTCTGCCCCCATGCGCGACCGGACCGCCAAGCACCTCTCCACACTGCACCGGTTGCTATACCGAACGACGCGCGGCCGGGTCGGTCGGCGTCTCGTCAACAACGACATGCTTTTGCTTTCCACCGTTGGGCGCCACACCGGCAAAGACCACACCGTTCCGCTGCTGTACCTGAGAGATGGCGAAGACATCGTCGTCATCGCATCATGGGGCGGGAGAGACGAGCACCCTGAGTGGTACCTCAACTTGCAGGCAAGGCCTCGCGTGTCGATCCAGATAGATGGAAATCGAATGCCCGTGACCGCAGCCACCGCCGATGCGAGACGCCGAGCCCGCCTCTGGCCAACCGTGCTTGCCGCATACGACGGCTACAGCCAGTACCAGTCAAGGACCAATCGGGAGATCCCGGTTGTGATCCTCAGACCCGACACTGCGTGACATGTCTGCTCTTTTCGAGGACGGCTGATTCGACCAGCGGGAACCTAAAGCGCGCCTTCCTCCGTTGTCGAGCACGAGCTACTGAGGGAGATTCGTGCAGGTTCTCGACCAACACACAGGCGACTATCTCGAACCGGAGACCGTACCCAGGCCCCTCACCATTCTGGCCACCGCAGTAGCGGTGGGGGTCGGCGCCGAGATAGCGCTTCACACCTCGATAATCAGCAGCGAACCGCCCGGACTTGGTATTCCCATTGCGGCCGCGGTCATCGTGGCCGGCTTGTTGCACGGAGCAGTACGACTGGGCCGAACGGCCGACGGCCCGACGTGGACCATGTACCTGGCAGCTATCGGGTTTGCGGCGCTGACAGCCGTCCGCGCTAGCCCTCCGCTGGTTGCGATCAATGTCATTTCTTCACTCACCCTCCTTGGGCTGGCGGCAACGGCGCACAACCCTGGCTCGCGCCGACCGGTCTTTGCGTCGGAGTTCGCCCGGGCAGCGAGGAAGATCGTGGCCCGGACGTCGTTCGGGGGTTTCCTGATCGTCGGTCGCGATCTACGCAACTTGGAACTGCAAGGAACCGAGAAGCTTCGCCGAGTGGCTGTGGGGGTCTTTGTCGCGGTCCCGATGCTTGTCGTGTTCGGCAGTCTTTTCATGTCCGCAGACCAGGTGTTTGGCGACGCCATCGGAAACCTGTTCAACCTCCAACTTCCCGACACTATTGTCGCTGCCGTGGGGTTGGCCGGGCTCATCAGCTGGGGCATGCTCGGCCTCCTGCGCGGCATCGTGTCTCAGCCGGCATCATCACCGGAACCAGCAGAACGCGGCTCTCTCGGCATGACCGAAGCAGCAACAGCAATGTGGTTGGTCAATGGGTTGTTTGCGGTCTTCGTAGCCTTCCAGATCTTCGAGGTGGCCGTCTCCTACGGGTCGCGTGATGTGTCGTACGCCCAGCAGGCCCGGAGCGGGTTCTTCCAGCTCGTATGGGTGGCCGCGATTGTTGTGATGGTGGTGCTGTTTCTCGATTGGATCGTTGCCGCCCGCGATCAAAAGCGCCTTCACCGTCTGCAATCTGCACTCGTTCTTCTCACCGGGTTCGTCTTGATCTCGGCCCTAGTGCGGATGGCGCTGTACGTGGATGCGTTCGGTCTAACGCGACTGCGGGTGTTCACCACCGTCTTCATGTTCTGGATTGCGTTTGTGCTCGTCTGGTTGACCCGAAGTGTCCTCAGAGGAAGACGCGATCGATTTGCCCGACCGGCTGTTGCGGGATTGCTTGCAGCCACGCTCATCCTCAACATCGTCAACCCGGATGGGTTGATAGCCGGGTACAACCTGGAGCATCGGCCGCGGTCGGCCCCGGGTGTTGACGTCAGCTACCTGCATCAGGGCTTATCGCCGGATGCCGTTCCTGCGATCGTTGCCAACATCGATCAGATCGGGGACCGGTGTGCACAAATGCGTGTCGTCGAAAGGCTCGAAGCTGAGCAGTCGAGCGACATCCGGAACTGGAATCTGTCGCGGTCTCGTGCGGCTGGCTTGATCCAGACAATGCGGTTCGAACTGGCAGCTGCTTGTCGATCAGGCTGAAAGTGCAGCATCCACTGCGGCTAGCGCGTGCAACCTAGTTGTCGGGAAGTACGGCAGTGCGACATCATCGGGGGTAACAAGCAGCTCGATCTCGGTACAGCCGGCGATGACACCTTGCGCCCCCGCGCCTTCGAGACGGGCGATGATCTCGAGGTACCGCTCCCGCGATGTATCAACGATCAGACCTTGGACAAGTTCGTCGTAGATCACGTCATGGACCACTGAGCGGTCGGCATCGCCCGGGACAATCACGTCGAGGCCGTGCTGCTCCAGCCTGCTGCGATAGAAGGCCTTCTCCATGGTGAAGCGAGTCCCGAGCAAGGCAATCCTGGTGATTCCCGCTCTCTTTACTGCGGCGGCGGTGGCGTCGGCGAGGTGAAGGAATGGCACGTCGATCGCCGCCTCGATGGCCGGAGCCACGATGTGCATTGTGTTGGTGCACAGCACGATCAGATCGGCACCGGCGGTTTGCAGGCGACGAGCATCGGCCGCCAGCACCGCGCCCGCAGCATTCCAGTCCGCCGCCGCCTGCAAAGCCTCGATCGCGGCAAAGTCGTACGAACGCATGAGGAGATCGGCCGAGTGCACCCCTCCAAGCCGACGTCGCACCTCAGTATTGATAATCCGCTCGTACTCGACAGAGGATTCCCAACTCATGCCGCCGAGCAACCCGATCGTTTTCACGTGGCCACCTCCATCGCACCGACGCTAGCGTCGGTTCTCACGGAGGGAGTGCTATGCAGATTGCGATTCCGGTATTCGAGAAGATAACCGCGCTGGACGCCATCGGGCCGTACGAGGTGCTGCAGCGCCTCCCCGGCGCCGAGGTCGTCTTTGTCGGCCACGTCGAAGGCAACGTTCGAACCGACAACGGTTTCCTGGGCCTCGCTGCCGATGCGGTCTTCGAAGACGTCCCGTCTCCCGACGTCGTCGTCTTTCCAGGAGGTGTCGGTACCCGTCGACTGATGACCGATGAACGGGTGCTGGATTGGGTGCGCACCGCTCACGAATCGTCCCGGTTCACCACGTCGGTCTGCACCGGGGCCTTGATCTTGGGGGCCGCTGGCTTGCTCGTAGGACTCGACGCCACTACCCATTGGGGTGCCTACGACATCCTGGCGAAGACGGGCGCCAACCCGACCACCACCAGGGTTGTCGAGCACCTCGACCGGAGGATCATCACCGCGGCCGGCGTGTCCTCGGGGATCGATATGGCCCTGCGACTCGCAGAACTGCTGGTGGATGCGGACGCCGCCAGAGCAATGCAGTTGATGATCGAGTATGACCCGCAACCCCCTTTCGACTCGGGCAGCGTCGCCAAGGCGGGAGCGGAGGTACTGGCGCGAGCCGAGGAGTACGCAAAGACTCGCGATTAGAACAGCCACATGCCACAACCGGCATATACTCTCAGCAGTCACTCTGCTACCCGGGGGGAATCCCTTGATTCGTCGCACAATCCTGTTGATCTCGCTGGCCCTGCTTGTCGCGGCCTGTGGCTCCTCCGACGAGCCACCCACCACGACCGCAGCTGCCGCGGCAACAACTACTGCACCGACCACCACCGAAGCGCCCCCAACAACCACCACGACGGTGGCGCCACCGACCACAGAAGCGCCCGCTACAACGACCACAACCACATCGACCACAACGACGACGGCACCCACGACAACCACGACCACCTTTGTGCCGACCCACGGTGGCGACGCTGTCGGCGTCTACCTGGGCGTAGTCCTGCAGGACGAAGCCACCGACGGCATGCCGGCCGAGTTCCAGGATGCGATCGATGCGGCCAAGACACTCGGCTATTTCGCCGGTTACTCCGATCTGGCCTGTGACCAGGGTGCCCAAGAGGGCCTCGGGCTGGCCGAAGGGTTCTACAACGGGGTGTCCGTTCTCTTTGCCACGGTTGAAGATGCCAACACGTTTGCCGCCGAATACCCCGGCGACATTGTCGGCATCGTAGAGGTCACCACGTTCTGCCTTGACTGAGAAGCGACTCAGATTCAATGGAACGGGGCCCCGCATGAGCGGAGCCCCATTCGTGTCGGTCGGCTTGACGTTTTATGGGATCGGTGTCCAGACCAGCCTTCCCTCAATAGCCGGAGCAATCGGACCCGTCTGCGCATCGACATAGTTGATCACCGAATCACGCACATAGAGCTGCGTGTCGGCGACTATCTGGTCGAGCGGCCACAGGGTCACTCCGTCATCGTTGAAGTTGCACGATCCGGCTGCGACGTAGTTGACGGTTGACACCAGATAGGTGTCCGTGTCGTTCGTCAGATCGATGGGGACGCCACCGATCGTGAACGACTTGACATTGTTCCCATCCGGCAGCACCGACTCGCCGCCAGCTAGATACGTCAGCACATTGCCCGAGTTCGTTGCCAGAGCACAGGTCGTGTAATGCGAGTACCCGCCGTAGTCATCCTCGTAGTTGTAGTACCAGTAATTGCGGTAGCCGCGCTCGAGGATCTCCTTGATCTCGGCACCGGTCATCTCGAACACAACAAGCGAGTTCTCGTAAGGCATCAGCGTGAACATGTCACCGTTGGTTATCGGCAACGGTGATGCCGCCGTAGCTCCTTCGGCGACGATTCGGTTCGACATCGCTCCTGATAGATGGATGTCGACCTCGATGCCGCTCTTGTCCTCGAGCTCCCACACCGCAGAGTCAGCCTGCAGGTTGGCCCCGTTGGTCTCCTGGGTGTAACCCTCGAGTGAATCGATAGGTACCTCAGTTAGCCCAATCTGGGTGTCGTTGTAGGCATCGATCTCGGCGACAAACGGAGCCAGATAGGCCTCCAGCTCCGGGTCTGGCGTGGCCTCACTTGTCGGGATCAGATAGCCATGCCGCATGACGATCTCGTCGCCAATGAAGCCGACGTTGACCACTCCGAGGTACCCGGCGTAGCGCTGCGCAATCAGGGTCCCATCGGGATTGGCTGCGGACGAAACCATCGCAGACGGATCCAGGGTGGTGTGACTGTGCCCACCGATGATCACGTCAAGTCCCGCCACAGTCTCGGCCAGCAACTTGTCGCTATCGATCTCGTCGCCATACGGTGCGAAGCCGAGATGCGTCAGACCGACCATGAGGTCGGGGTCTTCCGCAGCAAGCACGGCTGGAACCACCGTCGGTGCCTCCTCGTAGGCGAGTTGGAACGTCATCCCCGGGATGTTCGTCGGCAGTTCGTATCGATAGATTCTCGAATTCGTGAATCCGAGGATTGTCACCTTCTTGCCGTTGACATCCAGAGTGACGTAGTCATCGACGTTGTCGTTGATGAACCCGTACGATCCGTCATCGTCCATGTTTGCGGTTCCAAGCAGCGGAAAGTCAACTTGGCCGAGCATCGTGGCGAACGTCGTTGGACCGAAGTTGAATTCATGGTTGCCGACGACCATGGCGTCGTAACCGAGAAGGTTCATTCCGCCCGAGATCGGGTTGTCGGGCCGATCCTTGAAGAACTTGGCGAACGAGTTGCCCTGGAACGTATCTCCCGCGTCCAACAGGAGTGCGTTTGGGTTATGCGCCCGCTGCTCCTCGATCAGCGAAGCCAGATAGACCATGCCGCCGCCGTATGAGTCGGCAGCCCAGCGACCGTGCGTGTCGTTGGTGTGGAGCATGGTCACGACGTCATCAAGCTGGACAATCCGGTCGCCCGGGATGTCCTCGGCATCGATCACATCGATCGTCTTCACGTACTCGACAAAGCCTTCTTGCATGTCGTAGTAGGTGTTCCACCGCTCAACGCCATCAGCGAAGGTGGTCCATCCGTCCTGTCCGCCGGCAAGGAAGTCATTGGTGACGATGGTGTAGACCTCGTCACGATCCAGCGGCTCACCACCGATTTCGACTCCGTAGGCGCCCCAGGTGGTCGCCGTGTCATCACCGGTGTCGTTGTACCAGTAGTAGCTGGCACCGGACGTCTGGAGAATGCCC
>CBDUNF010000039.1:0-20897 GCA_965368515.1 uncultured bacterium
ACCCCCGACGCAATGGCGCAGAAAGAGCTCGGAGTTCTGTGCAACAGAACACCCGCCAAAACCACCCCCGACGCAATGGCGCAGAAAGAGCTCGGAGTTCTGTGCAACAGAACACCCGGCAACACGAACCTCCTGCAACGGGACTTGGGTTGGGTGGGTGTCGGGATCTTGCGACATGGCTCTAGTCCCGTAGACTTCTGATCACATACTCGTCAGAACCAGGGGGTTCTCATGGCACGGCGGACGCTTCTTCTTCTCCTTGCTACGGTCCTCAGCATCGCGGTGGTCACACCGGTTGCCGCGGCTCCTTCGTTCACCGATGTCCCCGACTCGAACATCTTCTCTGATGACATCGAGTGGCTGGCCCGAGTCGGCATCACCCAGGGCTGCAACCCACCAACCAACGACCAGTTCTGCCCCAACGACTATGTGACCCGCGGACAGATGGCAGCATTCCTTGTTCGTGCCCTCGGGCTGACCGACGACAGCGGGACAGACGTCTTTGTTGATGACAACGGCAGCTTTTTTGAATCGAACATCGACAAGCTCTACACCGCCGGGATCACCAAGGGTTGCAACCCACCAACCAACGACCGCTACTGCCCCAACGACTATGTGACGCGCCAGCAGATGGCAGCGTTCCTGCGCCGCGGCCTTGACGCGGTGCCAGCTCAACCGACGGGCCTAGTCGTGACGCTTGGTGGCGGCAGCGGCGAAATCGATGTCTCCTGGGAACCCAATCCCGAACTGGACATCGATCACTATGACGTCTACTTCAGCGAGTTGCCCGGCGGAACTAAGACACTCGTCACGAACCCGTATCTGGGCCCCGACACAAAGGCCAACGGTCGCTGGTACATCGTCGACTGGCCGCGAGCGCAGACGGTCGGGATGACGTGCTACCAAGTTGTCGCGGTCGACATGGCCGGTCAGGAAAGCCGTCGATCGATCGAGGACTGTTTCGATCCGAACCCCGGGCCACCGGCACAGGTCACCGGGGTAACCGTTGGGCTCGCAGGAGGCAGCGGCGAAGCCTACGTATCCTGGACCCCCAACTCGATCGGCGACATGAACTTCTACAACGTCTACTACAGCGAGTTCCCCGGTGGGCCATACACGTATCGGACCTCGGTCGATGAGGCCGTTCGCGAGAACGGCCGGGTGTTCTTCATCGACTATCCCGTTGCCCTCACCGTAGGAAAGACTTGCTACGTCATCACTGCGGTCGATCTCAACGAGAAAGAGGGGGACCCGTCGGTCGAGGCGTGCTTCATGCCGTAGTGAGCGGCCCTCACACCTTTTCGAGTACTACTCCGTAGACAAACCCAAGCGGACCCATGCGCCATAGATCGACACGGCGCATCGGGACGTCGGCAAACAGCTCCTCCGGTGGAGGAAGCTTGTCGAGCGACCGATTGAGATAGACGTACTCCTCGCGGCTTCCGGCGATGGTTCCGACGACCGGGAGCACCACCGCCGATCCAGCGCGATGCAGCATTGCCGCTGCCTTGGCGCGGGGACGTCCCAGGCCGACGACACCCAACCGGCCCCCGGGCCGGAGTACTCGAGATGCCTCGGCAACGGTCTGCTCGACAGAGTCGAGATTACGAAAGACGTATGCCGAGAACACAGCATCAAACGCCCCGTCGGCGAAAGGCAACCCTTCCCCAACCGCCACGGTCCGCCGAGCGGCGTCGTTCAGGGACAGCATCTGACGCGAGGGGTCGAGGGCAACCACGTCGCGCTGGCCAAAGACCTCATTGGCGGCACCCGTCCCTCCCCCGAGGTCGAGCAGCCGGCCCTCGGGAAGGAGCGCGACGACACGCCGGCGCCAGGCCTGGTCGCGGCCGAGAGACAGGATGCGGTTGATCCGGTCGTACTTGTCGGCAATGTCGGCGAAGACCGACCCGTTGCTCAAGGTCAACCGATCGTTTCGAACCCGACATAGGGTCGCAGCGCCTCGGGCACCACGATTGTCCCGTCGGGCTGCTGGTTGTTCTCGACGATGGCGATCAGCCAGCGGCCCATGGCAATGGCCGTGCCGTTGAGGGTGTACACCAGCTGGTTGCCCTCATCGCCGCGGAACCGAATCTTGAGCCGGCGGGCCTGGTAGTCGGTCGTGTTGGATGTCGACGTGATCTCGCGATACCGCCCCTGCCCGGGGAACCACGCTTCGATGTCGTACTTTTTGGCCGCCGAAGCTCCCAAGTCACCGGCAGCGATGTTCTGCACCCGGTACGGAATACCGAGTCCCTGGACCAACTCCTCCTCCCGGGCGAGCAGGAAATCATGCTCGTCACGGGCCGTGTCCGGATCGACAAACGAGAACATCTCCACCTTGTCGAATTGGTGGACTCGGAAGATGCCGCGAGTGTCCTTGCCGTAGGTACCCGACTCGCGCCGGAAACATGTCGAAAAGCCCGCATACCGCAGCGGGAAGGTGTCCCTGTCGAGAATCTCGTCGGCGTGCATGGCAGCCAACGCAACCTCGGATGTGCCGATCAAATAGAGATCGTCATCGGCAAGTGCATAGACCTGGTCGCGGTCACCCGGGAAGAACCCGGTCCCGTATAAAGCATGGTCTCGCACCAATACGGGAGGGATCACCGGGGTGAATCCGTGGACCTCCAACCGATCCATTGCATAGCTGACCAGCGCAAACTCGAGCCGAACCAGCGGCCCCAGCAGGAAGCCGAATCGGCTTCCCGAAACCTTGGCGGCACGCTCCACGTCCAGGAACCCGTGCTTCTCGCCAAGGGCGACATGGTCGAGAAACTCGCCGACGGGGGGTTCTCCCCACGTCCGCAGGGTCTCAGCATCGTCTTCCTCGGTACCGTCTGCTGCGGTCTCATCTACGAGATTGGGTAGCGAAATCCATATTTCGTTGAACTCTGCATCAGCGGCATCGGCAGCAGCCAGCGCCTCCTTGTAAGCAGCGGAAAGAGCACCGGCTTGGGCAATGGCAGCTTGCTTCTCTTCGCCCTGGAGTTTCGAGACTGACTTGCCCGCCAGCTTCTGCTCAGAACGAATCTCTTCTGCGCGCATTCGTTCGGTGCGGCGTCGTTCATCGAGAGCTACGAGGGCACTCACATCGAGTTCGATGCCGCGTCGGCTCAGCGACGTCTCGAGTGTCTCCGGCTCGCTGCGGAGGATACGTGGATCAATCATGACCGTGGCAGGTTACCCCTGCGCCCGGGCCACCGCTTCCTTCTCCTCCGGCGACAGTTCTTCAATGCCGACGAATCCTCTGACTTCCTTGGTGAAGACCCGGACATCCTGCCGTCCGACCAGGATGGAAAGGACCACTCCGTCTCCGTTCAGGCTGAGCAGCGCCATCGACCGGGAAAGGTTGCCTGCGATATCACCGAACGCGTCGTAGTTCACGACACCAGTGTTGACTATGGCATGCGGCAGAAGGTCCTCGACGTCTTCCAGTCGCGGCTCGAGCGCTGCTGTCACCGCGTCGAGACGACCCAGTTCGTTGTCGACACCTCGCAGGATGGAGAAGATGTTGGCGTCGGCAGGGAGAGAGTTGAACCTGCGGCGCAACCCGTTCACCTGCACTGCGACCAGAATGGCCCCGATCAAAGCGACGATGGCAACGACCATCGCTATCTCAATCATTCGGCGTTCCTCTCAAAGACCAAGTTGAAGGTGTTGTCATCGGTGTCGTCGGCATTGCCATCGACGGTAGCGGTTGCCGTGACGGAGTACACCTCGCCCGGGACGGCGCTGAGGTTCTCAAAATCACGGATCTCAGATTTGCCGGGCTCTATCGATGGAATCAGTTGCCCGAGCGGATCGATCGCTTCGCTCGAGCCAACCCGCTGCAAGGTAACCAGGATGGTGATGTTCTCCGCAACGACGTTGCCGGTATTGCTGACAGTGACCCGGAGCGAAAGCCCGTCGGAAGCCGGGATCGTCCAGATGCCGGCGGCGCTCTCACTCACGGGTTCGGGGACGGTATTGGCCACGAGCGCGACGTCGACGAGTTCAGCCAATGTCCCTTGACGCCGCAGCCGCTCGGCCACAACCGTCGGGTTGTAGAGCGGTGCGAACTGCCCTCCTGCATAAGAAACCTCGGGCAGTGGCGATGGAGCGATCTCTGGATCCAGCTCGGCGACGGCTTCGAGGGCCTTCAGGTAGGCGCGGTCACCGACCCGGATCAATTCAAACGACACCTCGAGCTGCTCATCGGCAGACAGATCGTTGGGTTCAGCATCCAGTATCGAAATCACGGCAGCGTCCAGAACCTGGAGGCCTTCCGCCCACGACTCGGCGGCGACAGCCATCAAGCCGGCAACCTCCCCGACGGGACGAGACACGACTTGTTCCTCGAGCATCTTCACGGCGGCATCGGCGCCGCTGGCCAGCGTCTCAAGCCGCAACTCGAGGGCAGGCCGATCCTCGCGCCCGAGTCCCTGGAACAGAGCGCCTAACTGCTCCGCAAATTCGGCATGCGTCACCGCTACTTCTTCGGCTGCTGATAGATAGTCGATGCTCTCACGGCGCTCTGTGCGGTAGCGAACGGCCAGAACCAATACACCGATGACGACAATGAGAAGAATGAGAATGACGACTCTTCGCCGCCGCCGAGCCCGGCGGGCTGGTGCGAAGTCGGAATATGCCATGAGCTTGGCCCTGGATGGAGGAAACGACGGACCTGGCCGTGCGAGTGGGCGAAGGCCCGTCCGCGACGAGCCTTCGTGGGCGAGGAGGGACTTGAACCCTCACGAGTGTTACCTCACAGGAACCTGAATCCTGCGCGTCTGCCAATTCCGCCACTCGCCCGCGGGGGAGAAGATGGTATCACCTCCGCAGAACTGATGATCTTGTGGAGCTCGAGCAGGTCGGCGGCGGTCATCCCGCTAGCATCGACACATGGTTACACCACTGCGGATGGGTGTTATCGGCGTCGGAAGAATGGGCGCATTCCACGCCACCGCCATTGCGCCATCTCCCCTTGTCGACGTTGTCGCAGTTGTGGACACCGATGCCGCGGTTGCCCACTCCGTCGCTGGGAGAATCGGGGCCTATCCCTGCACAACGATCGAACAGGCTCTTGCCGATGACGACATCGAGGCCTGGCTGATTGCAACGCCTACGACCAGCCATCCGGCTCTCGTCAGACAGGGTCTAGACGCCGGTCTCCATGTGCTGTGCGAAAAGCCGCTCTCTCTGGACCCGGCCGACAGCGATCGCCTCGGCCGGGAAGCTGCGACGCACGGCAGGGTGCTGCAGGTGGGATTCTGGCGGCGATTCTCACCACCGTGGGCGACCGCCAAGCGCCTCATCGACAGCGGCGCCATCGGAAGACCGCTGATGGTTCGGCTCTCACAATGGGATGCCGACCCACCCCCGGTCAGCTTCTGTGACCCCGCCACAAGCGGCGGACTCGCTATCGACTGTGGTGTCCACGAATACGACCTGGCCGAGTGGTTCACCGGGTGTCCGGTCACCAAGGTCACTTCCTTCAACCTGCCGCTGGTGGACGAGTCGCTGGCCGCGGTTGGCGACGTCGACAACCTCGTTGCCGTTCTCGAGCTCGATGGTGGGGCGGTTGCGACAGTGGATCTGAGCCGCAACTGCCGCTACGAAGATGATGTCCGGACAGAGATCCTCGGCGAGCAGGGCGCCATCTTCATCGATCTACTTCCCAGCGGGCGAACCCGCCTGGCTACCGCATCAGGGACAGTGGTAGTCGCTGGGTCGGAGACGGAAGACGCCTTCGGTGTGGGCATCCGCGCCCAGGCCGAAGCCTTTGCCCGAGCTGTCGCCGGAGAGTCGGTCGATGTCCCCGACGCCGGAGCCAGCACCCGCGCCGTAGCGACAGGCCTCGCCGTGCAACACGCCGTCGGCGGTACCCCCGTAACGCTGGGTTGAATCGAGAACGCCTCGTTGGAGCCGACGATCAGAGCGGCATTGTCGCTGTGATTCTTCCCGCCAAGGCAGGACCGGCCCGGAGGAAGGACCACCCTCATATGGCCGTACACTTGGCGAATGACCACAACCGTCGCCCCTCTGAAGATCCGTCGCTTCCGCACGCTGTGGGTTGCCTCGATCTTTTCGAATGTCGGGTCGTTCCTACAAGCGGTGGCCGCTTCCTGGCTCATGCTCGAGCTGACCGATTCGGCAACGTGGGTTGGCCTGATGGCAGCGTCATCGACCCTGCCGCTCTTGTTCTTGTCGCTGGCTGCCGGGGCAATCGCGGATATGTTCGATCGGCGCTGGGTGCTGGTATTCGCTCAAGGCTTGATGGGGGTGTCGGCTGCCGCGATGGCCGCACTGACGATGCTGGACCGAATCACCCCGGGTTCGCTGCTCGCCCTCGGCCTGCTCCTCGGCACCGGGCTAGCGTTCAATCTCCCGGCCTGGCAGGCAACCGTGCCCGATCTGGTTCCTCGCGGAATGATCGCAAGCGCGGTCGCCTTGAATTCAGTTGCCTTCAACGTGGCGCGAGCCGTTGGCCCGGCACTAGGCGGATTCATCCTCGTGGTCGCCGGTGCCGAAGTTGCGTTTGCCCTCAACGCCCTCTCCTACCTTGGCGTGATCGTGGTGCTCATCTCACTGGCCCGGGTGATGCCGACACCCGATCGAGAAGAAACCTCCATGGTCAATGCGATCGCACTGGGCGTCCGGTTCGCCCGCTTCACCCCAGCATTCCGCCGTCTCTTGGGTCTGGCTGCAATGTTTGCGATGACATCCGCGGTCGTGCAGTCGATCCTGCCCAATCGCACCGAGGAACTAGGAGGCGGCGCCGGTGCCTACGGCATCCTGCTCGGTGCAATGGGCCTGGGCGCCCTGGGCGGCGGTTTCACCCGAAACGCCTATTCCAACAAGATGGGCTCGCTGACACTGCCCGTTTCCGTTGGACTGTTCAGCATCTCGACAGTCGCCATCGGTCTCTCGCCGTCGATGCCGCTCGCAATAGCTGCTCTCCTGGTCGCAGGTATGTCGTGGGTCTGGGCTCTGGCAACTCTCAACGCGACCGCGCAACTGATGTCGCCAGATTGGGTGCGGGGACGGGCGATGAGCCTCTACACGCTGTCGTTTGTCGGGGTGCTCCCTCTTGGTTCGATCCTTGCCGGATGGGTCGCTGACGGGATCGGCGCCAACGGCTCGTACGTTGTCTTTGGCGTCGCCGGTGCCGGAGTTGGATTCCTACTTGCCCCGATGCTGCATATCCCGTCGCTCAACGATGTTGAGACGCCCGAGTTCGAAGAGAGCCGGACCCAGCCCGATCACGTTGTCACCGTCGGCGGCCCGGTAATGATCACAACGACCTGGAACGTCGATCACCATCGGCTCGATGAGTTTCTCGAGGTCATGCAGGAAGTTCGCCTTGTCCGGTTGCGTACCGGGGCATACCGATGGCGTCTCTATCGCGACGCCTCCAACCCCCATCGGCTCTCGGAGCTCTTTCTGACCGTATCGTGGGAGGAGCACCTGGCCCAGCACCGTCGCATCGACGATGCGAGCGCGGCGGTGCTGCGCAAAGCTCGAGGCCTGGACATCAATGGGAGCCCGCGAACTACCCACCGGGTTGCCGTCGATATCGAGAACCCGGCCAACTGGAGTGAACTGGTCGACGCCCACGCCGAGTACCACAGCCGCGACGGATCGATCCCGTTGCATCCCGAGGATTCCGGATCCTGACTGGCTAATTGTCGAGGCTCCGTACAATCCGCCCTATGGGTATTGCACGCAACCTCGAGAAGCGCCTGGAGCGGCTCGCCGACGGCCTATCGGCAGCCATCTTCCGCGGTCGCATGCATCCGGTCGACATGGCCAATCGGTTGATCCGTCAGGCCGACCTGATGGTCAAAGACGGGGGAACCGGACCCAGCATCCCCAACCACTTCGAAATAGCGGTCAGCGAGGGAGACCTGGACCCGGCGGTCGACACCACCCAATTGACCACGGAACTGAGCCACGCTCTCACCGCAACTGCGGCGGAACGAGGGTGGCGGATCGGTGGCCCGATTTCGGTCCGCCTGGCTACCGATTCGGCAATCGGCCGTGGGTCCATTCGGTGCGACGGCACAACGGTTCCCGCTTTGCTCCCAAGTTGGGGAGAGCTCGCCGAGCACCGCGGAGACCGAAGCTTTGCGCTTGCCGACAATCGGGTGGTCGTGGGGCGCTCGTCCGAAGCCGACGTGACCCTCGACGAGGAGGAGGTCTCCCGCCTGCATGCGGTCCTGTTCCGCCAGGGTGGCAGGCTATGGATTGTGGATCTCGATTCGGCGAACGGCAGCTCGGTTAACGGGATATCTCTCGGATCCGACCCTCTCGAGGTAGGTTCCGGCGATATGCTGTCCTTCGGCCCGACCACATTTGCGCTACGGACTGAATAGGGAGCACCGTGCCGGCATTGTTTCTCAATCTGCTGAAGTTGATCTTCATCGCACTGATCTACCTGTTCCTCTGGCAGATCGGGCGCTCCATTGGTGCCCACATCGGACCTTCCCAGTCGGTGCGGCGATCCAAGAAGGGTGGCGAACTCGTTGTTGTCCGCTCCGACACCATTGCCGGACAACGCTTTCCAATCGGAGCACCTGCCGTGCTCGGACGCAGCGAAGATGCCGACATCTACCTCGACGATGCGTATGCGTCTGAGTTTCACGTCCGGATCGGGGCTCAAGACGACTCCGTGGTTCTCAGCGATCTTGGATCGACCAACGGCACGTACGTCAACGGGCGCAGAGTCACGGTCCCGACCTCGCTGCAGAAGGGCGACGCCGTCCAGATAGGAAAGACAATCCTCGAGGTCAGGTAGCCCGCTCGTATCTACTGTTGCCCGGGTGATAGGCCGGCAGGGTCAGGATGAACCGGCTGCAATCGTCGACCCTGTCGTACTCGAGGCTCCCCTCCATGGCTTCGGCCAAGTAGCGAGAAACCGTCAGACCAAGACCTATGGACCCCGGTTTGCTCTTGGAGAGATTGGAGCGACCGTAGGCTTTGAAAACCATCTCCCGATCTCCGTCGGGGACACCTGGCCCGTCATCACTAACGATGACCGTCACCTCATCCCCCGCCGCCGCGACGGTAACCCGGACATCGTTACCTCCGTAGCGCACCGCATTGGAGAGCAGATTGCGAATTATCTGGCGAACCCGAAGCGGATCTGCCCAGGCCACCACATCCATGAGGCCCAGGGTTATTCGCTGGTCGGGGCGATCATTGGGCATGGAGCCGCGCACGATCTTCAGCTCGGCGGAAAGACTCACCGGGCTCGGGGTCACAGCGAGGTGTCCGGCCTCGGCGCGGGTAATGACGAGGAGGTCTTCGACGATGCCGGACACCTCATTGCTTTGTGCGGCGATGACTCCTGCGAACTGGCGCAGCTCATCCGCGTTGAAGTCCTCGATGCGGTCCTGCATCTCAGATGCAAACCCCACAACGGCCGTCAACGGTGTTCGCAGCTCGTGGCTGATTGATGCAATGAACTCGAGACGCGATTGCTCGAGTTCCTGAAGCTTCTCGTTGCGACCCTTGAGTTGGTCGTTGAGCCGGCTCTGTTCGATTGCGGCCGCGATATGGCCCGCGATCAGCTGGATCAACGCGGCGTGATGCGCGGTGTATCCCTTGGCGCGGACTGTGTTGAAAAACAGAAAGCCCTTCACCACATCGCCGACTATCAGCGGACAACTCAGCGAAGACTTCATCCCCTCGGCGACCAGCAAACTCACCGGATGCTCGGGAGGCCGGTGCCGCGCATAGGCCGGCATGTCGTTTTCGAGCGCAGTCACCCGGTACTTCGGCTCGGTAGCGACCCGCTGTGATCTCCGGTAGGCGTACCCGACCGGGATCAGCTTCGACTCGTAGGTGGCACGAAACCAGTGGGTGATCAGGCGGTAACCGGTATCGTCGACGACGGCGTATTCCAGCCGATCAAAAGGCAAGATCGACTGCAGCTCGTCATAGAGGGAATCAAGGATCTCGCCGACCTCCCAGCCGGACGAGAATGCGCTGGTTATCTTCAGCAGAGCGGCAAGGTCGGCCGGGCGCATCTGAGGCTCGTCGCGCGTGAGCCACGCCGACCGTGAGCGGCCGGGCACGTCACTCCAGAATCTGGCCTCCGATGTCATGAAAGGGCGCCGCCTTGCGTGTCCCGATTACCAGGTATCTGTCGGCAAGTCTCGCTTTTTCTTGAGTACACGGGGCCCACAGCGGCGGTGGCGCGCGTCTTGGCTTATCCTTACGGGCTAATTCACAAATCCGGTTTGGCGATATCTTGAGGCCGACACACATAGGCGACGATTGATCTGATGCGATACACCTGGGCTACTGCAACACATGTTGGGTTGGTACGCGCCGGCAACGAGGACTCGGTGCGGCCAAGTATCGACGGCTCCAAAGAGGAGCCGGTCGTTATCGCGGTCGCAGATGGCATGGGTGGGGCAGTCGCTGGTGAGGTCGCCTCACGGATTGCGATCGAGGCGGCCGTCAATGCCGAGCCGTCTGCCGATGTCACCCCGGGAGAGCGGCTCCGACTAGGTAATCAGGCCGTGGTCAAGGCCGTCGAGGATGACTACACGCTCTCGGGTATGGGAACCACCCTCACCCTCGGTCTGTTTCTCCCCGACGGAACCGTTCGGGTCGGCCACATCGGCGACAGCAGGATGTATCTGTTTCGTGATGGAGAACTGCAGCAACTCACCAGAGATCACACCCTCGTCGCCGATCTCGTCGCTCTCGGCCGAATAACAGCGGAGCAGGCTGAGACACATCCCAGACGCAACCTGGTCACACGCGTCATTGGCACACCAGATATCGAGGTCGATGAGTTCACGAAGGAACTCGTACCGGGGGACCTCGTCGTCATCTGCTCCGACGGCCTCAACTCGATGCTGCGTGATCACGAAATCGCCGCCAAGCTCGAAGCAGCATCGTCACCATCTGAAGCCGCATGGTCACTGGTCGAGGCCGCCAATGCGGCTGGAGGCACCGACAACACGACCGTCGCGGTGGTAGAAGTCTCCCCGTGACACGTAACGCCGAGGCGGCACTCCTTGCCGCGGCCGCCGTTGTTGCGTCGATGGGAGTTGCCCTAGTCAACTTTGCGGCAGGCAGAGGCTTCGACGCCCAGATCGCACTCACTTTCCTGGTCTTTGCAGTCAGCTTCGGGTCGATCCACATGGCGCTGCGCCGGTGGGCGCCGGAGGGCAACCCATACCTGTTTCCGATTGCCGCCTTCCTCACCGCAATCGGATTCACCGAGATATACCGCCTCGATCCCGAACTGGCTTCGATCCAGCGCTGGTCGATGCTCCTAGCCGGTGCGGTGACAACCGCTGTTCTCCTGCTGCTGCGCGACGAAGGTGTCGTGATGTTGCGCCGGTACCGCTATCTGTTTCTCGCCGGCGCTGTGGTTCTCCTCCTTCTCCCACTACTCCCCGAGACATGGCCGCTTCACGGAGCGGAGGTAAACGGATCTCGGCTGTGGGTACGGCTGGAATTGCCTGTGGGATCTCGGTCGCTGAGCTTTCAACCGGGCGAGGTGGCGAAGGTACTTCTTGTCATCTTCCTCGCCTCATATCTCGCCGATCGTCATCTGGCCATGGCCACGACCGGTCGCAAGATCGGTCCGATCCGCCTCCCGGAGCCGCGGCAACTCGGCCCGATCCTGATCGCTGCAGGCGCCAGCTTTGCGGTCCTCGTTTATCAGCGGGACCTCGGCGCATCCCTCCTGCTGTTCGCTCTGTTCATCGCCATGGTCTTCGTAGCGACCGGGCGAGTCGCATACCTCGGTGCAGGGTTCGTGATCGTTGCCGGTGGTGGCCTCGTCGCCTATCAGATGTTCGATCACGTGCAGCGACGGGTTTTTGCTTGGCTGCATCCGTTCGATGACTTTGCCGACGCCGGGTATCAGATAGTGCAAAGCCTCTTTGCGATGGGAAGCGGGTCCCTGACCGGAAGCGGCCTTGGTCTGGGCAGACCAGACCTGATTCCGGCGGCATCGACAGACTTCATCTTCGCCTCGGTCGCCGAGGAAATGGGTTTCGCCGGCTCTATCGCCGTACTGGCCGCTTTTGCGCTGCTGGCGGCAGCAGGGTTCGGGATTGCCATCCGATCCCGTGACGTGTTTCGAAAGTTCTTGGCGTTCGGCCTCACCATCGTGATCGCCGTCCAGGCCATTCTCATCCTCGCCGGGGTCCTGCGGCTCTTCCCGGTTACCGGCATCACGTTGCCGTTCATGTCATACGGAGGATCGTCACTGCTAGCCAACATGGTGCTGGTGGCCCTCCTGGTGCGCACCTCTCACGGGGAGAGAACATGAATCGCCCCATTCGAATGCTCGCCGGGGCGGTCTTCGTCGCATTCGCCATCCTCGTCGGCGCCGTCACATATCATCAGGTCATCGTTGGTCCCGAGTACCGCGACGATCCACGCAACGTCCGGGTTGCTACGAGCCAGACGGGTCGCGAACGGGGAACCATCATCACCGCGGATGGCGTTGTTGTGGCTGAATCTGAAGCGGATCCCGCTGATCCCCTTGTCTTCCGCCGCAGCTATCCGGAGGGTGCGTTGTACGGGCACACGGTTGGTTACACCACGTTGCTGTTTGGTAGCCAAGGTATCGAGTCCACCCATAGTGACGACCTCGTGTCCTACCGCGATGCGACCATCTCCGGCGTGCTGTCGGCTCTCCTCGGAGGTGATGTGCGTCCCAAGGGTTTGCGTCTCACCATCGAGCACGAACTTCAGACCGTCGCTCGAGAAGCGCTCGGTGACCAGCGTGGTGCTGTTGTCGCAATCGACCCTACAACGGGAGCGATCCTCGCCATGGTCTCGACACCCGACTTCGATCCGAACACTCTGACCGGTGGCGGGGCCGGACCGGTTGGGGTGGCGCTCGAGGAGGATCCGACACAACCGCTGCTGAACCGAGCCGCCGCACAGTCGTATGCACCGGGATCGACATTCAAAGTCATTACAGCCGCAGCAGCGCTCGAGGCCGGTGTCGCCTCGGCCGGAACCCCGTTCCCCAATCCTGTCGAGCTTGAGCTACCCGGTTCTACCGCAACTATCAGCAACTTCAACGGACAGGCATGCGGCTCGGGCTCTGAGGTTCCGCTGTCAACGGCATTCACCAGCTCATGCAACACGATCTTCGGGATGCTGGGAATGGAGGTTGGCGCCGAGCAACTGATCGACGCCGCCGAATCCTTCGGCTTCAACGCCGAGGTCCCGTTGGAGATCCGATCGATAGCCTCGACCATTCCCGACGCCGCCTCATTCGAGTTCGACCTGCCGGGTGTCGCCCAGACTTCCATCGGGCAGCGCGACGTCTTGGCAACACCGCTCCAGATGGCCCTGACCGCGGCGGCAGTGGCCAACAACGGCGAAATCATGGTGCCCTACCTGGTGCAGGAGGTCTTCAACTCGGAGGGATTCGTCGAAGAAGCGACCGAACCGCTGGTTTGGCTCCGGGCAACCAGCCCGGCGGCCTCGAGCGCCCTTGCCGGTCTGATGGAGAATGTCGTGACTTCAGGGACCGGGCGGCGCGCTTCGGTGCCCGGGATTCGCATCGGAGGGAAGACCGGAACCGCCGAGGTCCCCGAAGGAGCACCCCATGCCTGGTTCATTGGATTTGGCCCAGTGGACGCCGAACCCGGCGATCCGCAGATAGCAATTGCAGTCATCGTTGAGTCCGGAGGCGACGCAGGCGAGGCCGCTACAGGTGGCACCGTCGCCGCGCCGATAGCCCAGAATGTGTTTGCAGAGTTCTTTGGTGTCGGCCTGGAAGGTCAGTGAACTGTGTCAGTAGCCCCCAGCTTCGTTACCATCACCTCTCGTGACTGAATCGCGCGTGCTTCAAGGCCGCTACCAGATAACCGGGCACCTCGCCAGAGGTGGCATGGGAGACGTCTTCGCAGCAGAAGACATCTCCCTGGGTCGTCGCGTCGCAGTGAAGATCCTCCACCCGCAATTCGCCCGCGATGACGCCTTTGTCGCTCGGTTCCGACGAGAAGCACAGAACGCGGCCGGCCTCAATCACCCCAACATCGTGAGCATCTACGACTTCGGCAGCCACGACGACACCTACTTCATGGTCATGGAGCTGATCCAGGGACGCACCCTGCGCGACGTTCGTCGCTCCGAGGGAATGCTTCTACCGCGTCGAGCAGCAGAGATCGCGGCGGAGACTGCTGCGGCGCTAACCGTCGCCCATCAGGCGGGTGTCTTCCACCGCGATATCAAGCCGGGCAACATCATGCTGACGCCGGATGGAACGGTGAAGGTGACAGATTTCGGTATCGCTCGGGCTCTCGACGACTCCGAAGAACTGACCCGTACCGGCGCCGTCATCGGGACCGCAACCTATTTCAGCCCCGAGCAGGCCCAGGGTCTACCCGCCGACGCTCGGTCGGACATCTACTCGCTCGGCGTAGTTCTCTACGAGCTGCTGTGTGGGCAAGCGCCTTTCACCGGTGAGAGCCCTGTGGCGGTCGCCTATCAGCATGTCGCCGAGTTTGCTGAGCCGCCAAGCGGAATCAACCCGGATGTCCCGGCCGGCCTCGAAGCCGTTGTGGAGCGGGCGATGGAGAAGGACCCGGACGCCCGGTACCAGTCCGCGGATGAGCTGCGGTCGGATCTATTGCGATATCTCCGCGGGGAGATGACGGTCGCCCATCAGATGACAATCGAACAGCAGGCCATCGCCGCAGCCAATCCGGTTCCCGCGAATGTGCCGGCGGAGCCCACCGCACAAACGAGACTCATGACGAGTCCGGCTCCACCGCCGACCGCGACGCCGGATCAAACTGCCCGCCACGTCGCCCAGTACCCGGAGAAGGAACGGAGCCAAACCAGCTACATCCTCGCCATTGTTGGGCTGATTGGTCTGCTCCTCATTGGCAGCTTCATGCTGTGGACTCTGCTCAGCGGTCCCGACGAGGCCGCGGCCCCGGAGCTCATATCCGTTCCAGATCTGACCGGCTTCACGCTGGCCGATGCCCAGGATGCTTTGGATGAGGCCAACCTCAGACCCTCATTCCGCCAACAGCCCAGCCTCGATGTCGCCGAGGGCTTGGTGATCACATCGGATCCCGAGCCGGGCACCGAAGTCGAACCCGACAGCAAGGTCACGCTTGTCATCTCCGCCGGACCTGAAGAGTTCCCGATACCCAACGTTACGAACATCGATGTCGCAGACGCCCGTACCCAGTTGGAGGCGGCCGGCTTTGTCGTCGGCACCGAAACCCCGCAGGACAGCCAGGACTTCCCAGAAGGAACGGTCATCAGCCAGTCGCTGCCGGCCGGGACCGAGGCTGCTCCAGGAACTGTGGTCGATCTCGTTGTCTCCAGCGGGCCGCGATTCCTCACCATGCCCGACCTTGTAGGCGTATCCGCGACGACGGCGCAAGAGGAGCTCACCCGCCTCGGCTTCACCGATATCGTCGTTGAGGAGGACTTCTCCAACGACATGCTCGAGGGCTTTGTGATTACGACAGAACCGGGACCGTCGCAGCTGGCAGAACGAGACGAGACGGTGAGCATATTTGTTTCCGTGGGTCCGGAACCATTCCCACTCCCGGATCTGACCGGCCGCTCGGTGCCAGATGCGCAACGTCTTGCGGGCGAACGCGGGCTGACGATCGTCGTTGACCCGGAGACCGTTGAGGTGACTCAGGCCAGTGGCCTGGTTGGAATGATCGCCGCCCAGACACCATCTGCCGGAACCGAGGTTGTGTTCGGAGCCGAGATCCATGTACGTCTCGGCGTGCTGATCCGCGTCGAGGTTCCCGATCTTGTCGGTCTCACCCAAGAAGAGGCAGAGGACGCTCTCCTCGACCTCGGCCTGACTCTGGTGGTCGGTGGCACCGTCGAAGTTCCCCCCGACTCTGGTCTGGAGAACCTGGTTGCCGGCCAAAGCCCCGAGCCGGGCACGATGGTCGATGATGGCTCGGTGGTGTCGATCGACCTCGGTGTCGTCACCCCTCCGGAAGAGCCACCACCCGGCGACGACGGGTAGCCCGAGGCAGTCTTCGCCTGTCGGGACGATTGCTGAAGGCGAAGCCCTAGCTCCCTTGGGCCAGATGCGGCTCCACGAGCCGCACCAGATCGTCGTGGAGGACGCCGTTGGAAAAGATCGTGCCGTTGATCGGCCTGTCGTAGCGCTGCTCTTTGCCACAGACGTCAGATGCCATTCCGCCCGCTTCGGTAACCAGCAGAACCCCGGCGGCCGCATCCCAAGGGGTCGATTGCGTGAAGATGGCCCCATCAAACATGCCCGACGCAACCTGGATGACTTCGTAGACCATTGAGTTGTGGTGCAGTTGCCGAACCCCCGCCTTCTTCAGGTCGTAGTAGACAGCCGGAGTGTGCGCGGCGGCACCAGCCGTGCGTCCCGAGACGTTCATGAATGATCCGCGCAAAGAAGCGGTGTCGGAAACGGTGAGCTTCCGTTCGTTACAGAACGTGCCTCCGCCGAGGGTGGCCGTGTACATGCGGTCGAGGTACGGGTCGGCGACGACAGAGACGACCGGGCGACCGTCCTCGCACAGGGCCAGCGCAAAGACGTTCGTTGGGATGCCCAGCATGTAGGGAATCGTGCCGTCGATGGGGTCGCATACCCATTGCATCGTGGCATTGGGCTTCACGACCGAGGCTTCCTCGCCGACAACACCGTGGTCCGGGTACTCGGCCACAACCCGGTCAATCACCATGCGGTTGATGGTCTCGTCCGCGATCGTGATGGGTGTGTTGTCTTCCTTCCAATCGGCGGGGACGCCGATATCGAAGTACTTCAGCATGATCTCGCTCGCCGCGGCGGCGATCTCAATTGCTGTCTCGAGGTAGTTCTGCAAGACGTATTCCTTCAGTGGGTTCGGACCGATTGTGCCACGTGACCCCGCCCCCTCCTCGTTCTTGCGTACACCACGTCCACATATGGACACCAGATACGCAAGAACCGGGGTGGCGGTCAGCCTTGTGCCAGGAAGTTGGCGAGGAGATCTTTTCCGGCGGTGGTCATGATGCTTTCGGGGTGGAACTGGACCCCGGTGATGGGATGGCTGCGGTGCCGAATGCCCTGGACCACGCCGTCCTCGCTGTGCGCAACAGCTTGAAGATCCTCGGGTAGCTCGATAGTCGCTAGTGAGTGGTACCTGGTCGCCTCGAACGGATTGGGGAGCTCACGGAAGATCCCGAGACCGTCGTGTGTGATCGGTGACACCTTCCCGTGGCGTGGTTCCGGGGCAAGATCTACCACTCCGCCGAATGCAACCGCGATCGCCTGATGACCAAGACACACGCCGAGGGTCGGAACCTGTGTTCCCAACGTCTTGATGAACTCAATCGAGTAACCCGCTTCCTCAGGGCGGCCGGGTCCCGGGGAGATCAACAACCGATCGAAGCCTCCATCGACGGCTTCGTCCGGCTTCATCACGTCGTTTCGTACAACGACTGGATCAGCCCCCAACTCGCCGAGATATTGCACGAGATTGAAGGTGAACGAGTCATAGTTGTCGATGACGAGCACCCTCATCCGACGGTGCCTCCCTGGTCGAGGATGGTGTTGCCGAGCCAACTGTAGAAAAAGTGGAGGACGACGAGAAACACCACGGTAATTACGGCCGCCTGGATGATGCGGGCGCTCAATGGCCCGGGCAGCAACCGCCAAATCCTCATGATCACGACATCACCTCGATGACCTCGGCGTTTGGTCCGAACACCAACTCAGCGATCACGACGAACCGCTGCCGGGCGGAAAACAGGGGATGACAGGTCGTGAGCGTCAGCCATGCACCCTCGCGGGGATCGGCGACCCAGACTTCTGTCGGCTCAACCACGAGAGTCTGCCGCACCTCATAGATGTGTGTACCAAGCGCGGTGTCAACTTCGATGCGGTCGCCCGGATCTAGCTGGTCGAGCTCATGGAACGGCTGTCCCCAGGTGGTGCGGTGTCCGCTGATGACGGCGTTGCCCGGCTGCCCAGGAATCGCTGTATCGGGCATGTGTCCTGCGCCGTTGCGGAGGTCGGTAGTCCGCACGCCCTCGACGACGTTCCACCCCTCCTCGAGACGCTCCAGCTTGGGGATACGAATCAAGGCGAAAGCGTTCCCGAGGTCGGGGGCTGATTCGACCTTGAGGATGAGCGGTGCACCACGGACGCCCCCTCCTTGTTCGCCCGAGTCTCCCGGTTCAACGCCGGGTTCGGTTGAGCCTTCAGTATTGGGGACAACAACAACTTCGGAGATCTCGGTGTCTTCCCATTGCTCGAGACGCTCGACCGCGAGCTCGGTTTGAGCCTGCTGTGCGAACCAGGTCGTGATGAAGAGTTGGTGGACGACAAAGCCAAGGGTGAGCACGCCGAGGTAGATAAATGTCCACCCCATATTGTGCAGAAGACGCAGGCCCCCACCGCCAGAGAGCGCGGCTGACCGATCCTCGTCGACCTCGTCTTGGATCTTTGTGTCGGTCATTGTTCCCTCGGAATGAATGCGTCTTGGTTAGATGCATTGGAGAGTATCGGTTCCTGGACGCTAGCCTTTACGGCCATGCCAGTATCGAAAAAGCGTAAAAAAGTAGCCAATCGCCGCCCCACCCCCCCGAAGCGGGTAGATCCGGTCGCTGAGAAGGGCCCATCGCCCACTTGGTTCGTCGTCCTGATGTTCGGTCTCATGGGCCTAGGTGTTCTGATCATCCTCGCCAACTACATCACATTGCTGCCGGGGAGTCCCGACAACACCTGGTTGCTGGTCGGTCTCGCCGGAATCGCCTCCGGCTTTGCGATGACGCTCAACTACCGCTAATTACACGTTTGTAGTTATCCACTCTGTTCTCCACAGGTGGGGACAAGTCGCGAATTCATATGTTGACCCGGAACACCGGGTGCCGATCGGCCACGACCTCAAATTCCGGGACGGTGGCTTCCTTGCCCACATCAAAGAACGGTCGTGTCACTTTGACGTCGCGGTAATACTGCTTGAGGACGGGAGCAGCGGTCGCGGCATCAACCTCAGTCACTGAGATCTCCTCCCTGGTGCCCCCTCGGGACAGTTCCGCCAACCCGGATTCGCGGAGGTTATGGACCCAGCCGACGCTGCCATATGGAGCGACCAGATAGCGCACACCGTCGCGACGGGCGATGGTTACGGGTGTGGTCCGCTCCTGCTTGCTCTTCCTGCCGAGGGTTGTCAGCAGGTACATGTCTTCGCTGCCCTTGCCCTTGGCGACTTGTCGTGCAACGAGCTTGTTGATGGTCCTCCGCACAAAACCAACGTGGTACTTCTTTGCCATGCAGCCGACCTCTCACTAGTCACCATCGAGCGTAGCAATCACAGCCCTACGAAATCTCCACCATGTCTTCCCGGCAATGCCGGGGTGGTTCGGGATTCTCATCCTGGGCGTGGGTGATAGTGAGCCGCATGCCGCACACGATGCATCGATAGTCGACGGCTATCTCTTTGACCGAATCGGGATCGGGGTCGTCCGGTTGCGGAATCAGAAGAAGCCTGACGATCCACAAGGTGACCGCGATGATCGCGACACCGATCGCAATTGCGACCGCAAGCTCCATTACTCGTTCCTACGCGTCGACTAGTTCCAGGATGGTGCCGTTGGCCATGCCGCCGCCCTCACACATCGTCTGCAGACCGTAGCGCGCTCCACGGCGCTCCATTTCGTGAAGCAGCGTGGTCATCAACTTGGCGCCAGAAGCACCGAGCGGATGGCCGAGCGCCATGGCACCACCATTGACATTCGTTTTCTCCCAATCGGCGCCGGTCTCCTTGAGCCAGGCGGCAATGACCGTGCCAAAGGCCTCGTTGACCTCAAACAGATCGATATCGTCGATGGTGAGCCCAGCCTTGTCGAGGACCTTCTGCGTCGCGGGGATCGGGCCCGTCAGCATGGTGATCGGGTTTACGCCGACCACTGCGAATGCCTTGAACCGAGCTCGTGGCGTGAGGCCGAGCTCAGCGGCCTTCTCCTCACTCATGACGAGCACGGCGGCGGCACCGTCTGTGATCTGCGACGAGTTGCCTGCGGTGACGACCCCGTCCTGCTTGAAGACCGTCCGGAGACCGCCCAGGGCTTCGAGGGTGGTTGTCGCCCGGATTCCTTCATCGCGGGTCATGATCTCGGTCTTGCCGCCTTCAGTGCGTACCTCCACAGGCATGATCTCGCGCTCGAATCGGCCCTCGGAAGTAGCCCGGTCGGCGCGCTGATGTGATTCGAGGGCGAGTTGGTCGATTTCGTCGCGGGTGATGCCCCACTGCTCTGCGATCAGTTCGGCCGAGATCCCCTGCGGCACAATGCCGTTGTCATAACGCTTGTTCATCTGCGGTCCGAAGGGGACTCCAGGTCCTTGTTGCATGGTGATGCCCATCGGAACCCGGGTCATCGACTCAACGCCGGCGGCAATCACCACGTCGTAGACACCGGCCATGACACCCTGCGCAGCGAAGTGCACCGCCTGCTGGCTCGATCCGCACTGCCGGTCGATTGTGATGCCCGGAACCTCCTCAGGGAATCCGGCTGCGAGGAGTGCGTTGCGGCCGACGTTGATACTCTGCTCGCCGGTCTGCGAGACACACCCCATGATCACGTCATCGACAACAGCCGGGTCAAGGTTGTTGCGCTTGACGAGCTCTTTCAGCACCTCGGCAGCAAGGTCGACTGGATGCCAGTCCTTGAGCTTGCCCCCACGCTTCCCACCCGGGGTGCGGACGGCGTCCACGATCACTGCGTTTGCCATTCGACTGCCCTCCCTCAAGGACCTGTTGATGTGTTTCCAGCGTACTGCGCTATGTGTTCCGATTTCACGGGATCGGGGCAATGGCTATGACCGGATTCCCCTCCGCCCGGAGCGGTTCTACAATGCAGGCTCCAATTTGGGGACGTAGCTCAGCCTGGCAGAGCACCTGGTTTGCAACCAGGGGGTCGTC